>CASEWR010000154.1 GCA_949291675.1 uncultured Desulfovibrio sp. | reverse complement strand
GTCTTCTGCACCAGCAGATACGGCTGGGGCTGGAGCAATTTCATTGCCGAAGCAGACAAGGGTGACGGTCTGAAGTTCCCGCACTGGATACGTCCCTTCCTCACCTATGTGCTGCCTGTGGTGGTCTTTGTCCTCTTTGTACAGGGCTATATAGACAAGTTCTCCTACCTCTTCGACTAAAGCTTTAGCCGGAAAGCTCCAGCAGGAGTCAGGAAAACACACTGCCAGCGCGCTTTGCTTCGGGCAGAACATTTCGGGAGAGTGGCCTTCGGGTCATTCTCCTTTTTTTGCGCCCAGGCTTCGGCAGTTTGCGGACCACAGCCTGCACTCGCCCTGTTCGCCCTGTTGGCTGTCAGTTTTTTGCCGTATGCAGGGCCGGGGTGCCTGGGTGTCTGGCATGCTGCAGCGCCTGGGATGTCTGGTATATGCCTGGCCTGATGCCGCCTTCAGCTTTGTCTGGAACAATCAGGCCTGTTCAGGCACATGCTGCCTTTTCCGGCTCGCATTGCCAGGCCCCGCTGCCTGCCTGTGAAACGCATCATGAAACGCATCGTAAGACGCGTCATGAGACACATCATGAAACACCTCCTGAGAGGCCAGTGAGGCTACTGTGAGGCCCCCAGAAAGGCCCTCAGCAAGGCTCTGAAAGCAGAGTTTGGAAAAGTTTTGGCGAAAAAGCATGATGAAAGGTAACTATTTCAAATAGTTACTCACTGTCTTCAGGTATTTGCCTGTGGGTACAAACATATCAGCCTCCACGGGCTGCGGGGACTGCCACGAAAAAGGGAGGAGCAGGTGTCTGCTCCTCCCTGAATCAGTACAATGCGGTGCGCTGTGTTCGGCCTAGAAGAACTGGCCCATGCTGAACTCCAGGCGTCCGGTTTCACGTTCGCCGTCGAAGTCCTTCTTGAGCGGGATGCCGTAGGCTATGCGCAGGTCGCCCATGGGAGAACGCCAGCGCAGTTCCAGACCTGCGGAGTAGACCCAGTAGTCATCGAAGTCGAAATTCAGCCTCTGGCCGTCATCATGGCTGTAGTTAAAGCCGATATCAAAGAAGGGCACGAGCGCCAGGCCCATATCCTTCTGGAAGGTCCACACGTATTCGATGTTGGCCACACCCATGCGGTCACCACCGATAACGTCACGCTGGTAGCGCGGGTCCTGGGAACGCGGGGAGGCGTCTGTGTAGGAGTAGCCGCGGACTGTGTCCATACCGCCCACGTAGAAGCGTTCGAAGACAGGAATCTTGGAGTCTGTGTTCTGGAAGACAGCACCAAGGCGGGCACGCAGGTGAATGGTATTGGTGGGATTGAAGGAGTAGAAGCCCTGCCAGTCTGCAACAACCTTCACGAAGTTGTCGGTACCGCCGAGGCCGCCACCGCCCCATTCGCCCCAGAGTCTGGCAATGGTGCCGCGGGTGGGACGTTCGCGGTCATCCGTGGTGTCACGGGTGATGCGGGCGCCGAAGGCGCTGGTCCAGTTAATGCCCTTGTAGTCGGTGATATAGGGAGACGCATCGTGGTCCACATCGTAGATCTCGTAGCGTTCCAGACGGTAGCTGATGCCCACGGAGGTGTATTCACCAATGGGGTAGGCAAAGCGGATGGTGTCACCAAGGGTGTCACGGGTGAAGCTGTCCCAGTAGTCATGCATGTAGTACAGATCGTTACCGAAGGACAGGTCTGTATCGTAGACTCTGGGGTTGTTGAAGGTCAGCGTGCCGGAGGTGCGGCGCCAGGAGAAGAAGCCGCTCAAAGCCAGCTGGTAGCCGCGACCAAAGAGGTTGCGCTCCATGATGGTGGCATTGACGCCCACGTCAAAGTAGGTTGAGTAGCCGATACCGGCCATGAGGGCACCGGTGTTGGCTTCCTTGACCTTGACCTTGAGGTCAACCTGATCCTCGCTCTCTGTGGGCACAAGTTCCGTGTCCAGACCGGAGAAGTAGCGCAGACGGTTCAGACGTTCCGTGGACCTGCGCAGCTTGGCACCTTCATAGGGATCACCGTCACCAAGACGCATTTCGCGCAGGATGACGTTGTCACGTGTCTTTTCGTTGCCTTCCACGATCAGTCTGCGGATGAAGACCTTCTGTCTTTTGTTGATCACGTAGACCACGTTGACCGTGCCGGGCTTGTCGTCAGGCTTGATGACGCGGGTATCTACTTCCGCGTAGGCATAGCCCTTGTCATTGTAGTAATTTTGCAGACGCTTGGCATCTTCCTGCATGACGGTCAGAGAGAAGTACTCATTCTCTTCCTTCCACTCATCCATCTCTACAATCTGTTCCATGTTCTCCTGGGTATCGAGAACATCGCCTGCAAAGCCGACTTCATTGATATTGTAGCGGGGGCCTTCGCTCACAGGGAAGATGATGTGAATGCCGTCTTCCTTGTATTCAACTTCAGGAGCACCCACCTGCATGTCCACATAGCCTTCATTGAGGCCGTAGGCGGCAATGGCATTGGTATCACGCTCAAGGTACTCCTCCTTGAGCACACCGGAGCCGGTGATCCAGGAGAAGAACCCGCGCTCGCGCAGCGCCATGTACTTGGTCATGTCGTCCTGGTCGAGCTCTTTGAGGCCGTCCACACGCACTTCGGTGATATAGAGCTTCTTGCCTTCCTCAATGTCGATGACAAGCACTGTGCCCCGGCGGCCGGTGCGGTCCTCGAAGCGGTAGGAGGGCTTGGCAAGGTAGTAGCCTTCCTTGCGGTAGAGCTCGGTGATGCGCTGCAAATCCTCGGCCAGGGTCTGTTCGTTGAGAACGTTGCCTGTACGGGTGGTCATGGCAGCGATGATGTCTTCCTCGTCAATGGCGCTGGCGCCGTCAACAATGATGTTGTCGATGCGGGGCTTTTCCACCACGTCAAAGACAAGCACATTGCCTTCCATATGGGCCTGCACGTCCGTGAAGTAGCCCATTTCCCAGATGCGGATCACTTCCTCGTTGATGGCGTTGGCATCAGGTGAGTCACCCTTGCGGATGGTGAGGCGCATGAGCACCACTTCCGGGTCCATGTTGCGCAGACCGCGCACCTGCACGTCGGCAAGGCCCTTGCCCGAGGTCGGCAGATTCATGGGCACGAGCTGGGCCGGCGCAGGCGTTGCCGGAGCAGCTGCCGGCGCAGGCTCTTCTTCGGGAACCTGGACAGGATTCAGGGTGGCAGAGGCTCTGGCTGCAAGCTGGGTGGCAGCTTCCGCAAGGTCCGACATATTGGGACGTGCGAAGCGGGCAGGCACGGGACGTGCGCCGGAAACGGGCACGAGGCGGGTGTCCATGATGAAGCCGCGTCCATCCTGGTTGAAGGCACCGTAGACGACGAGGTCTGCTCCTGCTGTCACACCAAGCTGACGGGCAGCTGCGAGATCAATGCTCTTGAGGCCTGACTCGCGGTAGATTGCAGTGGCGCGTTCCATGCTCAGGGGACGCATGCCCTGTGCGGCCAGCTTTTCCACGATGGCCCCTGGCACTGCATGGACTGCATCAGGCAGTTCGGGACCTGACTGCACGGCGAAGGGCAAAACCAGGACGGTCTCGCCTGCGGCCCTGGCAGCAGGTGCGCCTGCCAGAAAAAGCAGCATGGCGCAGACTGCACAGATGACGCTACGAGTCAGACTTTTGCGTCGCATAGGACTTGTCATCAAAAACCTCATCGAAAACTCTGCCTTCAAATATGGGAAGAATGAGATCAGGATGTCTGTGAGAGCCAGATATCAGCAGCCGCCGCTGCGCTGGCAGACGTTTTTTTCAGGTACTGCCGGCATCCCTTTCTGCAGCCCCGGAGCACGGTGCCTGCACTCTGTGCGCGTCATACTGATGCTGTTCAGGACGCTCACTCTCCCTTGTGATGGCGTGCGGACAAAAGCATGCCCGGAAAATCCGGGCTGCGGATTTTCGGGCTTGGGCCTGAAGGGCCGGGACAGCACTTCTTATCAGAAGTGCCCCTGACCTTGCAAGGTCAGGACACTGCTGCAATTGTTCCAGAAAATTCAGGAAAGTACAGAGTCTTGCCTGCTAGCCCGGAAAAAGCAGGCCCTGCTTCAGCTCAAGACATCTGTCCATGCCTGCGGCAAGGTCCTTATTGTGGGTGACAATGACCATGGTCATGCCCAGCTCGCGGTTGAGTTCGCGAAGAAGATCAGCAACCTGCTGGCCTGTGCCCTCGTCGAGATTGCCCGTGGGTTCGTCGGCTAAAAGCACGCTCGGACGCATGACAAGGGCCCTGGCAATGGCCACGCGCTGGCGCTCGCCGCCCGAGAGCTTGTTGACCTGGGCTGTCACCTTTTCCCCAAGGCCCACGCGTGCAAGCATTTCCTCTGCTGTGGCAAAGACCGTATCCTTTGCAAGGCCTGCAATGATGCCCGGCATGGCTACGTTCTCCACGGCCGAGAACTCGGCCAGCAGATGGTGGAACTGAAAGACATAGCCGCAGACCTTGTTGCGGAAATGCGCCTGCTCGTCAGGGGAAAGGCTGGTCATGTCCCTGCCCTGGAAGAGCACCTGGCCTGATGTGGGGGAGTCCAGCGCCCCCATGAGATGCAGCAGTGTGCTCTTGCCTGAGCCCGATGCACCGACAATGGCAAGCTGCTCGCCTTCCGCGATCTCCATGGTGACGCCCTTGAGGATCTCCAGGGTCTTTTCCCCCTCGTCATAGGTCTTGCAGACGTCATGAAAGCTGTAGAGCGCGCTCATTCGTACCTCAGTGCTTCTGCGGGCTTGAGGCGCGAGGCCTGCCTGGCAGGATAGAGGGTGGAGAGGAAGCAGAGAGTCATGGCTGCCACGCCGATGATGATCACGTCCGACGCTGTGATGATGATGGGCAGGTGATCCAGGGTGTACACATTCTCAGGCAGCTTGATGAACTGGTACTTCTTGAGCAGAAAGCCTACCGTGAGTCCCAGAGCATAGCCGAGCATGGTGCCCACAAAGCCGATGATGACACCCTGATACATGAAGATGCGCCTAATCATGCTTCTGGTTGCACCCATGCTCATCATCACAGCAATGTCCTTTGTTTTCTCCATGACCAGCATGACCAGAGTGGCAACAATGGAGAAGGAGCCGATGAGCACAACCATGGCCAGCAGGATGAACATGCCGATCTTCTCAAGCTTGAGGGCTGCAAAAAGGTTGGCATTCATATCCATCCAGCTGCGGGCATAGAAGCGGTGGCCTATACTTTCGTTGAGAGCTGCAGTCACCTCGTCGGCCCTGAAGAGGTCTTCCACTGTGATTTCAATGCCTGAGAGGTAGTCTTGAGGCAGGCCCAGAAGATCCCTGCTTGCCTTTAGAGAGAGGAAGGCAAGGGAGGAATCGTATTCATACATGCCTGTCTTGAAGATGCCCACCACCACAAAGGGGCGGATGCGCGGCTGAAAGCCCGAGCTTGAGCGCTGACCCGAGGGCGAGAGCAGGTTCACCCGTGAGCCTAAGGCAAGGCCCAGACGCTTGGTCAGCTCTTCGCCCAGGATAATGCCCGGAGGCGTGTCTGCCTTTGCCAGATCCTGCACGCTGCCGCGCTTGATGGTCTGCAGCATGCTGAGCACTTCCGGGGCCTGTTCAGGATCTATGCCACGCAAGATAAGACCCTTCACCCCCGTGCCTGCAGAAAGCATGACTTCGGAATAGATGAAGGGCGTTGCACCGGTGACACCCTTAGTGGCCAGAACCCTGTCCATGACTTCGGGATCCAGGGCAAAGCCGTCCGGCAGGGTGCTCAGCACCACGCCATGGGCGTTGGCGCCGAGGATTTTTTCCCGCATGTCCGTGGTCAGGCCGTTGTAGACCCCGAGCACAATGACAAGTGCTGCCACGCCCAGGGCCACGCCCAGGACGGACATGAGGGAGATGACATAGATAAATGCCTGCTTGCGTTTGGAAAAGAGGTAGCGTCTGGCGACAAAGAATTCAAAACTCAAGGGCTTACCTCTGCCTGGCCGCGCCAGGCGCAACCATTTAGATCTCGGGGCGCAGCAGGGGGAAGAGGAGAACCTCACGAATGCTGGGGGAGTCTGTGAGCAGCATGACCAGGCGGTCAATGCCAATGCCCTGGCCGGCTGCCGGAGGCATGCCGTATTCCAGCGCGCGCACAAAGTCTTCGTCCATGCAGTGTGCTTCCTCGTCACCGGCCTTGCGTTCGCGCACCTGCTCCTCGAAGCGGCAGCGCTGGTCAATGGGGTCATTGAGCTCGGAGAAGGCATTGGCCAGTTCCCTGCCGGTCACAAAGAGCTCGAAGCGGTCCACGAGCTGGGGATTGTCGTTGTTGCGACGGGACAGGGGCGAGATCTCGATGGGGTACTCGTAGATAAAGGTGGGCTGGATGAGCTTTTCTTCCACATCCAGGTCAAAGAGCTGGGCATGCAGCTTGGGCAGGGGATCCTGGTCGGGAACCTTGACGCCCCTTTCCAGGAGGTAGCTTTTCACTCTGTTGTAATCATTGTAGAACTCGGGAGAGTGGCCGCCGACCTTCTCCAGAGATTCATAGAAGGTAATCTTGTGCCAGTGGCCGGGGGTGAGATCAATGTCCACGCCCTGGTAGGGCACAATGGTTGTGCCGCAGACCTGTTGGGCCAGTCTGCCGAAGAGCTCTTCGGTCAGATCCATGAGGTCATGGAAGTTGGCATAGGCCCAGTAGAACTCACAGGTGGTGAATTCCGGGTTATGGCGTGTGTCAATGCCCTCGTTGCGGAAGCAGCGGTTGAGCTCGAAGACCTTCTCAAAGCCGCCCACAAGCAGGCGCTTCAGATAGAGCTCAGGGGCAATGCGCATGTAGAGGTCAATGTCCAGCGCATTGTGCTTGGTGATGAAGGGCTTGGCAGCTGCGCCACCGGGGATGGGGTGCATCATGGGTGTTTCCACCTCCATGAAGCCCTTTTCCTCCAGGAAGCGGCGTGTCTCGCTGACAATCTGGCTTCGCTTGAGGAAGATCTCCCTGGCCCTGGGGTTGACGATGAGGTCAACGTAGCGCTGGCGGTAGCGGGTCTCCGTGTCCTTGAGGCCGTGATACTTCTCGGGCAGAGGACGCATGGAGCGGGTGATGAGCTTCAGGCTGGTACAGGAGACTGTGAGCTCATCTGTCTTGGTACGGAACAGATGCCCGGAAAGACCGACAATGTCACCGACGTCAAGTTTTTTCACAATGGCGAACGTGTCAGCCAGGTTTTCCTTCTGGGCATAGCACTGAATGCGGCCGGTCTGATCCTGCAGATGGAAGAAGATGACCTTGCCAAAGGAGCGCAGGGAAACAATGCGGCCTGCAATGGCAACGACATCCTCCTGCTGTTCCAGCTCTTCTGCAGAAAGGCTGTCAAACTTCTCCCAGATCCAGGAGATGTCGTGTTCCTTGCGGAAGTCGTTGGGGAACAGGGGGATGCCGAGATCAAGAAGATCGCAGGATTTGACAACCCTGGACTTCGTCACTTCGTTGAGCATTCCCTTCTCGGCAAAGCTCTCGAGCATGGGCATGAAATAGGCCGCGTGCGGGGACTTTGTCCCCAGCTTGATCTTCTGGCCGGCCTTCTTCTGATTCTGTTCCCTGGTCTCTTCCATTGGACCTGACTCCTCAAGGATAGATAAATTGAGGGGCTAAAATATGCCTATCATGCTGAGACGTCAAGGCGCTGCAACAGCGTGAAAAAAATGTCACGAAAGCTTTCTCGTGCCGTCAAACAGCGCCTTTCAGCCTGAAAATGGCAGACGTTGTGCGCTGATTTTGCGAACGTCACGTTTTGACTTTGCACGCATCTTGTGGGAAAAGACTTGGTTTCAACAGCCTGTGTCACTGCCGCCTGACAGCTTTCCTGAAGATGCCGGAAAGGCTTTTGCCAGGGACTTCCTGAAGGATTCCTTGAAGGATTCCCTGAAGAGCCCCTTGAAGGTTTCCCTGAAGATTTTCCGGATCTTTCCTGAAGAAGGCCCTGAAGAAGGCAGTGTGCACAGACCTCTTGCGGACGTCTCCTGCATGCGCAGGGCAGGCAGCATGATGTCCGGCTTCATCACACAAGGCTCACTGCAGCAGGGTGACATAATGATCTGCCAGGGAGCCTGGGACTTACGTAAGGTGCCAGCCATGCAGAAACTTTCCATTTCCTTTCTGGGAAAAGACGGCCCGGGTGTTGTGGCAACGGTCTCGCAGGGACTGAGCGACAACAATTGCAATATCCTGCAGGTCACACAGACCATTCTGGGTGCCGAATTCGCAGCTATTTTCATTGTTGACGTGCCGGACGAACTGAGCATGGAGTTTTTGCAGCAGCGTCTGGAAGACTCCCTGCGCACTGAGGGCCATGACATCAGCGTGCTCATCCGCCAGGCTTCCCATGGTGCCTGGAGCTCCAGACGCAAGTGTGAGCCCTATGTGATCACCACGGACGGCGAAGACGGCCCGGGTCTCATCAGCACCATGGCCCGTGTCTTTGCCCGCCATAATGTGAACATCGAGAACCTGAAGGCTGTTCTCGGCCATGGCGGCGAGAACCATGCCCTGTTCGTGTTCGAGGTGGAAGTGCCGGAGGATGAGGACGTCGGCCGCCTCAACAGGGAAATCCAGAGTGCAGCCCGCTCCTTCAATCTCAATGTCTCCCTGCAGCACAGGGACATTTTCGAGGCCATGCACCGCATCACCGACTTCTAGGGTGCGTTGACACCTGTCCGCTCAAACGGAGGTATTCATGCTTTCAGAACGTGAAGTTATCAGCACCCTGGACATGGTGCGCAACGAGCATCTCGATGTCCGCACAGTCACCCTCGGCATTACCCTCTTTGACTGTGTGAGCCATGACCTCGAGCTCTTTCTTGGCAATGTGCGTGCCAAGATTAACCGCTATGCCCGCAATCTCGTGGCAGTCTGCAATGAAATCGGGGACAAGTACGGCATTCCCGTGGTGAACAAGCGCATCAGCGTGAGCCCCATTGCCACCGTGGGTGCTCCCTTCGGTCCCAGGGACATGGTGCGCATCTGCCAGGCCCTGGACGAGGCAGCCTTTGAAGCCAATGTGGACTTCATCGGCGGCTTCTCCGCACTGGTGGAAAAGGGCTTTGCCAAAGGCGACACAGCGCTCATCGAGTCCATCCCCGAGGCCCTGGCCAGCACAAGGCGCGTCTGCTCCTCCATCAACGTGGCCAGCTCCAAGGCCGGCATCAACATGGACGCAGTGGACCTCATGGGCAGGCAGATTCTGGCCACTGCCGCGGCGACTGCTGACAAGGGCGGCTTCGGCTGCACCAAGCTGGTGGTCTTTGCCAACATTCCCCAGGATGTGCCCTTCATGGCCGGCGCCTATCTTGGCATTGGTGAGCCTGACGTGGTCATCAACGTGGGCGTTTCCGGCCCCGGCGTGGTGAAGAAGGCCATTGACAGAGCCCTTGAGAAGGGCCGTCAGACCGGTCGCCCCTTGAACCTGCTCGACGTTGCCGAAGTCATCAAGAAGACAGCCTACAAGGTGACCCGCGTTGGCGAGATGATTGGCAATGAAGTGGCTGCCCGCCTGGAGATCCCCTTCGGCGTGGCTGACCTCTCCCTGGCTCCCACCCCGGCAGTGGGCGACAGCGTGGGTGAAATCTTCCAGAGCTGCGGCCTCTCTGTCATGGGTGCTCCAGGCAGCACGGCAGTGCTGGCCATGCTCAATGACGCAGTGAAGAAGGGCGGCTCCTTTGCCTCGTCGTCCGTGGGCGGCCTCTCCGGTGCCTTCATTCCTGTTTCCGAGGACTCCAGCATCGAAGCTGCAGCCACTTCCGGCTATCTGAGCATGGAAAAGCTTGAAGCCATGACCAGTGTCTGCTCCGTGGGTCTGGACATGATTGCCATCCCCGGCGACACCCCGGCCTCTTCCATCTCCGGTATCATTGCTGACGAAATGGCCATTGGCATGATCAACCACAAGACCACTGCCGTGCGTCTCATCCCTGTGCCCGGCAAGAGCGTGGGCGACAAGGTCTCCTTCGGCGGCCTGCTCGGTGAAGCAACCATTATTCCCGTGCCGCGCGGTGATTCCTCTGCCTTCATCGGCCTTGGCGGCCGCATTCCCGCTCCCATCCACAGCCTGAAGAACTAGACCGGACTGCGGGACGGGTCAGAACACTGTCTGCAACGTGCTTTTGTTGCCGAGGCAACACTACTTTGGGGTCTTTTCTGTGTCAGACACAGGAAAGACCCCATTTGTCTATGTGGATATTGTGATATAGCTGTGATTGCAGCAGGATACGTTCAGGACTTCCGCAACAGCGCGAAGAAACAGCTTATGTGTTGCGCGATTGCGCGATGAGAATATCGCGCAATGGCCTGTGCAGCACGAGTATCGCGCAATGTGCTCATGGAACAGCATACGGGCTGCCTAAGATCCGGGCAAAGCCTGTATCACTCTATGCGAAAACAGTGATATAGCAGTATTTGTACTGTGTTAGACATTGTTGAACGTACCTGAGCCGGACAGGATCCGGTCTGAACAGGTCTGATCCGGATCTGATTCGGGTCTGAGCCGGGCCCAACGCCCTTAGTCTTCTTCAGTCAGAAGCACATCAGAGGGTCTGCGACCTTCTTTGAAGAGCGCAACGGCATCCTGCAGGCGCTCGATATTGTCTTCCTCGCGCATGAGCCTGCCAATGTACTGCATCTGACGGCGCTTTGCCTCATGGGAAGAGATGCGGCCAAGGTCACGAAAGGCGCCGAGCAGGGCGGGGGAGATGCCGAGCCTTTCAAGTTCGCGCAAGGGGAGCTTCGCAAGCTCGGTGCCAAGTTCCTGCAGGGCAGAGCTTTCGCGTTTCTTCTGGGAGCGGCTGACGCGCTCTGTCTGCTGATCTGTGTTTGCCGCATCGTACTGATAGGTCTTCCTGCGTGCCATGGGCGCTGTTCCTCACAAGGTCAAGTGTTCGTGCATGCACCCGGGCACCCAGCAGTGCCGGTGCAGTGCACAGGGCCGGCACCATAGCCTCAAAGCGCTGCCCTTGCCAAGACACACGGACCTGCCGCGCAGGAAGGGTGTGACGTCTGTCCGCCAGCACGGCCTGAGACACGGCCTGAGACACTGTCAGCGTTGCCCGGCACCCGGCCTGCGTCCGGCCTGGCAGTGTCCGGTCTGTCCAGAGTCCGGCCTGGCCTGCGACCGGACTGGGCAAAGCCCGGTGTGCGGCTGCCTGCACCAGGCAACACTCAGGAGATGATCTTGTGCTTTTGCATGAGGCGCCAGAGGGTGATTCTGGAAATACCGAGGAAGCTGGCGGCTCTGCTCTTTTTGCCATTGAAGAGGGCCAGCGCTTCCACAATGCGATCCCTGGAGAGCGTGCTGCTCACTCTGACAGACTTGGGCTTGCCCGCAGTGTTTTTGCTGTGTGTTTCGGGCTGTACTGCAGGCTCTGCGCCGGGGCTGCGCAAACAGCACTGGGACTGGCTGGTGGACACATAGAGGGAGTTGAAGATGGCACGGTCAAAGACACCGTTGCACAGGAGCACCAGACGCTCGATGAAGTGCTCAAGTTCACGCACATTGCCCGGCCAGGCCAGATGCTTCAGACGCTCCAGACAGTCATCGGGAATGTCTATGGCCTGATACTGGTACCTGCTGCCCATGGTGAACTTGCTGACAAAGTGTCTGGCAAGCTCGGGGATGTCCTCACTGTGACTGCGTAAGGGCGGGACATCCAGCACCAGCACATTGAGGCGGAAGAAGAGGTCGTCGCGCATTCTGCCTGCCCGCACTTCCTCAATGAGGGACTTGTTGGTGGCGGCAATGACCCGGATGTTCAGGGGGATGACGGTCTCGCTGCCTATGCGGCGAATCTCACGCTCCTGCAGGGTGCGCAGGAGCAGGAGCTGCACACTGGGGGGCAGGGAGTTCACCTCATCAATGAAGATGGTGCCCTCGTCGGCAATCTCGAAGATGCCTGCCTTGCCTTCCCTGAGACTGCCTGTAAAGGAGCCGCCTTCATAGCCGAAGAGCTCGCTTTCAATGAGCTGTTCGGGAATGGCCGCGCAGTTGATGGACACAAAGGGCTTGTTGCGGCGCTGCGACTTGTTGTGCAGGGCACTGGCCAGGATTTCCTTGCCTGTGCCGGACTCGCCGGTAATAAGCACTGTGGAATTGCTGGAGGCATAGAGGCAGAGCCTGCGCAGCATCTGGTCGATCAGTTCACTTTTGTGGATATAGTCCCTGATGGTGTACTTGGCTCTGTTGGCCTGATGCAGGGCACGACTGACGAGCTTGCCGCCGGTGATGATCTTGCGGGGCGAGTTGAAGCTGTAGAGCCAGCCTGAGATGCCGCGGCGCACTTCAATGGGCGAGCAGTTGATGACCAGTTTGGCAGCGCCTATCTGTTTGACAAAGTAGTTGAGTTTGCCGGCTTTTTCCCTGCTGAAACCGAGCTCCGGCAGAACATTGGTAATGTTGAGACCTGTAACAGGTGTCTTCAGATTGAGCAGACTGTAGGCCTGCTTGTTGCACATGGTGATGAAGCCGTCTGTATCTACGGAGAGAATGCCATCTGTGACAGAGTTCATGATGGCTTCACTGCGGCGAATCCACAGTTCATTTTCTCTGTTGGTCCTGGCAATGCCTGCCGCATCGTCAATGAGAGCGCGAATGTGCACGCGCTGGGGCACAATGAGCAGATGGCGCAGGTGATACTTGCGTGAGATCTGACAGGCCTTGCCGCCTGAGACCACGGTATCGCAGCCGGCGTCTTTTGCCTTGCGGATGATGTTCTCCAGTTCCGTATGTGTTGTATAGCGGGCTGTATGGATCTCCATGTCCGAAAGCAGCTCGGAGATGCAGTGTACATCCAGATCTTCGTCGCGGGTCATGGGGATGAAGATCTTTTTTGCATGGCCCCTGAGACGGCAGATGGCGTCCACCTTGAGGACTTCCGAGTTGTGTATGGAGAGCACAGGCACATTGACGTTCCTGCGGATGAGGTCAGCAGTGCCTCTGTAGGCCACAATGGCCTCCACACAGTCCTCTTCCACTGCCCTGATGGCGGGATGTATGGCATCATCAAGCCCGTAGCGGTAGATCAGGATCTTAAGACCTGTTTCCTTCGCTATCTCTTCCACGATGCGGGTAAGTCGCTTGCTTGTCCCGAAAAAGGCAATGATTGTGGATTCCATACAAAACTCCCTTGGTCAGGGGGAATGCCATGGGGGGCGTGCCTGGTTTTTTGTGCTGCAGGTACTTGCTGCTCCCGGCAGCTGCGCAGCAGCTGGAAAAATGCCGTCAGGCATTGCCGGAAAAGACACAGACGTTTCAGCAGGGTAGCACAGGGGCTTGCTCAGAACAATGCGTGACAGACTGTCCTTCACGCCTGTTCCGGTCAGGGACAGGCGTGTGTCAGGCCCGGATTGCGGCTGTCAGACTGGCCGCTGCGGGCCGTATGCGGGGATATGGTGGGGCCATATGGTGGGAACAGGCCTGACACACTGACAAAAGGCGGGGAATGGGTGTGGCGGGGGCCTTTGCCGTTCGCTGCCACGTGCTGCCTGCTGCGCAGGAAGGACCGGAAGAGCCTGAAGCTCATGGGACGGACCCTGCCTGCGCTGCAGGCTTGCGAGCAGGAGGAGGACGCAAAGGAGACGGGATGGGTAAGGATGCTGGTGAAGGAAGTCGGGGGTACAGCGATGAAAACAGGTACGGGGATGGAAACAGGTTCAGGTGTGCGAATCTGCCGGCAGGCCGAACCCTGCAGGAAACCCCGGCCAGAGGGGAAACCCTGGCCAGGCAGGAATCCCGGCCAGAGGGGAAACCTCGGTCAGCTCCGCTGCATGCATACCAGGTATGCGGGGAATCAGGATTTCTTCAGGGTGTCTGCCACCACGTCGCCGAAGTGGCCCAGGGAATGAATGACTGTGACACCTGCAGCCTCAAAGGCAGCGATCTTGTCCTCACCGCGGCCCTTGTTGCCGCTGATAATGGCGCCGGCATGGCCCATTCTCTTGCCCTTGGGGGCAGTGAGGCCGGCAATGAAGCCGAAGACGGGCTTGGGATAGTTTGTGGTTCTGATGTAGTCGGCAGCGCGCTCTTCGCCGTCACCACCGATTTCGCCGATAAGGCACACAGCCTCGGTCTGCGGGTCATCGCGGAACATCTGCAAAAGTTCCGTGAAGTACAGGCCGGGAATGGGGTCGCCGCCAATGCCCACGCAGGTGCTCTGGCCAAGGCCCTTTTGCGTCAGCTGCCAGGTGGCCTCATAGGTGAGGGTACCGGAGCGGGAGATAAGGCCGATGGGGCCGGGTTTGAAGATGTAGCCGGGCATGATGCCCACCTTGCACTGGCCGGGTGTGATGAGGCCGGGGCAGTTGGGGCCCACCAGTTTTGTGCCTGTGGCGGCAAATCTGCTTTTGACCCTGGCCATGTCCAGCACAGGGATGTGCTCGGTGATGAGCACCACCAGTTCCACCCCAGCGTCCGCTGCCTCGCAGGCAGAGTCTGCTGCAGCCATGGCCGGCACAAAGATGACGCTCACAGTGGCCCCTGTGGCCTTCACCGCCTCTGCGCAGGTATTGAAGACAGGCACGCCAAGAACTTCCTGGCCGCCCTTGCCGGGGGTGACGCCAGCCACCACATTGGTGCCGTATGCCAGCATCTGCTCAGCGTGGAAGCGGCCCTCGCGACCTGTCAGACCGTGCACCACCACGCGGGATGTGCTGTTCACAAGAATGCTCATGCGTCCCTCCTGTCCCCATTGTCCTGCCTGGTGAGCGCGGCAATTTTCTCTGCAGCTTCAAGCATGGACGAGGCCCTGGTGATGGCAAGACCGCTCTCAGCCAGAATGCGGCGTCCTTCTTCCACGTTGGTGCCTTCCATGCGCACCACCAGCGGCAGCGTCAGATTCACCTTCCTGGCGGCATTGACAATGCCCTGGGCCACGATGTCGCAGCGCAAGATGCCGCCGAAGATATTGATCAGAATGCCGCGCACCCTGGAGTCCGAGAGCATGATTTCAAAGCCCCTGGCAACCATGTCCTCATTGGCAGAGCCGCCTGCATCCAGGAAGTTGGCAGGTTCCGCGCCTGCCTGCTTGATGGCATCCATGGTGGCCATGGCCAGGCCTGCGCCATTGACCATGGTGCCCACATAGCCGTCCAGGCGCACGTAGTTGACGCCTGCCTCCCTAGCCTTGCGCTCATAGGGATCGCTTTCTTCCGGGTCATCCAGGGCTGCAATGTCAGGATGACGGGGCAGGCCGCTTTCATCAAAGTTCACCTTGGCATCCAGAGCCATGAGGCTGCCGTCACCGGTGATGGCCAGGGGATTGACTTCCACCTGGGTGGCGTCCTTTGCAACTGCCAGCTTCACCAGGGCCTGGATGATCTGCACCCCCTGACTGACCTGCTTTGCGTTGAGGCCGCAGCCAAAGAGCAGCTGGCGGGCCTGATAGGGCCACAGCTGATGGCTGCCGTCGAGGCGGGTGGTGAAAATCTTGTCCGGATGTTCTTCGGCCACAGCCTCGATGTCCATGCCGCCGCAGGGCGAGGCCATGACTGTGAGCAGGCCCTGACTTCTGTCCAGGACCACTGCCAGGTAGAGCTCAGCGGCAATGTCCGTGCCCTGTTCCACCCAGACCTTGTGCACTTTCTTGCCCTGGGCGCCTGTCTGTCTGGTGACCAGTGTCATGCCGAGGATGGCCTGTGCGGCAGCTTCCACTTCCTCGATGCTGCGGCAGACCCTGACGCCGCCAGCCTTGCCGCGGCCGCCTGCATGCACCTGTGCCTTGACCACCATGACCGGTCCGGGAAGTTTGCCGGCAATGGCGCGAGCTTCCTCGCTGCTCTGTGCCAGGCCGCCTTCAGGAACCGGTATGCCGAAGGAGGCAAAGAGCTCCTTGGCCTGATACTCATGGATATTCATAGATTCCCCTGTCTCAAACGTTACGTGCTGGTATGTGCGGTGCTGGTATGTGCGATTGATATGTGTGAATGGTACGTGCGAATGCTGTACGCGGTACGTTGCCTGACGTATGCGGGAATGGAGACCCTGGCCCCGGGAAGTCTTGCGCCATCCCGGGTGCCGGGGCTGCCGGAAAAAACGTCTGTGGTCTCACCCCTGTGTTGCATCCATGCGGCTGCGCAAAGTTCTGCACAGAGCTCTGCACAGCCACCCTGGTGCATCACAGACGTATTGTCCGGCACTTACACGATCTTGTGTGCTTCGCGCCAGGATGCGGCGAGCTCCTGACCGAGGGAGAGGGCGTCGTCGTTGGCCTGATGGAAGGCCGGCCGGAAGCGGTCTCTCAGGCACTGTCTGATGGAGTCAAAGCTGGTGACATGGGTCAGCTCAAGCAGAGCGCCGAGCACACAGATATTGAGTGCCTGGGGCTTTTTGAAACGTTCCATAACCGGCTTGTACATGGGAAAGCCAATGTAGTCCGCATCCATCTTGGTGGAGGGTTGCACCATCTCGCTGTCAAAGAGGAAGATGCCATTGGGTCTGATGAACTTCAGATACTTGGCAGAGGCCTCATTGGTCAGGGCAACAAGAATGTTGGGATGCTGGACCTTGGGATAGTAGATGGGTTCGTCGGAAATGATCACGTCCGAGCGTGTGGCGCCACCTCTGGCCTCGGGACCGTAGCTCTGTGACTGAATGGCATTGTGGCCTTCATAGAGACAGGCTGCCTGCGCCAGCAGGATTGCCATGGTGATGACGCCCTGACCGCCGGAACCGGAAAGAAGAATGCGATTGATCATGAGCTAGCTCCTCACCCTGGCAATAAGCTTGTCATACTCTTCACAGTACTCAGGCGCCTGCGTATCCACAAAGATGCCGCGCTCGATGAGATTCGGATTGTCCTGCAATTTGGGCGAGCCGATGGGAGCAGTATTCTCCTTGTACCAGTTCAGCATATCCACAGCGCCGCCGTACTTGTTCTTGCGGCCGAAGTAGGTGGGACACTGGGAGAGGATTTCCACAACCGAGAAGCCCTTGTGCATGGTGGCCTTCTTGATGATGCTGACAATTTCCTTCACATGGAAGGCCGTTGTCCTGGCCACAAAGGTGGCTCCTGCACCCATGGCCAGCTTCACCACGTCAAAGGTGGGATCAATGTTGCCGTAGGGCGCTGTGGTGGCCATGATGCCCTGGCCGGATTCGGGGGAGAACTGGCCGCCTGTCATGCCGTAGATGCGGTTGTTCATGACAATGGCCACAAGATCGATGTTGCGCCTGCAGGCGTGGATGAAGTGGTTGCCACCGATGGCTGTGGCGTCACCGTCGCCCATGGGCACAAAGACGTGCACTTCGGGGCGGGCAAGTTTCAGGCCTGTGGCAAAGGCCAGCGCTCTGCCGTGCAGGGTGTGCATGCTGTGGAAGTCCACATAGCCGGAGATGCGCGAGGAACAGCCGATGCCGGACACCATGCACAGTTTGTTCTGCTCCAGGCCCATCTCATCCACAGCATGGAGCAGACCGTTCAGGATAATGCCGTGGCCGCAGCCCGGGCACCAGATGTGGGGGAAGAAACGGGGCCGTATCAGACGTTGAATGGACATTTAGAACCCCCTCCCGTCGATGAGACGGATACATCTGGCGATGTTCTCCGGTGTGATGAGTCGGCCGTCGATCCTGTTGGCCAGGAAGACCCGTTCAGGATGTTCCACAACACTCTTCACCTGGGAGCAGATCTGTCCCATGTTCATTTCTGCCACAATGACGCGGCGGGCATGGGCTGTCTTTTCACGAACAAGGTCGGCCGGGAAAGGCCAGAGGGTCTGCAGTTCGAGCAGACCGAGCTTCTCGCCGCGCTTGCGTCTGTCAAACACGTGCTGACGGGCGCTTCTGGCAGCCGAGCCGTAGGAGATGAGCACGATGTCCGCGTCATCAAGATCGTATTCCTTCCACCTGGCAAGCGTATTGGTGCGGTTTTCGATCTTGTCGTAGAGATGACGGTTCAGGTACTCGATGCTGTCGGGATTCTGGGTCGGGAAGCCCCAGATGTCATGGTGCAGCCCGGTGACATTGAAGCGATGGCCATCGCCGAAGTTGGAGATGGGCAGGCGGCCGTCTTCTCTGGGCAGGTAGGGATGGTAGGCAACGCCGGGCTTCACTTCCGTGTAGAGGCGCTCGACAACATGCAGCTCACCGGGATCAGGGATGGTGAGGCGCTCGCGCATGTGACAGATTTCGGCATCTAACAGCAGGATGACGGGCGTGCGCAGGGTCTCTGCCATATTGAAGGCTTCGACAGTGATTTCAAAGACGTCCTGCACGCTTGAGGCAGTGAGGGCAATGATGGAGTGGTCGCCGTGGACACCCCAGCGCGCCTGCATGACGTCGCCCTGGGAGACTTCCGTGGGAAGACCGGTGGAGGGGCCGCCGCGCTGTGCATCCACGATGACACAGGGAATCTCCGTCATGACGGCATAGCCTATGGCTTCCTGCTTTAAGGAGAAGCCGGGACCAGAGGTTGCGGTCATGACCTTCAGGCCGGCCAGGGAGGCACCGCAGATGGCACACATGGAAGAGAGTTCATCTTCCATCTGCACGAACTTGCCGCCGACTTTCGGGAGCAGCTCGGCAAGGCTTTCGGCGATTTCCGTGGAAGGGGTAATGGGGTAGCCTGCAAAGAAACGCAGATTGGCGTAGATCGCTCCGCGTGCACAGGCCTCATTGCCCTGAACAAACATGCTTTCACCCATTTGCCGCCTCCTGTACGTGAGAAGTGCCAGCGCCCGGAGTCTTGTCATTGATCACGGTGATGGCCAGATCCGGACAGTAGTGTTCGCACAGACCGCAGAAAATGCACTTGTCTTCGGCCCATCTCGCCTTCTGGCTGATAAGGTCCAGACTCAGAGCCTTTTTGGGACAGAAGGCCACGCAGATACCGCAGCCCTTGCACCAGGCAAGTTCAATGCTATGTGACTTCATATATCGCCCCTGATAACGGGTCCGCCCCTTTCTGAGAAGGGGAACAGGCAGGGTGCGGACCCGGACCTGGTAGTTACATGTGTTCGCAGATGGCTCTGCCGAATGCCGAGCAGGCAACCTCTGTGGCGCCGTCCATCTGGCGGGCCAGGTCATAGGTCACGGTCTTTGCTGCCACAGCGCCGGCAATGCCCTTGCGCACCAGATTCGCTGCTTCGTTCCAGCCCATGTACTCGAACATGAGGGCACCGGAGAGGAGCAGGGAGCCTGGGTTGATCTTGTCGAGGTTGGTGTACTTGGGGGCTGTGCCGTGGGTGGCTTCAAAGATGGCGTAGCCGTCGCCCACATTGGAACCCGGAGCCATGCCAAGGCCGCCCACCTGGGCTGCCAGGGCATCGGACATGTAGTCGCCGTTCAGATTGGGCATGGCCAGCACGCTGTACTCGCGCGGACGCAGCAGGATTTGCTGGAACATGGAGTCTGTGATGCGGTCCTTGATGACGATTTTGCCATCCGGAACCTTTCCGCCCAGCTTGCCCACTTCTTCCTCGGTGATGGTGACATCGCCGAATTCCTCGGCTGCGCACTCATAGCCCCAGCGGCGGAAGCCACCTTCGGTGAACTTCATGATATTGCCCTTGTGCACCAGAGTCACGCTGGGCAGCTTGTGGTCAATGGCGTACTGAATGGCCATGCGCACCAGGCGTTTGGTGCCCTTCTCGGAGATGGGCTTGATGCCGATGGAGGTGTCGGGACCGAGTTCGCGACCTGTGAGCTCCTTGATGAGCGCAATCACTTTTGCGGCCTCGGGGGTACCGGCATCCCATTCAATGCCTGCATAGAGGTCTTCGGTGTTTTCACGGAAGATGACCATGTTTACGGCATCGGGATCCTTTACAGGGCTGGGGACGCCGGGTACGTGGCTCACGGGACGGATGCAGGCATAGAGGTCAAAGAGTCTGCGAAGGAGCACGTTCACGGAGCGGAAGCCCTTGCCCACAGGGGTGCTCAGGGGACCCTTCAGGGCGACGCGGTATTTGGTGATTGCTTCCATGCTGGCTTCGGGCACGAATTCACCTGTGTTTTTCCAGCAGGTCTCGCCGGCATCAATGGGTAGCCATTCAATCTTCTTTGTGCCGCCGTAGGCCTTTGCCACTGCGGCATCGAACACAGGCTGGGAGGCCTTCCAGATGTCAGGGCCGACACCATCGCCGGGAATGATGGGGATAATGGGGTCATCAGGGATGATCAGTTTGCCGTTTTCGGCCATGGTGATGGTAGACGCCATAGGGTAGCTCCTGTATGCCTTGACAGGCCGGTCGTGTCTTGTGAAATTGTGCTCCCCGCCCCCCGGCGGGGAGCCTGGGCAGGAATGCCCGGGGGCACTCCTGCCACTCCCCTGTACACTTGTCTGATGTCCTGCCTACTTGTAGTAGTTAATGAGGCAGCCCGAAAGGAGGATGGCCCGCTCTTCGGGGGAGATGCCAGGCAGGGAAAGTTTGCGCTGGACAGCCTTGCCGTCGTGGATGACGGTTGCGGTGATTTCTTCGCCACTGCCTGCAAGAAGACTGCGTATGCCCGGCAGATAGACCATGTCGCCGGTGGCAATATCCCAGCTCTCCACCGCATCGCAGGTCACCAGGGGCAGTATGCCCCAGTTGATGCAGTTGCTGCGATAGCGCTTGGTGGCATAGGAGCCTGCGATATTGGCCCAGCCGCCCAGCACCTTCTGGCAGGAGGCAGCCTGTTCTCTGGCAGAGCCGTCGCCAGGATAGATGGCAAAGACCAGAGAGCCAATGCCGGTATCCTTTGCAGCCTCTGCGCCAAGGCCTGCCTTTGCAAGGTAGTCGGCCACAGCCTGGGGAACGTCGCTTCCGTCTGCCAGGGCCTTTTCTCTGGCCAGCTCCAGCTCGCGAATGGCCTGGACTCTGGCCACATAGCCTGCATCCTTGCTGCGCAGGGTGTATTCGGCCATCTTGCCCGGATTGGAGCGGAAGGCCGAGGGCTCGCCTGAGGCAATGAAGTCATCTGTGGTGGTGACCTTGTCGAAGAGGGCTGTGCCCACAGTGAGCAGCAGGTTCTCGGGCAGGGCGATCATGTCCGGCCAGTCGGCAATGTTGGGGCCTCTGGTCAGCTCGATGTCGGGCTGTTCCCTGCCGAAGCCATGGTAGACGTTCTTTGCGTAGATGGTCGGATCAAAGCTGTAGCTCTTCGGCATGGCAGGGGTGTCCGCACCTGCAGCAGTGAGGCGGCCGCCATTGAGCATGGTGGCTGTGATGGAGCGGGCGTCCATGAGGGCCACGTAGGAAATCTGTCCCTGGGCAGCCTTGGAGCCTTCGCGGTTGGCAAAGTTGCGGGTCACGTGGCGGATGGAGAAGCAGTTCTGTCCGGGCACGTCGCCTGCACCGAAACAGGGGCCGCAGAAGGCGGTGCGTATGGTGGCACCTGCGGCAACCATGTCGGCAATGGCTCCTGAAGCCAGGAGATTCTGCAGTACGGGCTGACTGGCAGGATAGAGCGAGTAGTTGCGGCCTGTGCAGCCAATGCTTTTGCCCCTGAGCATTTCGGCCACAGTGGCAAGGTTGCCGTAGAGACCGCCGCAGCAGCCTGAGACCACACCCTGATCCACGTAGAAGCCGCCGTCCTGAATCTTGCTCTTCAGATTGGGAACGGATTTGTACTGATCGCGCATGAGCTTGACTGCGCGCTTTTCCATCTCGTCCACATGGTCGTACACATCGTGGTTGAAATCATCGATGGCAATGCCGAGGCTGGGATGGAAGGGCAGGGCAATCATGGGTCTGATGGCAGAAAGGTCCATGTCCACCCACTTGTCGTAGACTGCGCCTTCATCCGGAGAGATGGCCTTGTAGCTCTCTCCCCTGCCATGGGTGTCCAGGTAGGCGCGCACGGTCTCGTCTGTCTGCCAGACAGAGGAGAGACAGGCAGTCTCGGTGGTCATGACGTCAATGCCCAGACGGAAGTCCATGGGCAGGCTGGCAATGCCGGGACCCACAAATTCGAGGATGCAGTTTTTGGCCCAGCCGTCCGGGAAGAGGGCAGTCACCATGGCAATGGCCACGTCATGGGGGCCGACGCCGGGCTGAGGCTCACCGTGCACGTAGATGCCAATGATGGCGGGTTCATCCACGTCCCAGGTCTTGCCTAAGATCTGCTTGACCAGCTCACCGCCGCCTTCGCCTACACCTAGACACCCCAGGGCGCCGTAGCGGGTGTGGCTGTCAGAGGCCATGACCATTTTGCCGGGGGCTGCCACCATTTCTCTGGCGTACTGATGGATGACTGCCATATTGGGGGGCACAAAGCTGCCGCCGTACTTCATGGCTGCCGAGAGGCCGAAGCGGTGGTCATCAGCATTGATGGTACCGCCGATGGCGCACAGGGAGTTGTGACAGTTGGTGAAACTGTAGGGCATGGGGAAGCGGTCAAGACCGCTGGCCCTGGCTGTCTGCACGATGCTCACATAGGTGATGTCGTGGGAGAGCAGCTCGTCAAAACGGATGGCATAGCGCCCCTCTGTGGTGGAAATTGTATGCTTTTTCAGGATGCGCTGAGCCATGCCAAGGGGCTTTTCCCCAGTCTTCGGGGCATGCTGGGGAGCGTCCGACAGGGGAACAAGGCGACCATTTATGTAGCAGGCTTTGTCGTTGAAAATGCGTATCATGGGCGTGTGTCCTCGCAGGCAGACCCGGGCGGGCCGTCTGTCACAGCTTGTCAGGTTTTTTTTCAGGCGGGGAGAGAGAAGCTAGAAGCCGATGAGCAGGGCGTAGCCCACAACCAGGCCCACAAGGCAGGGAATGAAGGTGCGCTTCACAAGTTCCATGGGGTTGGCGCCGCACAGGCCTGCGCACACAAAGGTCACGCCGGCGATGGGGGACATGCAGCGGCCAATGCAGCCTGCCAGGGTGGCCAGGGCGCCCATGTCAATGACGTCCACACCAAAGGCGGGGGCAGAGATGGTCACAGCTTCATTGAAGGCGATGGTGGCAGCATTGCCGGAGCCGCAGACCACAGCCATGGCCCAGGGGCCGATGAGGGCTGCGATGGTGGCAGCGCTCTCAGAGGTCTTCATGAGCTCAATGCCTGCGTCCACAACGCCTGTGGCCTTCATGCCGGCCACAAAGACTGCTGCGGCAATGACAATGCCCATGATGTCGGCATAGCCCTTGCCAAGGCCTGCAAAGAACTGCCTGGAGCCATCCATGGGGTTCTTTCTGGTGGCAACAAGGCCCAGGGCTGCTCCGAAGAGCATGGTGTGCTCAACGCGCAGGGCTGCAAGAGCCGGGACCTGTTCGGGGAAGAGGGCGCCTGTGATGAGCATGGCCACAGGCACAATGGGGATGACTGCGTAGACAGGGTTGACCACAAAGTTCTTCTCTTCCGGGGTGTCGCTGGTGTAACCCTTGCCTTCCTTGAGAACGATGGAGATGACCCAGAGGATGAGTGCTGCGCAGATGACTGTGACAATGCTGGCAAAGGAATGGCGGGTGATGACTTCCATGACGGCCACTTCGCGACCAAGCACCTTCGTGGCAATGTCAGCCACAAAGGGGTTGTGCGGAAGGCCTGGGGAGAGGATGCTGCCGTAGGTGCCCATGAGCACGGCAGCGCCGGCCATGGCGGGGCGCACGCCCATGCGCATGAGCAGGGGGATGATGACCGAGCCCACTGCCGCGGCAACACCGGCAGCGCTGGGGAGGGAAATATTGACGAAGAAGGTGACGAAGGTGGCACCGGGGACCAGGATGATGCGAACCTTGTGCAGGGGCTTTGACACGGCATTGGAGAGATGCAGGTCACAGCCTGTGTATTTCATGACAAAGGCAAAGGCCATGACCGAGCAGATGTTGCAGATCAGGTTCGATTCGGTCATGCCCTTGGTCAGTCCGTTGAAGGCCGCCATGGGATCAAGGGCTGCCAGGGCCATGATGAAGCCGGTGACGATCAGAACCAGACGCGATTCGATCTTCCGTATCATGGCGACAATGGTGAGGATAATGATCAGGAGTCCGAAATAGGTCAGCATGGCGTTGTCCCCTTGGCAGCTCTGTTCGTCTTGTCCGGCATGCAGGGCCTGCATGCCGGACACATGACTGGGTGGAGGTATGGTATCAGTTGCTGTCGCGCATCTCGTAGGCGTTGCGCACAAGTGCGAAGTAGCGGTAGGCAATGTGTGCGAACTTGCTGGTGGCAAAGGTCACGAACAAGCCGAGCACAAGGCCCAGGTGCACGCACAAAAGCAGTCCCATGAGAGCTGTGGTGTGGCAGAGCATGAGCAGGAGGCCGCTCAGGCAGATGAGGAAGAGCAGCATGGAGAAGGAGAGATCCATGCCAACGCTCATTTCATCATAGGGACGCCTGTCCATCCTGCACTTGAGATACATGAGACCTGCAGTGCCTGCGCACATGGCCAGACCGCCGCCTGTACCGAAGAGCACAGGGAGACTGAAGAACTCGTAGGGAGCAGGCCAGCCGAAGATGTGGTCGTAGATGAAGGCAATGGAGGTGGAGACAAGGCAGGCCAGAAAGCCGTAGAAGGTCAGGTGATGGTAGGTACGGCGGATGGTGCTGAAGCGGTCATCCGGGTAGTTGCAGCCTTCGCCGTTGCCGTCGAGGTAGCGCAGGGTGGCTGCGTCCCTGATGGCCTGGATGTGGTTGGCAAGGCGCCACATTTCCCCGGGCTTGGCGTCGGTTTCCTTCCAGAAGGTCTTCACGCCCATGAAGAGGGAGACCAGACCGAAGAGGAAGGCTGCGCTGAAGAGCACGAGCATCATGCCGTAGGGAATGATTTCGTAGAAGGAGCCTGCAGAGGTGTAGGCTGTGAAGAAGGCTTCCGAGCCATTGGCTGCCAGGGAGCCCAGGATGAAGAGCAGGACAAAGATGAGGGAGACGCCGAAGACATAGAGGCCGTTATTGCGCAGGGCGGGGGCCAGGAACTTCGGCCAGGCAAATTCTTCGTAGGTCTGCCTGCGCAGCTTTGCCATGACTTCGGGGTAGTTCAGATCGAATTCATGGGGCGGGGCATACTGACAGGCATAGTAGCAGCCGCGGCAGTTATGACAGAGGTTGGCAAAGTATTTCAGTTCCTGATCGGTGAAGGTGCGACGCAGTTCCATGACCGGGAACACTGCACAGAACCCTTCGCAGTATCTGCAGGCATTGCAGATGGTGGTCGTGCGGTGGGCTTCCTTCAAGATTTCCTTCATGACTTCAGACATACGGCCTCCTTACCGGCAATGCGGCCAAAAACGGTTCCGATGGTCATGCCAAACCCGGCCATGTAGCCCTGTCCGAGCACGTTTCCGGAGGTGATTTCCCCTGCGGCAAAGATGTTGGTGAAGGGAGTGTCATCTTCCTTGAGCACCTGGGCCTTTTCGTTGATGGCAAGACTCAGATAGGAGAAGGTGATGCCGGGACGCAGGCAGTAGCCGTAATAGGGCGGGGTGTCGATGGGACGGGCCCAGTTGCTCTTCTTCGGTTCCAGACCTTCTGTGGCAATGCCGTCCTTGTCGCCGGAGTTGAAGGTACCGCCGGGAACGGTGTGGGCATTGTACTCAGCCACGGTCTTTTCCAGAGCTTCGGGGTCGAGTTCCATCTTGGCGGCCATTTCCGCAATGGTCTTGGCTTCAATGGGTGGGAAGACGGAAGGCATGAAGAGGTTGATGGACTTGGAGTCAATGATGACGTAGGCGACCTGGTCGGGCTGTGCTGCCACAAGGCGGCCCCAGATGGCGTAGCGCTTGGGCCAGATCTCCTCGCCTTCATCGTAGAAGCGTTCACAGTTCTTGTTGACGGCAATGCCGAAGGGCACACAGTCAAGGCGGGTACAGATGCCGCCGTCGAACTTGGGAGCGCGGCCGTCAATGGCAACGCAGTGTCCCTGGGTGGGATCGCCGAGGGTCTTGGCGCCGTGGTCCATCATGACCTTGAGCATCTGACCGCGGTCATAGGGGGTGCCGCGGATGAGGAAGTTGGCTGCCTGCGGCCCCCAGGAGCGCTTCAGCCACTCGATATTGGCCTGATAGCCGCCGGAGGCAAGAATGACGGTCTTAGCCGCAATGTGCTCTTCTTCCTCGCCGCGGCGGACAACGGCGTACTTGAAGGTATCGTCTTCAATGCACAGGTCCACGGCTTCACTTTCGTAGGAGATTTCCACACCCAGCTTTTCAGCTGTGGCGTAATAGGCATTGATCAGGGCCTTGCCGCCACCGAGGAAGAAGCCGTTGGTGCGCGACAGATGCAGGGTGCCGCGCATGGCAGGCTGGAAGTGAACCCCCTGTTCCATCATCCAGTCGCCCACATTGTTGGAATTGCGGATGACCAGACGGGCCATGGCTTCAATGGTATTGCCCTTGGTTACACCAAGGAGGTCCTTGTAGCACTCCTCTTCCCCGTAGGGGCCGGTCAGAAAGGCGTTTGCAGTGGGGTGAATGTAACGGATGTTGCGCGTATGCCGGCTGTTGCCGCCCCGTACATCCTTGGGCGATGCCTCGAGAATTCTGACGGTGGCGCCGGCTCTGCGGGCTGTGATTGCTGCACACAGAGCTGCATTGCCTCCGCCTATCACGAGAACGTCCAGCATTTTTTGATCGCGGGGTGCACATGAACTGCTCATGCTTCCTCCTTCTCACGTTTTGATGATCCTTAATGCCACCCTTGCGAGTGACAGACAGTCTGGGCGGCGGACCGGTGGAATACTGTGTGTTGTGCAAATCCGTGACCAAAAGGAAGGAAAAACGGGCGCGTTTTCGTCACTTTTTGTGACGCAAACGAGGAAAAAAGAGCATGTTGTGCACACAAATTCTCAAGGATGCAGGGCCTTGTGTGCTTTTGTGCAAAAAAGAACGAAAGTGTAGAAAACTGCAAATTCACAAGTGACACAAAGCACAAGGAGCCTGCGGGGTGCTTGTGCAAAAGAGCACAGAAACAGAAACGTTTCAAGATGTTTCGTCATGTTTCACTGAAACACAAGTGAAACAAAATCAGAAACAGTGAACCTGGCAGTTGAAACGGGGTTTGCCTGCCGGTGCACAGGACATCCCCGGCAGCAGCAGAGGATTGGGTGACTGGATGTTCGCGCTGGCCGGGGCATTGGCAGATGTCTGCAAAAGCCCTGCAGCAGAGCGTTTGTCCTGGCGGCATTTGTGTGACACTTTGTTTGTCACATCAGGAAAGGTCTTGACATCCCCTCAAATCTGGCTACCACATAATGACTGGTTGTGGCAGATCCCACACATGCCCCCGCACAGCTCTCTGTTGCTTCAGGGACCAGGCCCTGCAGTCCTGTCCAGTGCCACGGACACGACTGTGCCTGGCTTACGGCTGTTGTTTCCCTCTGCGTTCAGGGACAAAGCCCTGCAGTCCTGTCCAAAGCCACGGGACACGATTGTACCTGCCTGCGGGCATCATTCCCTGCGTCCGGAGGCTCCCGGAGGCTCCCGGAGGCTCCCAGAGTTCCGGGGGCACCCAGAGGTGCCCGGATGCAGCCTGATGCATCCTGTTGCATCCTGTTGCATCTGCAGGGGCGCAGCACCAGGAGTTCGCGCACGCAGGTTCGCGCCTACAGAACTCCCCGGCAGTACCTGGCCAGTGGTCTGATACTCCTGTACAACGGCGCCGGTTTCCCTGTGTTGTTCTGTTAACGTACGCTTCCTGTGATTCTGAACCCTTTGTGACACTACCCCTGTCATCCGAAACTGCGTTGGTCTGCATCCTGTTTCTGGTCCGGATCAGAGCTTGATCTGAAGTTGCGTCTGATTTTGATCTGGCCCTGCGCTGAGTGCGCTGTCTGTGGACTGCATGTGGACTGCATGCAGTCTGCATGCGGCCCGAAACGCATTGTGTCAGCCGGCAGTCAGTTCGGAGAGATACATGCTGGCATTTCTTGACACCTTCATCCCGAAGTTTCTTCTGGTTCCGGTACGGCGCATCTGGCTGTCTGTTGGCGTTGCGCTGTTTCTTCTGCTGTTTTTGCTCTGCATCATTACCTGGAAGGCCAATGACAGCATTGTCAGCGGAAGCCACAAGTACTTTGAGGAAATAGCCAGCAGTCTCTCCAATGCCGTTTCCATGAGCCTTCAGGCCACCTCGAACTCCCTGGTGCGACTGAGCAGAGAGCACGGGGAGTGTGAAGACAGCCACAAGAACAGGGTACAGGTCATCGCCGAGCATCTGGGCGTGGAAAACCTCATCCTCGTGGATACGCAGGGCATGGGCAGGGATCACGATGAGCAGCAGTACGAGCTTGCGGACAATGCCGCAGTGCAAAAGGCCCTGCACGGCAGGGAAGCGATCTTTGACAGCCTCTGCATCCCCCGCGCTGCCAGCCGCGTTGCAGCAAAGAACAATCATCTGGCCCTGGCAGTGCCCATTGTTGTCCATGGAGAAAGCCGGGGGGCCCTGGTGGCAGAGCTCAGTGACACCTGGGGGAACAACATCCTCACAACCTCCATCCTGGACGGGGCAGTGGCCTTTGTCCTCTTTGACAGCGCAGGCCACATCCTTGTCCGCACGGATGACTTTCTCAAGTTAGGTGTTGCGCATCAGAGGCATACGCAGGTGCAGGATCTGCTCAGGGAACTGAAGCTCAACAAGATCGCTGCCAAGGTGGACGAGCTGAAGACCGTCCCTCTGCGCACCCCTCTGAACTTCCGCTATAATGTGGGCGGCACGCTGCGCGACTGCATGATGCAGCGCGTGCAGGGGCATGACCTCTACATCTATGTCATGAGCCTCGGAGAGTTTGGCACTGAGGAGTTCCTGGCAGTGAGCCGCATTGTCAACATCTCGGCCATCTGCGTGATCCTGCTGCTCATTGCCATCTGCATCTTCCTGCTGCTTGTCTACCGCTACTGCCGCTTTCTGGCCTTTGAAGACCCCATCACCGGCGGCATGACCAGAGCCCGCTTTGAGATCGAGCTCACCAGGCAGCTGAGGGCGAGCATCCCGGTACAGTACGTCTTCGTCTGCATCAACATCAATAAATTCAAGCTCTTCAACGAGTTCTTCGGCCGCTCCCAGGGCGATCGCCTGCTGCGCAGATTTTACCAGAACCTGGATAGTCTGCTGCCGGCAGGGACACACTGGCTGTGTCGATCCGGCATTGACGAGTTCGATCTGCTCTGTGAGGGCATGACTGTCCAGTCCCTGCTGACCTGCCTGGACAGGGCTGTGACAGTCACCTCCATGAAGGCAGCAGATGATTCCCGGCTCAGCTATTCCTTCACCATTCGCGCCGGTGTGCGCATCATTGAGGATGCCAGAGCTGACTACATCATGATCAAGAGCAGGGCCGGCATTGCCATGGAGCGGGCAAACATCGCCTATGGCAGCAGCATCACCTATGCGCTCTATGATGAGCAGAACATGGAACAGGCTGTGCGGGAGAAGAGCATTGAGAACTTCATGCAGACCAGCCTGGCTGCCGGTGACTTCTTCATTGTGCTGCAACCCAAGGTGCTGCTGCTCACAGGCCAGGTCTGCGGAGCCGAGGCCCTGGTGCGCTGGCAGCACCCCATCCTGGGCTACCTCTCCCCGGATGAATTCATCCCCATCTTCGAGCGCAACGGCTTTATCCGCAACGTGGACGCCTGGGTGGTGGAAACAGTCTGCAAACTCATGAGCTCGTGGCATGCCAGGGGCTATTCCTGGCTGCCTGTCTCAGTGAACCTCTCCCGCATCGAGCTCACTGCCGAAGGGACCATTGCCGCCAGGCTGACAGAGACAGCCGACAGATATGGCGTGCCCCATCAGTACCTGGAGTTTGAGATCACAGAGACCCTGTACAGCAAGGAGCCTGCCTTCATTCAGAGCGTCATAGACGCCATCCGTGATGCGGGCTTTCGCTGCTCCCTGGATGACTTCGGCTCAGGCTACTCCTCCCTGAACCTGCTTTCTGCCATGCGCATTGACACCCTGAAGATAGACCGCAGCTTCTTCAGTTCGCCGGATCTTGTCAGCACCAGGGACAGAACAGTCATCAAGGTGATCCTGGATCTGGCCAGAGAGCTGGGCATACGCGTGGTGGCCGAGGGCATTGAGACCGTTGCCCACAGGGATTTTGTCTTCCAGCACGCCTGCGCAGTGGCCCAGGGCTTCCTCTTTGCCAAACCCCTGCCAGTGGCAGAATTTGAACGGGTGACCTTCAGGGAGCGCACGGCCCTGGGGCCTGGCTTCAGTGAACAGCGCAAAAGCGGGAGCCCTGCTGCTGCCGCAGCTGTCCTGGCACACCTTTCCGGCCAGAACCAGGACAGTATGACCCCAGGCCGGCAGGGTCCGGGACAGCAGAGCCCGGGACAGCAGGGACCGGGACAAAAGGGATATGACCGGCCGGGAGCCGAAGACCCCGCCTGCAACCGATCCTGACACAAGAGTCTGTGCAGCCCTGCGCTCCGTGCCTGCGACGGCATCGCCGCTCCCCGTCTTTGCCTGTCCCCGACGCTGCCCCCGATGCTGCCCCAGCCGCTGCTCCCGGCGATCTCCTTGCCGCATCCGGCACCGGGCCGGCAGGGTCTTTGGGCGCGGCATTGTCTCTTGTCGTCTTTGCGGGTATTCTCGCAACTTCAGTCACAGGGGTGAGAGGCTTTTCAGGAGCCTTTCAGGAACAGCCGTCAGCCTTTCCCCCGGACAAACTACTGACCTGTCACGGGCCTGTCAGGCCCGAAGAAGCGTTGAGGAGTTGCATGGGAACACGCAGTAACGACATCACCGGCGGCCTGTCCGCACTTGGCCATGGAGGCTCGGCAGTTCCGGCACAGGAGCCTGGCATCGACATTCTGGAAGCCTTTCCCAACCGTTTTCCTGCCAGGGACTATGTGATCAGCATTGCCTTTCCGGAGTTCACCTCGCTTTGTCCTGTCACAGGACAGCCGGACTTCGGGACCATTGTGCTGGAATACATTCCCGGCGAGCTCTGTGTGGAGTCCAAGAGCTTCAAGCTCTATATGTTTGCCTTCAGAAACCATCACTCCTTCATGGAGACCATTACCAACAAGGTGCTTGAGGACATTACCGCACTGCTCCACCCGTCCTGGGCCAGAGTCAAGGGGCTGTTTGTGCCCAGAGGCGGGACGCGCATCCATGTCTTTGCTGAAGAGTACAACAAGGATCTCAGCCCCGAGCGCCTGGGACAGATTCGCGAGGCTGTGCGCGAGTGGAAGAGCGAGCCTGACCCGCACAGGAGCTGAGCAGGACGTGCGTGCCCGGGATCTGAAGTTGGAGAGAAGGAGCAGAATATGAAGCTTCGCTGCGTCCTTGTCTGGCTTGCCGCTTCCCTGCTTCTGGCTGCAGCCCTCTTTGTCCAGCGGCAGATGCTGCTGGAGGCGTTCTGCGACGATATGCAGGCAACTGCTCAGGCACAGGCACAGCAGCTTGCCAGGCAGCTGGCAGCAGAGATTGTGCAGGCAGCAGACGAGATCAGCACTGCGTCAGGGACAGCGCCGGAAACCGGGACAGGCAGGGACGAGCCTGATGGCAGTAGCGGCGCTGAGCGTGCTGCAGCGTCTGCACTCATTGACGAATTCCTGGTGCGCCCCCTGGTCTTTGAGCTCATGGAGAAGACAGACGTTCTGGCCTGTGCTGTCACGGGCCGGGACAGACTCCTGGAGTCTCAGGTGCGCCAGGCAGATGGCTCCCTGGCCCCGGACACAGACCTTCCCCGGACCAGGGCAGCAGGGCATGCACAGATTGCCGCAGGGGACGGGACACAGGGTGTGCAGGTGACAGTGGTGCTCGATGATGCCCTGTGGCAGACACAGGTGCAGCAGCTTGCGGACAAGAGTCTGTGGAAGAGCGTTGCCCTTGCCCAGGCCGGCGCAGCAGCCTTCTTTCTCCTTGGCCTGTGCCTGCTTGCGCCCTGGCGCAGCAAATCCAGGGGCACAGACTGATGGCAAGAGGACAGGGACAGGTACAGGGGCAGGCTGAAGACCGCAGGAGCCGCTCGGACAGGGCAGACAGTATTTGTTGACAGCAGGGGAGAACAGCATGGGCTTTTTTTCCAGGATAAAGAAGATTTTCGGAACAGCCGCGACACCAGAAACGGCACCTGAAACCACGCCAGAGACCACACAAGAAACCACATCTGCCCCCGGGACACAGGCAGCAGCAGAGCAGGTCGCCAGTCCGGAGCACGCGCAACCGGAGCCGGCTCAACCAGAGCAGGCGCAGCCGGAAGCTCAGGAAGAGGCAAAAGACGCGCAGGGGACAGTCAAGCAGCCGGCCCAGCCGGCCCAGCCGGAGCAGAGTGAGGCTGCAGAGCCTGCAGTGCAGGCAGCATCTGCCGAGGCTGATGCTCCTGCAGCAGAGGGCGCAGCCCTGCCTGATGCAGCCAGAGCCAGGGTGACAACTGAGGACGGTGCCCCGGTTTTTGTGGAGACAGGCGAGCCTCTCGAAGTGCTGCTCACAGAGCCGGCTGCAGCAGAGCCTGCCGCCCAGGGCGCGGAACCTGCACAGCCCGGGCCTGTGGCAGAGGTGGAAGCCGCTGCAGTGTTCGAGACTGTGGAGAGCGCTGAAGATAAGGCGCAGGAGGCTGCAGAGACAGAGGTGGTCGAGCTCACCGTGGTGGCCGAGCCCGCAGCTGCGCCTGTCGCTGAACCTGTGGAGCCTGCTGCCGGGCCTGCAGAGGACGCTGCGGCAAAACCTGCCGGGCCTGAGACAGAGCCCCTGCCTGCAGCCGGCGAGCAGCCTGCTGAACCCGTCGCAGACACAGCGCCCGAAACAGCCGGGAAGCCAGACGAGACGCCGGAAGAGAAGCCAGCTGAGAAGCCAGCCGAGAAGCCGGAGGAAAAGCCGGAAGACATGGCTGGCGAGGCGGCTGACGGGAAAGCTGACGAGACAGTCGAAGCCGGGCCTGCAGCCGCTGTGGCAGAACCTGCAGCAGATGAAGCTGCTGCGCCTGCCGACAGGGCAGCGCCAGCATGTGATCCCTGGGCCAATTTCAGGCCTGCAGCGCCTGCAGAGCCTGCGCAGGAAGAACCTGCAGCCGAAGAAGCTAAGCCTGTTGTCGAGCTCGCAGAGCCAGCACCTGTGCCCGCAGAACCCGCAGAGGAAGCCGGGACAGCCGGGCCTGCAGTACAGGCAGCAGGGGCAGAGGCCCAGGCTGAGCCTGTGACTGAGCCTGTGGCCGAACCCGCGCCCGAACCTGTGGAAGCTGCTGCGCCTGCCGACAAGGCAGCGCCGGCATATGATCCCTGGGCCAACTTCAAGCCTGTTGCGCCTGCAAAGCCTGCGCAGGAAGAACCTGCGGCCGAAGAAGCAAAGCCTGGTGCAGAGTCTGTTGTCGAGCTCGCAGAACCAGCAGCTGAGGCTGTGCAGACAGAAGCGGCCGGCACGCCCGCAGCAGCCGGGGAAGCCCAGGCTGCACCTGCCAAAGCTCAGGCTGAGGCCGCGCCCGAAGACGCAGAAGACGAGCTTGTCATTGATCTTGGTGCCCCGCTCATGCCCGAGGACTGGGAGGAGAACCGCAAGCCCCGGCAGGAAGAAGCGCCTGCCGCAGCCATGGTGGACTACCCTGAGCTCACTGTCCGTCTGCGCGCGGCAGAGGCAAAGCTCTCGGTCTGGCTGGACATTGTGCTTGACGGTGTGACCCAGTCCGGTGAGGAGCTCAATAACCGCGTGCTCTTCCTCCTGCGCACCCTGGAAGCCCCGGCAGACGAGGCAAAGGCCTTTGTGGATGACTTTGCCGGCTGGCTTGAGCGCATGGACTATACCCATATCGAGGACTTCAGGTCAGAGCTGCAGTACCGCCTGGCCCTTGCCCTGGACCTCGAGGACGAAGAGGACGAACGCAACCGCCTCTTCCTCAAGCTCTCCAACAGCCTTGCCAGGACCAGAGCCCAGTTTGCCAGACACTTTGAAGGCCTGATCTCCAGCCATGGCGAGCTGGATGACGACTTCTGGGAAGAGCTGGAAGAGATCTTCATTATGGCAGACCTTGGTGTGGATGCCTCCATGGAACTCACCAGGCGCCTGCGCACCAGAGCCAGAGAGCAGGGCGTCACCACCTCTGACGGCGCCAGAGCCCTGCTGCAGGAAGAAATCCGCGCCATCTTTGCCAGACCCAGACATATTGTGGGCATCACACCGCCTGAGGTTGTGCTCATGATTGGCGTCAATGGCGCAGGCAAGACCACCACCATTGCCAAGCTGGCCTACCGTGACCGCATGCAGGGCAAGAAGGTCATGATTGCCGCAGCAGACACCTTCAGAGCCGCAGCCATTGAGCAGCTGCAGGTATGGGCAGGCCGCGTGGGTGCCCTCTTCCATGCCAAACAGGCCGGCTCGGATCCTGCCTCGGTTGCCTTTGAGGCCATGGACAGGGCCATCGCAGAGAAGGTGGATGTGCTCTATGTGGATACGGCAGGCCGTCTGCAGACCAAGGTCAACCTCATGGACGAGCTCGCCAAGATTCGCAATGTCATCGCCCGCAAGCATCCCGGTGCCCCGCACAGGACAGTGCTGGTCCTGGATGCCACCACAGGCCAGAACGCGCTCTCCCAGGCCAGGCTCTTCAAGGAGAGTGCGGGTGTGGATGAACTCATCCTCACCAAGCTTGACGGCACTGCCAAGGGCGGTGTGGCCATTGCCGTGGCCATGCAGCATCAGCTGCCCATCACCTATGTGGGCCTTGGTGAAAAGGTGGAGGATTTGCGTCCCTTCAATGGTGATGACTACGCTGAAGCCCTGCTGAAGATGTAGGCCTCACAAGACATTCGCAGCCACGAACGTTTTCAGCCCCTGACTTTTTTGCAGGTCAGGGGCTGTACAATTTTCTATTATTGGTTATCATTCCTGATAATAGCTGACACCAAACCAGGCCAGTGACTTCCCGGGGCTTCCCGGATGTCTCTGCCAGGCCTGCAGCAGCAGGTGCTCAGGACCATCAGCGCCCGAAACCCGGGCCGGACAGACAGTAGTGAAGGACAGCGAGGACATATATATGACAGCGTGCGCACTCAACAAGCAGCACCACTTCATCCGCGGGCGCAAGCTTGAGCTCATCCGCATCATTGTGGAGGAGGCCCGTCAGGCCCTGGAGGACAAGGCGCGGGATACCGGCACAAGCCATATCTCCCAGGACCTGGGCTATGAGCTCATCAGCGGCAAGTGGGAGATGGGCGGCTTCAGCGGCCTTTCCTGATGCAGCAAGGGGCTTCTGGGCCTCGTCCTGGCGTGCCAGGGCATCGACAATTTCCTGCACAGGAAGAAGTATCAGCGACTCAAGGAAGAGTACTACGGCCAGATCAGGGAGCTGAAGCCGGCCATTGAGGCGGCGCTGGCAGAAGAGGGCATCGGGCCTGCCAGACAGGACTATCTTGTCACAGTGCGGGATCTCCTGAAGATTGCTCTTCGCGAACTGTGCTATGATCTCGGCTACGAGATAGAATTTGACTGAGGAAGGGGCCTGACCGGCCCCTGTGCCCCCGTCAATGCCACAGGGGCCACAGGGCCCACAGGACGCTGAGAAGCCGCAGCACCCGGGCTGTGTCTGGCTGCACCGGCCCTGCCAGTGGTGCCGGCCAGCCTCCATGGGGTAAGCAGGGCAGGGGGGCACTGACCAGGCCTCTCTCCTGGGCCTGCCGGGCTTCCCAGAGCTTTCCCGGCTTTCCCAAAGCTTCCCGGGCCTTCCCGGAGACCTTTCCCAGACCTTTCCCAGGCCTTCCCCAGGATTTCCCCAAGCCTTCCCCAGGACCTCTCCTTCGCGGGGGCCTGCGGGGCTGACGCTCGGGTCAGACAAACGTGTCTGTCGAACGGGGTCAGACGAACGGGGCCGGGCGCACGGGTCAGACGTGCGGACACGGCTTGCAGCCCCTGTGTGCCGGTCAGGCGTGCAGAACAGGGCTTGCAGTTTTGGCCAAAAGGCAGTAGTGAGCTCTCCCCTGGTGAGGTTGCGGCTTCCTCACCCCGTTCCCTGCCCTCCCAATGTGGCGAAAAAGAACTTTTCGTAAAAATTTCTTGACAGCCGGGGGGAGGAAGGATATTAAGCCGTTCGCCTCTGATTTCAGGGGACTCCCTGTACGGCAGGGAAGGACGAAAGCCTTTTCGTCCTGCAGTACCGGTCGCTCACGGCCGGTTTGACAAGTGCAGGCGTTGCCAAATGCCGACTTGATCGAGCCGTACCAGCCCACCCACGGATCCCGTACCCATGTGTACACCCGGGGCTGTAAAGGTTTTCGGGGGAACTACCCCCATTTGGTAACCCTGCGGGTCCATCCTTCCGCGGTACGTCCTGTACCGTCGGGCGTGGAGAACGCCGGGAGCGTCACGTAGATCGTGGACAGCAAGGCGCGTTACTCACGCCCACCTCTCTCTCTGATCCCCATCAACAATACGTGACCACAGACTGTTCGTCTGCAGCTCCCCTTCGCCACCTCACCCGCAGGCCAGGCCAGAAGGGCCTTTTGTACGGCCCTGTCCGTATCCCGTGTCTCCCCACTGACCGGGCGAATTTTCATGGAGCTACAAACAATGACGACAGTTAGCAGCGAATGCATTCGCATCAAGCTCAAGGCCTACGACTTCCGTATCCTGGACAAGGCAGTGGCGGAAATCGTGGACACTGCACGCAACACTGGCGCTGGTGTGGCCGGACCCATTCCGCTGCCCACCAGATTCCACAAGTATACAGTCCAGCGTTCTGTGCACGTGGACAAGAAGTCCCGCGAGCAGTTCGAATTGCGCGTTCATAAAAGGCTCATGGACATCCTTGAGCCCACGCAGCAAACCGTGGACGCTCTTGGCAAGCTTTCTTTGCCTGCAGGCGTTGACGTAGAAATCAAGCTCTAGTGTGAGGCAATCATGGCTGAGAAAATCGGAA
>CASEWR010000153.1 GCA_949291675.1 uncultured Desulfovibrio sp. | reverse complement strand
GGCGAACCCTTTGTGCACACGGAGCACACAAAGGATTCGCCGTATGAAAGTCAGTAAAATATCAGCTCTTAGGCCTTTTCAACAGCTTCCTTGAGCAGGTCGCCCAGGGTCGGGCCGGCATCAGCAGGACCGGAATGGTATTCCTTGCCCTTTTCCTCGCTGCGGCCATGAGTGGTCTGCTTCAGAGAGAGGCCAAGGCGGCGCTCCTCGGCGCTCACATGAATGACCTTGGCTTCGATCTCCTGGCCTTCCTTGAAGAGCTCGGCAGGAGTCTTGCCCTTCTTGCCAAGGCCGAGTTCGGAGACGTGCACCAGGCCTTCCACACCTTCCTCAACTTCGACAAAGATGCCGAAGTCGGTGATGTTGGTCACAACACCCTTGATGCTGCAACCAACGGGATAGGTGCCGGGAACATGGGCCCAGGGGTCTTCCACAAGCTGCTTGATGCCCAGGGTGAACTTCTCGCTGTTCTGATCAACAGTGAGCACCTTGGCCTGCACCGTGTCGCCAACCTTGTAGAGTTCGCCGGGATGGCGGATCTTCTTGACCCAGGAAATGTCGGACACGTGGATGAGGCCGTCGATGCCGTCCTCAATGCCGATGAACATGCCGAATTCGGTGATGTTCTTGATGGTGCCCTCAAGGACAGTGCCTTCAGGATACTTTTCGGCAACCAGTTCCCAGGGATTGGGATGGACCTGCTTCATGCCCAGGCTGATGCGCTTCTTTTCGGCATCAACGCCCAGGATGACCACTTCCACCTGCTCGCCGGTGTGCACGAGCTGGGAAGGATGACGCAGCTTGCGGGTCCAGGAAATTTCGGAGATGTGCACCAGGCCTTCCACGCCGGGCTCGAGTTCCACAAAGGCACCGTAGTCCACCAGGTTGGAGACCTTGCCCTGCACCTTGGTGCCCACGGGGAAGCGGGCGGCAATGTTTTCCCACGGATCAGGCACGAGCTGCTTGAGGCCCAGGGAGACCTTGCAGTGCTCGCGATCGAAGGAAAGCACCTTCAGGGTGAGGTCCATGCCCAGGGTCACCATTTCCTTGGGATGGCGGATGCGCTTCCAGCTCATGTCCGTGATGTGGAGCAGGCCGTCAAGGCCGCCCAGGTCCACGAACACACCGTACTCGGTGATGTTCTTGGCCTTGCCGGTGACAATCTGGCCTTCTTCCAGGGTTTCGAGCAGAGACTTGCGCTTGCTGTCCCTCTCTTCCTCAAGCAGGACGCGGCGGGACACGATGACATTGCTGCGGCGGCGGTTAATCTTGAGAACGCGGAACTCAAAGTCCTGATTGACCAGTGCGTCCATGTCCGGAACGGGACGAAGATCCACATGGGAGCCGGGCAGGAAGGCTTCCACACCGCCGATGTCAACGGTGTAGCCACCCTTGATGCGGCGGGTGATGCGGCCGCTGATGGTCTTGCTGTTTTCCTGCACATCTTCGAGCTGATCGAACACCTGCATGCGCTTGGCCTTCTCGAAGGAGAGGATGATGGTCCCCTCGTTTTCGTCCTTGCGGTCCACATACACGTCGATCTTGTCGCCAACCTTGACGCTCACATTGCCTGCTGCATCAAGGAATTCACTGGTGGGTATCTGTCCTTCGGATTTGAAGCTGACATCTACCAGCACGTTGTCGTCACCAACCCGGACGACTTCTCCTTTGACGATGGAACCTACTTCAATTTCGCCAAAGTCAGGGGTTAAGTAGTTCTCGAGGGCAGAACCAAAATCAAGGGTTTCGGTATCGCGCCCTGCTTCCTGCATTGCCATACTGCGCCGGCCTCCAAACAAAATTTCTGGTCCGATTCAGGGACCAATTGCGGGCCTCTACAAAAAAATCTGAAAAATGTCAAGAAAAAGACTTGAAATCCTTTTCTCCCTGCTTTTCAAAAGGCTTGAAAAGTGAAAAAATTATCAGCATTTTCCTGAACAATGACTGTATTCTGACAAAAAATAGTTGTATACTCCTGAAGGAATCTGCCGGATACAAGAGTACTCTTCCTGGAAAATTGTATCAGTCATCCTTTTTTTGCTGCAAAAGTGCAGAAGAGACGCCTGGAAGAGGAAGCAAGTGTGCATCTGGCACGAGACATGCATACAAAAGCACCTTCCTGTATGGTTTTGTCACACAACGCTCCGGAAAGCAGATTTTCTGCCTGGCCGGTGCAGCCCGGGTGCAGCCCGGGGACAGCCCGGGGACAGGCAGAGGCGGTCAGACGTCGTCCATTCTGCAGCCGGGCCCGCAGCCAGTCAGCCGCCAGGCCGGCCGGAAAGGCCAGGGGGAAAACAGATGCTGCAGCAGGGCACACTGTCAGGGCGGACAGGCCTGTGCCTGTCTTGCCAGTGTGCAGGCAAACACTCTATCCTTGCCCCGCCGCAACGGCACAGGTGTCGGAAAAGCGGCATACAGGTCCTTCAGGCTCTGCAGTCTCTGCGGTCTCTGCACGTCTCTGCACGTTTTTGCAGCCCCCTGCATACCCCGGTCCCGGGGAGAGTGTGTCATGGAATTCGAGCTCATTGTCTCCATGCTGTCCTGGTTCGCAGGATCCTTTGTCGGTGGTCTGTGCGGTCTTGGTGCAGCCATCATCTCCCAGCCGCCCATGCTTCTGGTCATGCCTGTGCAGAAGGTTGTGCTGGTTTCCTGTCTGGCAGCACTGTGGCTGGGCATTGCCACGATCATCTGCTACCACAAGTCCTGTCCCTGGCAGACGGTAAAGTGGCTCACCATCGGCGTTCTCCCGGGCAGTTATTTCGGGATCCTGGCCCTGAAGTACTTTCCCGAGGCAGTCCTGGAAATAGGTCTGGGCTCCATGCTCATCTTCTGTACAGCTGGCCTGCAGCTTCTGCAAAACAGGCTGAGCATTGAGGACAGGCCGCGCAATGCCATACTCACGGGCTTCATAGCCGGCATCATCGGAACCAGCATCAATACGGACGGCCCCATTGTTGCCTTCTATGCCCTGCTCATCGGCATGCCGCCCATACAGTTCATAGCCTTTACCAGTGGCTACTTTCTCTTGCGCTGCATCATTAGTGACGCGGCACAGGCAGTCTCGGGCCTGTATACCGAGGAAATTCTGTACTATGCTCTGTGGTGCGCACCGGCTTCCGTGGCAGGCTTTCTTCTCTCCATTCCCCTGGTACGCAGGATTAAGGTGGAGACCTTCAGGGGTGTCGTCAAGGGTATCATCCTGCTTGCCGGCGTCATGTGTCTTGGCAGGGGTATCTGGACGCTCTGAACGGGGCTCACTGAACGCAAACTGTCTGCAACTGTTGTTTTGTAACCATGCGAGGGGGGACAATGGAATTTGAGGTACTGATTGCTGCTGCGTCCTGGTTTGCCGGATCCCTGGTTGCCGGCCTGTGCGGCCTTGGTGCAGCCATTGTCGCCATGCCGGCCATGCTCATGATCCTGCCTGTGCAGAAGGTGGCCCTGATCTCCTGCCTGACTGCCCTGGGGCTCACCTGTGGCATGGCCATCTGGTACCGCAGATACTGCCCCTGGAAATCAGTTCTCTGGATGGCCCTGGGCACTATTCCCGGCACGCTGCCCGGTCTCTATGTGCTCAAACACTTCCCGGGACCTGTGCTGGAGATCATTGTTGGCACCATGATTCTCTTCTGTGTGCTTGGTATGCAGTACATAAAGGGCAGGCTGCGTCTGCAGGATACCCCCCGCAATGCCCTGCTCACAGGCTTTCTTGCCGGTATCATCGGCACAAGCATTACCATTGACGGCCCTGTGGTTGCCCTCTATGCCCTCTTCATCGGCCTTGAGCCCCTGCCCTTTCTCGGGCTCACCAGCTGCTTTTTCTTCCTGCGCAATGTGGTGAGCGACATTGCACAGGCTGCTGCAGGCCTCTATACAGCGGAAATTGTGCACTTTGCCATGTGGTGTATTCCCGCCTCGCTGCTGGGCTTTGCCCTGTCCATTCCCCTGGTGCGCAGGATCAGGGTGGAGACCTTCCGCACAGGAGTGAAGATCGTCATTGTGCTGGCAGCGGCCCTCTGTCTTGGCAGAGGCATCCAGGGGACGGTGCAGCTGTTCTGACAGCAGCGGATGTCCCCGTGCCAGGCATAGGCATGCGCAGCGTGCAGGCAGCAGGGACTGCGGAAGGAAGGACTGCGGAAGGCAGGACAGCGGAAGGCTGGACAGCGGGAGGCAGAACGGAGGAAGACTGAAGGCTGACAGACAGCCTGGTCAGAGCACAGCGTCTGTTTGCGGGTGCCAGCCCGGGGTGCCAGGCCCGCACGGGTCGCACGGGGGGCCTGAAGGCAGGGACTGTCAGGGACCTTGTGCAGTCCTGGCGCTTTGAAGGCTGTCCCGCAGAGCAGCTGCCTGTCCTTTCCCCGAATGTCCGCTCAAAGCTGGCACAATATGCTGAGCGTGCCAGAGCGCCAGGAAACAGAAAAGGGGCAGACTGCGTCTGCCCCTGAAGGTGCTGAAGCGAAGGAAGGATCAGGCGTTGCCCTGGGTAATGGGCATGTCCTGGCTGGCAGCCCTGGTCACGCGCATGATCTGCACGCCAAAGCGCCCCTGTCCGGAGCAGACCGGACAACCGTCCGTGACCAGAACACAGGTCGGATCCAGTTCCAGCGGATCCACGCCGGCAGCCTTGAAGAGCTCGCGGGTCTTGCCGCGTTCCCAGATGACGGGAGAGCCGCAGCGGCTGCATTCCACGTACACCATTTCAGGGTCATAGCCCTTGTGCAGCGGGTCAGGAAGACTGGCTTCGCTGACAGCGATGCAGACCGGGAAGTCTGCACCTGTTTTATTCAGGATTTTCATAGAAAGCCCCGATGCAGGTACTGTGATAAGAATGGGATGTTGTCAGGCAGAGTGCCTGACAGGATGCAGATGTGTGTACGAATGTGCAGCAACATGCTGATGAACAACGTGGCAAAGCAGCTGGTTTGCATCTCTTTACAGTTGTTTTCAGCCATTTGCTTCCACAGGACCATTGGTCCACTTTCCTTTTAGGTACGAATATGTCTTTCGTCAAGGGTCAGATTTCCGGTCAGTGCATGGGCCTGATCATGTGCCTGATCATGCGTCAGAATCCGGGGTGCGTCATGCGTGCATCAGGCGTCACATCAGGTCCTGGCCCGGGGCAGGCCGAACACAGCAGAACAGGGCACAGCGGCTGCCTGTGTCAGCGAAGGACTGGCACGCCTGCCTGTGCATGACTTGCCCCTCACGAGCCTTTTTCCTACAGTCGCAAGACCCTGTGGACACATTGAGCTTTGTTTTTTTGAGAACTTGCAAGGAAAACCCATGCCTCTGCCCCGTATCGTGCTTTTGCCGCCGGAACTGTGCAATCAGATTGCAGCCGGTGAAGTGGTGGAACGTCCGGCCAGTGTGGTCAAGGAACTGGTGGAAAACAGTCTGGATGCCCTGAGCACCCGTGTGGATGTGCATCTGGAAAGCGGCGGCCAGGGGCTGATTCGCGTGCAGGACAATGGCATTGGCATGCATAAGGACGAGCTGGAGCTGGCTCTGACCCGCCATGCCACCAGCAAGATCCGCAGCGTGGATGACCTGGAGAACATCAATTCCTACGGTTTTCGCGGCGAGGCCCTGCCCAGTGTGGCCTCAGTCTCGCGCTGCATCCTGACCTCCATTGCTGCAGACAGCGACGAGGCCTGGTCCTGCCAGGTGAACTTCGGCAGGCTGGAGGGCATTGTGCCTGCAGCCCTGCACAAGGGCACCCTTGTGGAGATACGCGACCTCTTCATCAATGTGCCGGCACGGCTCAAGTTTCTGCGCGGTGTGCCCACAGAGGTGAAGCACTGCCAGGACTGGCTCTCCCGCCTGGCCCTGGCCCGCCCGGACGTGGCCTTTCGTCTGGAAAGCGACGGCAGGGAGCTTGTGAACTTCACCGCCGGGCAGAGCGTGTTCGAGCGTTTGCAGACCATCTGGCCCTCTCTGATCACGGACAATCTCATCCCCTTTGAGAAGTCAGGCTACGGCATGCGTGTGCACGGCTATACCTCGCTTCCCGGTGTGAGCCAGCCCAGGAACACCAGGCAGCTGCTCTTTGTCAACGGCCGCAGCATCAGTGACAAGAAGGTCTTTGCTGCCATACGCGAGGCCTACAAGGGCAGGATCACCAGCAGGGATCACCCCCAGGTGCTGCTCTTCCTGGAAATGGACCCGAAGGACGTGGACGTGAACGTGCATCCTGCCAAGAGCGAGGTGCGCTTCTGCGATGAGAGCAATGTCTTCGGTTTCATCCTTACCGGCCTGCGCCAGGCCCTGGACGCAGCAGGCACTGCCAACACCCCGGTGACAGACAGCGGTCCCGGCGCTGCTCCGGGCACAGTCCCGGGCTGGCCGGCAGAGCACAGGCAGGAAGGCAGCGCTGGTCCTGACTGGCAGACAAAAGGGCAGGCAGATGGCGCTCAGAACCGGCAGGCAGAGCAGTCAGCTCAGGCCGGCCAGACAGCGCAGCCAGGGGCCCCGACTGCGTTCCGGGCGGTTCAGGCGTCACAGGACACGCAGCCTGCAGGCGCAGCCCTTGCTGCCACTGCACGCCTGCCTGAAGACAGGCCGCGCCCCAGGGGCTTCTGGGGCAGGGCGGATGAGCAGCTCAATCCGTCCATGACCCTGGGCAGACGCCCTGAGGAGGATGCTGAGCTTGCCTGGATTGCCGCAGGCGTGCAGGCCCAGGCCAGGACACAGCAGCAGACAGCTGACGTGCCCGCAGCTGCAGACAGGGCTGTGGGGCCGGACCAGACTGCCAGGCCTGCAGACATGCCGGCAGACAGGACAGCAGAGAAGGACGCATTCCCGGGGCAGCAGGCCCCACAGGCTGGGCAGGCTGTGCAGCAACGTGTGCAGCAGGCTGGTCAGCACGCCGGACAGCACGTGGGGCCAGAGACTGACGCAGCCATGTTCGCCATGCCCTCGGAGCTTTTTGCCAGGCCTCTGCCGGGAACTCAGGCCAGCGAAGAGCGCACGCCTGACCAGGCCCGGGCACAGCATGCTGACGGGGACAGCGAGGCGGGCGAGCTGAATGGTGTGACCTATCTTGGTCAGGTGGCAGACACCTATCTTGTGCTGCGCGATGCGGCAGGGGCCCTGTTGCTGCTGGACCAGCACGCTGCCCATGAGCGCGTGCTCTATGCCAGGATACGCAGCCGTGGTTTTCGCTGCGAGGGCCAGGGCCTGGCCGTCCCCCTGGAGCTGAAGCTGCACACAAGCGAAATTCAGCGCTTCTGGGAAGTGGCGGACAGACTGACAGCCTTAGGCTTTGCCGCCAGGCTCACAGGCTTGAGTCTGGTGATACGGGCCATTCCGACACTTTTGGGACGCAGTGAGGCCCAGGCCTTTGTGCGCGAGGTATTGGCAGGCACAAAGGACGATCTGGAGGCAAAATTCGCCTCCATGTCCTGCAAGTCCGCCATCAAGGCAGGACACGTATTGCGCAGGGAAGAGGCCCTGTCCCTGCTGCAGCAGTGGCTGCAGACCCCGGAGAAGGAGTACTGCCCCCACGGAAGGCCCATTGTGCTGCGCTGGGACAAGACGGAACTGGAGCGCCTTTTCAAGCGCCGCCAGTCCTGATGTGCCGGCCGGAACTGGCAGACACGGACCTGGCCTCTGACCTGGCCTCTGCCCTGGCGCTGGCAGTGCGCTGCACGGGCGCAGGACAGACAGCTCTGCAGGCCATGGGACAGCCCGGGAGGAAGGGTGCGCATGCTTGCAGGGGGCTGGCAGAGGCCCTGTCTCTGAGTATTCGGGATGCGGCCTACAGCCCTGAGTAATCGAGCACGTGATTGAGGGACACAGTGCCCTGATGCAGAACAAAGGTCCCGGACCTGTCCTGTTTTGCTTCCAGACGGGTCATGGTCCAGTTCTCCATGTCCAGCACGTCCATCTTGCCGCGTGCGCCGCATGCAAAGGCCTTTTCCAGAACGGGAATCATGTCCTCCCAGGGAAAGTAGATGCCCTCGAAGCTGATGCGCAGCAGACTGTCTTCCAGGAAAACAAAGGGCCCGTCATCTCCTTCCATGGCAAGGGCCCCTGCGGCAATGGTGCTGCATTGGGCAAAGAGCTCTTCACTGGCCGGGGTCAGGGCTGCATAGACCTTGATCAGGACTGGCTGACTCATATTTCTTCCTTTGCGTCTTGCGCGTCTTGTGCGCTGCAAGAAAAGGGCGGCACTATTGTGCCGCCCTGAGACAATGTTGTGCAGACAATGTGGAGCAAAGCCGCGAGCAACGGCGGAACGCCTGCCCGCTAGTGCTGCACGATGCTTGTGATCTTCTCGTTCATGGGCTCAATGACGTCCTTGAGGGTTTCGGCAAGGAGCTGTTCCACAGCGCTGTTATTGGGGAAGGTTGTGGTGGAACCGGCAGCCATGAGGGGCTGGCGGGCCACGACCCTGTCCTTGTTGGCCAGCACGTAGTTCACGCGGATCTTGGCTTCAAAGGAGGTGGCAGAGGTCTCGCGGACTTCAAGCTGCTCGATGGAGCCGTTGAGGATGTAGTCAGGGGCAGCGCGCTTGGCACTGGAGGCATTCAGGGTATAGGACACCTGGAAGCCGCTGGCGGAGAGACGGTCGGCAATGGCCTTGCTCACCCATTCGGCCGTATCATCCATGGTCGTGAAGTAGCTGTTGTCACGACGCAGACCAAGGGAAGCCGTGTCTGTGCGCTTGTCGCTGAACTTCACCACTGCGATGGTGGACGCAGAGGGTGCAGGCAGCACGGAGGCAGCCGGCTTCATGGGCAGCAGACGGACAGTATTGCTCGGACCGCAGGCAGAAATCATGAGCAGCAGTGCGAGCAGGCAGGGAAGAAAGAAAATGCGTTTGGACGTCATAGCGGCCTCGAACAAGGAAGTCTGTTGGGGAGTTTTGTTGCAGAATAGGCAGGATATGCAAAAAGACGCTGGATTGGCAGGGGGATTTGCTCTGTGGCGGAGTATGCCGGAGCACTCCGGCAGGGGCCAGAAGGCGCAGCAGACTGCACTTTCCCCTGTCACTGACAGCAGGTTTTGTGCTATGGTGTGCCCAAGGCCGGCGTGCAGATGCTTGCCAAGGGTGCTTTTGGAGCGTTATTAGCCCGTTTGCGCCCCATGGTGCGCAGATGCTTCAGCAAAATTTGCTAGCACAAAGAATCAAGAAAGGCAAAAAGTCCCTTGTTGCAGGGCCAGGGCTGCGGATCGCAGTGCCGGAACAAGGCATGCGCTCCGTGTCTGCGAGGTCTGTGACAGGGCAGCCGACAAGGACAGACAATGCTTGACCTCAAACGCATACAGAAACAGCCGGAGATTCTGGCAAAGGCCCTGGCAGATCGTCATTCTGCCCTGACCATCGAGACCTTCCAGGAAATAGATGCTGTTCGCCGCAAGAACATTGCAGCAGTGGAAGAACTCAAAAGCCGTCGTAATGCCGCCTCCCAGCAGGTGGCCCGCATGAAGCGGGAGGGACAGGACGCCTCTGCCCTGCTCGCCGAGCTTGGCACCATGGCCGATACCATCAGGGAACTTGATGCAAAGACCGACGAGGCCATTGCCAGGCTGGAAGAGTGGATGCTCTCCGTGCCCAACATTCCCGATGCCTCCGTGCCCGTAGGTAAGGACGAAACCGAGAATGTGGAAATCATGCGCTGGGGCACGCCCCGCGACTTTGACTTCGAGCCTCTGGCGCACTGGGAAGTGGGCGGCAAGCTCAAGGGCCTGGACTTCGAGCGCGCTTCCAGAATGTCCGGCAGCCGCTATGTGGTTTCCTTAGGCTGGGCAGCCCGCCTGGACAGAGCCCTGGTGAACTTCTTCCTGGACGTGCACACAAAGGAGGAGGACTACATTGAAGTCCAGCCTCCTGCCATTGTCACAGCCCAGACCCTCACCGGCACAGCCCAGCTGCCCAAGTTCGAGGAGGATCTCTTCAAGCTGCGCGAAGGCACCTACCTCATTCCCACAGCCGAAGTGCCCCTCACCAATCTCCATGCCCAGGAAGTGCTGGCTGAGGAAGATCTGCCCAGGGCCTACACAGCCGCCACCCCCTGCTTTCGCTCCGAGGCAGGCTCTGCAGGCAAGGACACCCGCGGCCTCATCCGCATGCATCAGTTCACCAAGGTGGAAATGGTGCGCTTTGCCCATCCTGATGACAGCTTCAATCAGCTGGAAATCATGACTGCCAATGCCAGGAACCTGCTGGAGAAGCTGGAACTGCCCTACCGCCAGATCGTGCTCTGCACAGGCGATATGGGCTTCAGCTCTGCCAAGACCTATGACCTTGAAGTCTGGTTCCCGCAGCAGAAGACCTACAGGGAAATCTCCTCCTGCTCCAACTGTCTGGACTTCCAGGCCAGACGCGCCAACATCCGCTTCAAGCCAAAGGCCGGCAAGACAGCCTACTGCCATACCCTGAACGGCTCCGGTCTGCCCACGGGCCGCACCCTGGCAGCCATTCTGGAAAACAACCAGCAAAAGGACGGCAGCGTGATCATCCCCAAAGTCCTTGTGCCCTACATGGATGGACTGGAAGTCATCGAGCCTGACGCAAGGCTGCGTTAAGCTGTCCTGCCATTGTGCCTGAGAGCAATCTGTCAATCAGGCAACTGCTGAAAAGGCCCTTCTGCTGTGTTATCTTCGTCACAACAGAGGGGCCTTGTTTGCTGCCAGGCTTTCAGGGCTGCTTTTGTTCTGCATGTGTGCTGTACGCCAGGACTGGTACGCGCCTTTGCGTCTGATGTGCGCACACATGCATGGGAACGCCAGACAGGAAGGCCCCCTGTGCTGTGGGACAGCACAAGGGGCCGTAAGGTCAGGTGACGACGTCCGGGAACAGGAATTAGTTGCCGGACCTGTAGAAGTTGATGAGGCAGCCATCCAGGATGATGGTGCGTTCATCATCCGTGAGCTCGCCCAGGGAGAGGGTGATGGGCTGCGCCTTGCCGGCATGCACCAGGATGGCCTCCATGGTCATGGTATTGGCAGCCACGGCAGAGCGCACATGGGGCACCAGCACCACATCGCCGGGCACCATGGTCTGGCCAAGGCCCTTTTCCATGAGGAAGGGCAGCATGCCCCAGTTGATGAGGTTGGAGCGGTAGCGCTTGGTGGCGTATTCCTCGGCCAGGTTGGCCCAGCCGCCCAGCACCTTCTGGCAGGAGGCTGCCTGTTCGCGGGCAGAGCCGTCACCGGGCTTCACGGCAAAGATGGTGGAGCCAATGCCGATATTGGCAAGCGTGCCTGCACCAAAGATGTCTTCATAGAGGGCAGCATTGCTCTCCTTCAGAGGAGCGCAGGCCTCGGCAAGGGCTGCAAAGCCATCAGTCGGGTCTGCCAGGCGGGCGTTTTCCCTGGCCTGCACAGCCTTTGCTCTGCCCACGTACTCAGGATCCCTGCGGGAGAGGGCGTACTCGGAGAGTTTCAGGGGATTGGAGCGCAGGGAAGAGGTCTCACCGGAAGGAATGAGCTCGTCTGTGGTGGTGACAGGGTCAGTGATGACGCTGACCACAGTGAGGGCCAGGTGTTCGGGCAGCGCGCTCATGGCCGGCCAGTCCGTGATGTTGGGACCAAAGACCAGTTCGGCAGTCTTGTCGGGCCTGCCGTAGCCATTGTAGCAGCGCTTTTCGTAGATGCCGCCATCAAAGGTATAGTCCAGGCTGTACTCAAGCTTGTCCCAGTCGAGTTCTGTGGCAGGGGTGAGGATGCCGCCATTGGCAGCTGTGGCGGCAATGGAGCGGGCGTCCATGAGAGCCACGCCGGAGAGCTGGCCGTTGCCGGGCTTGGAGCCTTCGCGGTTGGGGAAGTTGCGGGTGGTGTGGCGGATGGAGAGGGCGCCGTGGGCAGGGGTGTCGCCTGCGCCGAAGCAGGGGCCGCAGAAGGCGCTCTTGAGCAGGGTGCCTGCAGCCATGAGACGGGCATAGGAGCCGTTGTTGACCAGAGCCAGGGCCACAGGGGCAGAGGCAGGATAGAGCGAACAGGAGAAGGCGCCAGTGCCTGTGGTTTTGCCATCCATGATGGCAGCGGCAATGGAGACGTTCTCGAAGCTGCCGCCTGCACAGCCGGCGATAATGCCCTGGTCCACCTGCACACCCCTGTCAGTGACCTTGCTGGTGAGGCTGAAGTGTGCGGCAGCCTTGCCGAACTTGGCCTTTGCCTCTTCCTCGATGGTGGCAAAGATGTCCCTGGCATTCTTGCACACCTCGGCAACGGTGTAGACATTGCTCGGGTGGAAGGGCAGGGCAATCATGGGCTCGATGCTGGCAAGGTCCACCTTCACCATGCTGTCAAAGGCAGCAGGAGCGTCATGGCGCAGTTCTGCGTAGGCATCTGCTCTGCCGTGCAGGGCAAGGAAGTCGCGCACGCGCTCATCTGTCTGCCAGATGGAGGAAAGACAGGTGGTCTCTGTGGTCATGACGTCAATGCCGCAGCGGTACTCGACGGAGAGATTCTTCACGCCAGGGCCAGCAAATTCCATGACCTTGTTCTTCACAAAGCCGTTTTTGAAGACAGCGCCGATGATGGCCAGGGCCACGTCCTGGGGACCAACGCCGGGTCTGGGGGCATTTTCCAGCCAGATGAGCACCACTTCGGGTTTGGGGATATCCCAGGTGCGGCGCAGAAGCTGCTTGACCAGCTCAGGGCCGCCTTCGCCAACACCCATGCAGCCTAAGGCGCCGTAGCGGGTGTGGCTGTCAGAGCCAAGGATCATCTTGCCGCAGCCGGCCAGCATTTCCCTGGCATACTGGTGGATGACTGCCAGGTTGGTGGGCACGAAGATGCCGCCGTACTTCTTTGCAGCAGAGAGGCCGAAGACGTGATCGTCCTCATTGATGGTGCCGCCTACTGCGCACAGGCTGTTGTGACAGTTGGTGAGACAGTAGGGCAGGGGGAATTCCTCAAGGCCGCTGGCGCGGGCAGTCTGGATAATGCCCACAAAGGTGATGTCATGGGAGATAAGGGCATCAAAGGAGATGCGGTGCAGGGTGTCAGCCTCGTCTGCCCTGCTGTGGGCAGTGAGAATGCGGGATGCCAGGGTATTCTTCCTGGCAGCCTCAAGGTCCAGGCCCCTGGCTGCGGCTTCCTCTGCGCTGAGCAGGGCACCGTCGGCCACAATGACCTTGTTGTTATGCAATGTGATCATAGCAATGCGTCCCAAACAGTGATGATGGAGAAAGGAACAGGCAAAACACCTGCTTGTGCTTATGCCCTGGATCCCGGGGTAAAAAATAAGGTATCAGCTTCACGTACTTCAATTACTTGGTTAAAGCAAAGAAAAAATTGTATCTTTCATCATTGCACCTTGTGCAGTCGTCAGTACTTATGATACCTTGCAAAAACTAAAATTTACAAGGTAACAAAATGCTTTCCCAAAGCACTCTTTCCCTGGTACAATTGCTTGAATGACCAATAGATGAAAAATGTTACGATCTGATACTTGCTAAAAACCCCGTGGATCTGGGTTATGAGGAAGAGGCCAGCAGTTTGACACTGAAGCCCAGGAAGATGATGCCTGTGATGCGTTCAAGCCAGCGTCTGAAGGTCTCGGATTCAAAGTAGCGGCGCACCTTCGCGAGCATGAGGCTCAGGAAGATGAACCAGCCGCCCGTGAGCAGGCAGGAGCATGCGCCAAGCACCATGAGCTGGCTTGTGACGGACATGTCCGCGTCCTGCACCACAAATTGCGGGAAGAAGGTGATGAAGTAGATGATCACCTTGGGATTGAGAATATTGGTGAGAAAGCCCTGTCTGAAGGCCTGGGCAGGCGAAAAGTGCCCTGGGGCTGGCTTTGCCTGCTCAGAGGAAAGATCTGCGTCTTCGGAAGGCTTTGCCGGACGGGCCAGCAGGGCATGGATGCCCAGCCAGGCAAGGTAGGCTGCCCCTGCCCAGGTAATGGCTGTGAACAGGACCGGGGAATGGGCAATGACGGCACTCAGGCCTAAGACACCAAGGGTGGAGTGCACGCTGAAGCCTGTGGCAATGCCAAGGGAGCAGAAGAGCGCGTGCCTTTTGCCATGCAGAAGGGCACTGCGCACAATGAGTGCAAAGTCAGGACCGGGCAGCATGGCAAACATGAGTGCCGTGGCCATGAAGATGGGCAGGACAGTGAGCATGAAAACACCCTTGCTGATAACAGCGGACCCGGCAGCCGGGCTGGCAGCAGGCCAGTCAGCTGATCAGGCAGCTGGCCCGGCAGCTGGTCCGAACGCAGGTTCGGGCCCGGCTGCGGCTGCCCCCTGTTGGGGAAAAATTACTCCTCGTCAGGCACCAGATCCTGGGCATGCTTGAGGATCTGCTCGACCTGCATGTCGCAGCTGAGCACACCCACAATGTGATCCTCGTCATTGGTCACTGCGCAGGACACGGTGATGATGAGCTTGCCTGTGAAGCGCGAGGGATAGACATCCATGATGTACAGATCGCCTGTCTTCATGGGCTCCCTGTACCACTCGCGGTCAGAGAAGTCATAGCCCGGGGCAAGGCCTTCATAGAGCTTGCGGTATTCCTTGTCCGCAGTCAGGGCCATGCACTTGAGAATGCCCTGATCGTCGGTCAGGGAAATGAGCTGAATGAAGGGATGCTGCACGGAGAAGTTCTCGAGCAGGGCAGTGGCTGCCTCGTCGAAGTTGAGCAGGGCCTTGTCCTGGGAGAGCATGCAGATGACGTGGGCCGAGAGCTCGCCGGCAAGCTGCTTCATGCGGTCGTACTCGGTGATGGTGAACTCGGGCATATGGCGCAGCACCAGGCGCTGCATCTCCTCGTAGGAGAAGTGTGTGGTGCGGCCGTTTTCGTAGGCCCGCATGATGTCGTCGTAAATTTTGCCCACAGCCGGATGCTTCTTGGTCACTTCCTTGGGCGTGCCGGTGAGCTTCAGGTTGTGATTTATCCAGTAGGCAACACCTGCGCGGCCGGACTTGTCGGTGATGATGATGGGCACAGGCTTGCCCAGGAGCAGGGTGGTATCGAAGATATTGTAGATTTCCTCGTTCTTGAGGATGCCGTCCACATGCACGCCTGCACTGGTGGCATTGAAGTCGCGGCCTGCAAAGGGATAGTTGTGCGGGATACTGTAATGCAGTTCCTGTTCGAAGAAGTCCGCGATTTCGGAAATGACAGTGGTGTCTGCAGCACCGTCATTGCCGGTCAGGGAGATGTAGTCAATGGCCAGGGCTTCCACAGGCGTGTTGCCTGTGCGCTCGCCAAAGCCGAAGAGGGTGCCGTTGACAGCGCCGCAGCCGTAGAGCCAGGCAGTGACGCCGTTGACAAGGCCCTTGTGGAAGTCATTGTGCCCGTGCCATTCCAGCTGCTCGCCTGGCACACCTGCCTCGGCAGTGAAGGCATGGACAATGCCCTGCACGGAGCGGGGCATGGCTGCGCCGGGATAGGGCACGCCGTAGCCCATGGTGTCGCAGAGGCGAATCTTCACAGGCAGATTGGCCTGGCGGGAGAGCTCCATGAGCTTCTGGGCAAAGGGCAGGCAGAAGCCGTAGATGTCCGCTCTGGTAATATCCTCGAAGTGGCAGCGCGGCACAATGCCCCATTCCAGGGCCTGGCTGGCCACGTCCAGATACATGTCCATGGCCTGCTGGCGGGTTTTGCCGAGTTTCAGGAAGATATGGTAGTCTGAGACGCTGGTGAGCATGCCCACTTCGTCAAATTCCATATCCCTGGCCAGGGCCAGATCCTTTTTGTTGGCGCGGGTCCAGGCAGTGATCTTCGGGAACTGATAGCCCAGGGAGCGGCAGACCTCGATGGCCTTGCGATCCTTTTCCGCATAGAGGAAGAACTCGGATGCGGAGATGAGGCCCGAGCGGCCGCCAAGGCGGTAGAGCAGCTCGAACATCTTTTTGATCTGGGCAACAGTGTAGGGCGGGCGGGCCTGCTGGCCGTCACGAAAGGTGGTATCCGTGATGTGCATCTCCTTTGCCGGGTGCGGGGCAAGCATGACCTCGTCAAAGGTGGTGCGGCAAATCTGAGTATAGGGGTAGAGCTCACGATAGAGCTGCGGCTGGGCAACGTCCTGCAGGGAAAAATGATTCAGGACCTTGGGGTGCAGAAGATGCATTTTTCCTCCGAAATAGGGAAAGAATTTTTTCTGGTCAGTCTTCAGTGCAGGTGGCCTGGAAGGGCGCAGACCTCCTGGTCAGGCCCGGAAGCAGAAGAAGGCCGGCTGTGACGCCCAGCCATACGCCTGCTCCGTACACTGCCTGCCTTTCCGAAAAGGGGGACATCCTGCCAGGGCATGTGCTGTGAGGCATACATGAGCCATGCACCATGATGCATGCATGCGGCAGGAACAGGGGAAAGGCTTTCAGGAAAGCAGGAACACGTACCGGAACCGGAAAGGACGACTTTTAATGTTGCGTCGTGTCTTGTCAACTGCTTTTGTCTGCGCACATCGGGCATGAAGGCCGGCAGGCCTGAGTGTGCAGGCTGTTGTTTTTCCTTGTGTTTGCTGCGGAAAGCCCTCTGCATGTGCGCGCGCACATGTCCTGTGACACCTTGCCAGAGGCACGCAAAAGGGGATAGGAAAGCGGCTTGTCAGCAGACCTATCCAAGGAGTCCCCCTATGTCCTCATGCGTGCAGTACCCGACTGTGGGCTGTATTGTGGAATTTTTTGATGCCAGTGCGATGCAGATTGCCATAGTTCTTGAGGAAGTGTCAGGCAAACTGCGTCTCATGCTGCCCAGCAGACGCGAGACGAAGCTCTCTGCAAACAGGGTGCTGCCCTGGACAAGTGCACCGCTTGCGGGCTTTTCCTCCATGAATCGCGACGACATGGTGAAGGTGCTGGAAAAGGCAAAGCAGGCCAGAGACAGGATCAGTGCCGAGACCGATGTCATTGCCCTGTGGGAACTGGTGCAGGGCGAGGTGGACAAGGCCACTGCCGTCTTCTTTGCCGAACTTGTGAACTCGGACCCCGATGTGGACACCATTGCCGCCACAGGCCATGCCCTGCTGGCCTGCAGAACGCATTTTCGCTTTGTGCCCCCGTCCTTTGAGATCTACGACGCACAGACCGTGGCCCGCAGGGAAGAGGAAAAGAAGAAGCAGGAGGAGCGCGAGGCCTTCATTGCCCAGGCCTCTCCCTTTTTGCGCCAGCTTGTGCAGGTTGCTGCCGGCAAGGCCAGCCTGCCTGCCGAAGAGACCTGGCCGGAACAGGCTGTGCAGGACAGGCTTGAGGAGCTGCTGCGCCAGCAGATGGCTGAGCCTGAGACTGCCAGCACCCTCTGGCAGGCCCTTGCCAAAGGCCTGACCGACGATGCCCTGCTGCCTGTGCGGGTGCTGCTTGCCTGGGGCAAGCTCCCTGCCCACTACAATTTCTGGTTTGACAGGGTCGGCTATGCAAAGGGAGATGCCTGGTGGCGCAAGCAGGAAGAGGCTGCCAGAGCCCTGGCAGACAATCCTGCTGTTGCAGCCCTTCCTGCCTGCGATTTGCCCTTTGTGAGTATTGACGGCGATGCCACACAGGACATTGATGACGCCTTCCACCTTGTGCAGCACGAAGACGGGAGCATGACCCTCTCCCTGGCCCTGGCCTGCCCGGCCTTTACCTGGCCCTTTGGCTCCAGATTCGATCTCATGGTGCGCCAGCGCGGCACCTCGGTCTATCTGCCCGAGGGCGACTGCCACATGCTGCCCGAATTCTTAGGCATTGGCGCCCTGTCCCTCTTTGCCGGCGAGGAGCGCCCTGCCCTGATCTTTCACCAGCACCTTGGTCCTGACGGAGCGCCGCTTGCGCTGTGCACCTTTGAGCTTGCCAGGGTGCGCCTGGCTGTCAATCTGCGCTACAAACAGTGCCAGGACGTGCTCGATGATGCGGCAGCGGCAGACAATCCTGCCCTTGTCTGGAAGGATATGCTGCAGCTGGCAGCCCTGTTCTGCGAGCGCCGCACTGCCTGGCGCATTGCCCGCGGGGCAGTGATGCTTGGCAGGCGCGAGCCGGACATTATACTCTGCGGCGAAGGCAGTAACACAAGGGTTGAGCTTGTGCCCGGACATGCCCAGAACATGGCCCAGAACATGGTGGCAGAGATGATGATCCTTGCCTCTGCCTCGGCAGCAGACTGGGCCGTGAACAAGCGCGTGCCTGTGATCTACCGCACCCAGAGTGCCGAGCTGCCCCCGGAATGCGCAGGCGTGTGGACGGATCCCGTGCGCATGGCCGAGATTATGCATCACATGGTGCCCTCCATCCTGGAGACGCAGCCGCGCTCCCACGCAGCCCTGGGCCTGTCCTGCTACGCGCCCGTGACCTCGCCCCTGCGCCGCTATGCCGACCTTGTGAACGAGGCCCAGATTCTTGCCGTGCTGGCCACAGGCGAGCCGCAATTCCAGACAAAGGAGCTGGATGACCTTCTCCTCACGCTGCACGTGGCCCTGGAGGGCGCAGGCCAGATTCAGCGCTTCCGTCCCAGGTACTGGAAGCTGCTCTTCTTCAAGCAGCAGGGAGAGGAGAAGTGGTGGCACGGTATTGTCACCGAGGAGAACGAGGTCCAGAACCAGTTTTCCGTGTCCCTGCCTGACTATGATATCTTCCTGCGCGGTCGCAGAAAGCTCTTTGACGAGAAGACCGTGCCTGGCAGCAGGGTGGTCCTGCGCACAGGGCGCATCAATCCCCTGTACAACGAAATGCAGATCCTCGAAGTCCTGCCCGAGGAAGCCATGCCCATGGAAACAGCGGATCTTGCCGCGGACATGGCCGACTTCGGCATGGGTGAGGGCACAGCACCAGGAGACGCATAATGCTCTTTGCCATCTCACTCTCCATAGTTGCCTACCTTCTCGGCTCCATCCCCTGGGGCCTGGTCATCGCCAGGGTGTTCTGCGGCGTTGACCCGCGCACAGCCGGCAGCAGAAACACCGGTGCCACCAATGTGGCCAGGCTCTGCGGCTTTGGCTGGGGTGTGGCAACCCTGTTCTGCGACATTTTCAAGGGCACACTGCCCGTGCTGCTGGCCCTGCTGGAGAGCAGTGATCCTGCCGTGATCTCCACGGTGGCCTTCTTTGCCGTGCTCGGCCACGTCTTTTCCTGCTTCATGGATTTCCACGGCGGCAAGGCCGTTGCCACCACCATCGGCGTCTTTTTGCCCCTGGCCTTCCTGCCCACCCTTGTGTCCTGCCTGATCTGCATTGGTGTCATTGCCGCAAGCCGCTTTGTCTCCTTAGGCTCTCTGTGCCTTGTGGGCTCCCTGCCCATTGTGCTTGCCGTCTTTGGCGAGTGGTGCTGGATTCCCCTGGCTGTGCTGCTCTTCCTTGTGGTTGCCTACAGACACAAGGAAAACATTGTTCGTTTGCGTGAGCACAGGGAAAACCGTCTTGTCCTCTCCAAAAAGGGCACACTGACAGCAGACAAAAAGTAATACATACAGGCATCCCTGGCCCGGCAGGACAGAAAACACGGCCATAGACACTTTTCCGGCTCCTGTCACTTGACGAAGACGGGCCCTTTTTTGAAAAATTCCGCCCCGAAGCAGGCAGGAGGGGCCCTGGACAGCGCAGCATGCGCACACTGTCCCCGGGCATGTCCTCCTTTCCGCAGCCGGCCGTCAGCGCCAGGTTGCTGCAACACAGGCCTGCCCGCAACAGATCATGCGGTCTGGTCCGCGTCCGGCACCGCAGCAAGTACATTCCTTCCCGCAGGGACGTGCCTTTCGGGAAGTCACACTGGAGGAGAACATGTCCCAGGATTTTCCGTCCTACAGAGGACAGATGGAGTACAAGTGCCTCGGCTGCGGCAAGACCCATGCCGGCGACAGCCTGCTGTACACCTGCCCTGACTGCGGCGGTGTCTTTTTGCTGCACGACTGCACCTTCGAGGAGCTGAAAAAGCACGACGGTGCCTACTGGCGCGACCTTTTCGACAAGCGCCTCATGAGCCGCACCACGGCCCTGCGCGGCGTTTTCACCTATTATGAACTGCTGGCCCCCATTATGGACGAGGAAGACATTGTCTACCTCGGTGAGGCCCACACCCCTGTGGTGGCTGCCTCTCCTGCCCTGCAGGACAAGGTGGGCGCTGCCTTCGGCTACAAGAACGACGGCCAGAACCCCTCTGCCTCCTTCAAGGACAGGGGCATGGCCTGCGCCTTCAGCTATCTGAAGTGGCTGTGCCGCAGAAATGACTGGGACGAAGTGCTCACAGTCTGCGCCTCCACAGGCGATACCTCAGCTGCTGCAGCCCTGTATGCAGCCTATGTGGGCAAGCCTCTGAAGAGTGTAGTGCTTTTGCCCCACGGCAAGGTCACTCCGCAGCAGCTGGCCCAGCCCCTGGGGTCCGGTGCCACAGTGCTTGAGCTGCCAGGCGTCTTTGACGACTGCATGAAGGTGGTGGAAATCCTCGCCGAAAACTACCGCGTGGCCCTGCTCAATTCCAAAAACTCCTGGCGCATTCTCGGTCAGGAGAGCTATGCCTGCGAGACAGCCCAGTGGTTTGGCTGGAACGTGGACAATCTCTGCCTCTTTGTGCCTGTGGGCAATGCCGGCAACATCACTGCCATCATGTCCGGCTTCCTGAAGATGTACGAGCTTGGCATCATCACCTCCCTGCCGCGCATCTTCGGCGTGCAGAGCGAGCATGCTGACCCTGTGTACCGCTACTACAGCGTGCCTGCAGATCAGCGCGTGTGGAAGCCTGTCACTGTGCGTCCCAGCGTTGCCCAGGCTGCCATGATCGGCAACCCCGTCTCCTTCCCGCGCGTGCGCGAGCTTGCGCAGCGCTTCATCGAGGTGGGCGGTGAGAAGGCCTTCCAGGTGGTGCAGGTGAGCGAGCAGCAGATCATGGACGCCATGATCATGGCCAACCGTCACGGTCACATTGTCTGCACCCAGGGCGGCGAGACCCTGGCCGGCCTCATCAATGCCAGGGCCCTTGGCCTTGTGTCTGATGACGAATACGCAGTGCTCGACAGCACAGCCCATCAGCTCAAGTTCAGCGGCTTCCAGAACATGTACTTTGCCAACGAGTTCCCGCCGGAATACGAAGTGACCCCGGATATGACCCTGGCCAACAGGCCGGAACTGCTTCTGCCCGAGTCCGAGCGTGCCGGCAGGAGCGTGGAAGACTTTGCCCGCCTCGGCGCCAGCGCCGTGGCACAGCGTCTGCAGCTCAGGGGCAGGTAGAACCCTGGCTCGGAAGAGCTGAACAGCTGCAAGACTGACACATGCAGGAGAGGGAGCAGGACGTCACTGACGTTCTGCTCCCTCTGACATGCGCGAGAGTGCTGCAGGACTGCGGGCAGCTGCTATGCCTGCTCTCCCTGCTCTTTTCCGGCTGCCAGGCCGAGCAGGGCGCGCCAGCGCGGCAGGGCCGTGTCCAGGCAGAGATAGTCCGGTGCTATGTTCAGGGGGGCAGGGGCTGCCAGGGCAGTGCGCACGCTGGCAACATCCGAGGTGCGGGCAAGACCGGCAATGTCCTGCAGGGGGCAGAGGTCAAAGTCACCTGCAGGCTGCATGACCAGCACAGGCAGGCCCATGATGGCTGCCTCAAGCACAGCTGTGGTGGAGTTGGAGGCCCAGACCATGGGGTGGTCTGCCAGAAGCTGGGGCAGGGGCGTGGTGGTCACTGCGGGCTTTTCGGCACTGCCGAGGTATTCCTCCAGCATGGCTTCCACAGGCAGATAGGGATGGGGCTTGATGAGCACGCTGGATGCGGCAATGACGCCTTCCTTCAGGCAGTCGGCAAGCAGGCGGATATGGGCCCTGGTCTCGTCCTCGAAAAAGCTTGTGACCACCAGCAGCTGGTCAGAGAAGTCGTGTGCACTGCCAGCCAGTCCGGCAAGGTAGAGGTAGCGCAGGGCTTCAATCTTGCCGAGCCTTTCCTCTGGTACAGCACAGGCCCGCCACTGCGAGCAGGCGCTTTCGCCATTGCCGGCAACAAGGTCTGGCTGGAAGGGCACAGTCTCGGCATCCTCCCAGGTCCGCGGGTCATCAAAGTAGCGGAAGTCAGCAGGGCGTATGGTGGAGTGCTGGGCTCCATACACAGGGCCTGTGCCCTGTTCATGGGCTGCGTGGGTGAGCATGCGCTCCCAGGGGCAGTTTTCCATGGGGAAGGTGTACCAGGCCTGTCTGCCTGCTTCGCGCACATAGTTTTCAATGCCCTGCTGCTGCAGACAGCGCTCAAGGCAGCGCCAGCCGCGGAAGCTCTCCACATAGTCAGGGGCAAGCAGGGGCCAGAAGTCCAGGGAAGAGCCTTTGAAGGAGAAGTGCGCGGCAATCTCCTCCTGCATGCCGAGGCTGGCGCGCATGAGGCGCACATAGCGCACGAGTGCGCGCAGCATGTCCCGGCCGTCTAAAAACTCCTCAAGGTAGTTGAAGGAAATGCCGTCAGCACCCTTTGCGGCAAAGCCCCGTGCCCAGGCAATGCACTGTTTGAGTGACCCCTGGGGCGAGGGGAAGCGCACAAAGAGCCAGCGCACAGGCACGGCATCAGGGCCAGTCTGTGCCTGCAGAGCATCGTGCAGGCTCTCCCAGTATCTGGAGCGGAAAATGCCCTCATTGGCCTTTTTCACGTCAATATTGGGAAAGTAGGTGGCAATGGTACCTGTGGTCTTTGCCGACTGGGCAAGGCGGGTGCGCGGCAGATGGCGTTTGACCTGCACAAGCCACAGGCCAAGGCGCACCAGGGCCCTGATGGGGGCAGGGGTGGCCTCGTAGAATGCGCGCAGCCTGGAGACAGGCTTTTTCGGGGCACACTCCCCACTGCTGAACTCCCAGCCCTTTGCAGCGCACAGCTTTTGCAACATGGCTGTTGCCGTGGCATCAAGGCCGTGCACTTCCAGAGCTGTGCAGCCGCCCTCGCAGAGCAGCAGCTCTGCTGTACGCAGGAGATAGAGGGTGTGGAAGGCTGGCGAAATTTTGGGATGTCGCTCATAGAGAATGGAGCACCACCAGGCGGACAGGGAGGAACCCTGGCGCAGGGCCCTGGCAACAGTGCCCAGGCGTGTGGACACAGAGGCTGTCTCATAGGCCCAGGCAGCGTGCTCGCTGCGTATGGCAACAAGGCGTGCGGACATTTCCCTGCACAGGGAGATGTCCCCGTCCTCCACATCCCATGCGTCCGCAATAATGCGCACGCAGCCCTGTTGTTGCGGATGTGCGGCACATTCTGCAGCAGTCAGAAGACAAAAATGCATGACATCTGTCCTGTATCTCAGGCAAAGAGCCTGGCAATGCTCTCGGTATAGGGCGGGCGCAGCACACCCCTGTCCGTGATGATGGCTGTAATGAGCTCGTTTGGCGTGACGTCAAAGGCGAAGTTGTATGCCGGAACATCAGGGGCAATGGCCCTGCCGTTGATATGTGTCACTTCCTCAGCTGCACGCTGCTCAATGGGGATGAGGCTGCCGTCAGCAAGGGCCGGGTCAATGGTGGACAGGGGCGCAGCCACATAGAAGGGGATATGGAAGTGCTTTGCCATGATGGCAACGCCATAGGTGCCAATCTTGTTGGCAGTATCGCCGTTTGCGGCAATGCGGTCAGCGCCCACCACCACAAAGCTGACCTTGTTTTGGGACATGAGGCAGGCGCAGCTGTTGTCGCAGGCAAGGGTCACCGGAATGCCGTCTCTGTGCAGCTCCCAGGCCGTGAGTCTGGCGCCCTGGAGCAGGGGCCTGGTCTCGTCGGCAATGACGGAGATGTTGAGGCCAGCCTCCCAGGCGGCGCGCACAACACCAAGAGCAGTGCCGTAGCCTGCTGTGGCCAGGGCTCCTGCATTGCAGTGGGTCAGGATGCAGTCATTGGGGTGGACCAGCTCCAGGGAAGCCTGGCCTATGGCCCTGCAGGAGGCAATGTCTTCTGCCTGCATGGCAGAGGCCTTCTGACTGAAGAGGGCAAAGAGCTCATCAGGCGTCACGGCCTTGTCCTGTTCTGCTTCTTTCCAGAGCGTGCGCATCTGGCGCACTGCCCAGGAGAGGTTGACGGCAGTGGGTCTGGCAGCGGCAATGGTGGTCAGGGCAGCATCAAGGGCTGTGCGCCAGTCCGGGGCATGCTGCACTTCGCGCACTGCCAGGGCGCAGGCAAAGGCAGCGCTCACGCCAATGGCCGGGGCACCGCGCACCACCATGGTCTGGATGGCGTAGCAGGCCTCGCTGACTGTGTGGCAGAGAAAGCGCTTCTCTTCTACAGGCAAAAGGCGCTGATCAAGCAGGTCGAGCACAGGAGTGGCGGCATCAAAAACAATATGGTCTTCCATGGCTGATGTTCCGTTGAGGTCGTCTGGGAAAATGGCGATGTGTCAGGCGGGCCTGGCAGGGCAAAACACGCATACTGCCAGGGCATATGCCCTGTTTTGTCCTGCAGGCGCCCTAAAGATACGTGCCCCGGATCAAAAAGCAACTGCTTTCGCCGGCCTTGCACAGGGTAAAGGCAGGGAAGCTGGCAGGTGAGAACCGGGAAGCTGGCAGAGGAAAGAGCCGGGAGAGCCGGGAAGAAAGCAGGAAGTGAGCCAGGCGGGACAGGAGACGGGCCGGAGAGGGATATGAGACGGACAGGTGACGGGCAGGGATGTGGCCGGGAAGACGCTGGGAGCGGCAAAGAAGAGTGAACTCCTCGGAAAAACATGCCGGGCATGGCTTGCCAATCCGGCAAGGTCTGGTTTAGCCTTCCTTTTTTCGCTACGCACACAAGCAGGGACTGCCGGTCCGCGAGGGCCTGCAGGCAGCAAAATCAGACAGGGGTCCTTTTTTATGTCGCAATCCGTATCCTCGAAACCTCTTGTTGTCGGCCTGGCCGGCATGGGCACAGTGGGCGGTGGCCTGCTCAAACTTCTGCGTGATGACAGGGAGCTCATAGAGCGCCGTGTCGGACGTGACATCGTGGTGCGCAAGGTGCTCGTGCGCAATGCCACTCCCGAACGTGCAGCACAGCTTCCCGAAGGCTGTGAGCTGACCACGGACATGGCCAGCCTCACGGACGATCCCGCAATCGACGTGGTCGTGGAGCTCATGGGCGGCACAGGCGCAGCTCACAAGCTCATCTCAAGAGCCCTGGAACAGGGCAAGCACATTGTCACGGCCAACAAGGCCCTGCTTGCCGAGGACAGCGAGGATCTCTTCCAGCTGGCCAGGGAAAAGAACTGCATCATGCGCTACGAAGGCAGTGTGGCAGGCTGCATTCCCATTGTGGGCACCCTGACCACTCCTCTGGCAGGCAACCATATCGAGTCCATCATGGGCATCCTGAACGGAACGAGCAACTACATTCTGTCCGAGATGACCACCAATGGCATGGACTTTGCCTCTGCCCTGCGTCAGGCCCAGGAGCTGGGCTATGCCGAGGCTGACCCCACTCTGGATGTGGACGGTTTTGATGCAGCCCACAAGCTGACCCTGCTCATCCGCCTGGCCTTTGGTCTGGACTATCCCTTTGCCAGCATGCCTGTGCAGGGCATCCGCAACATGGACAAGCGTGACATCGCTCTGGCCAGGGAGTTCGGCTACCGCATCAAGCTCATTGCCGAGGCCAGACTGCACAAGGAAGCTGACGGCTCCACCCGCCTTGAGGCCGGTGTCTTCCCTGCTCTTGTGCATCACACCTTCCTGGTGGCCCGCGTGGGCGGCGTCTACAATGCCGTGCGCCTGGACAGCGACGTCTCGGGCCCCATCTTCCTGCACGGCAGAGGCGCAGGCGCCCTGCCCACAGCAAGCGTGGTGCTCAGCGACCTTCTGGCTGTTGCCCGCGGTGATACGCCCAACAACACAGGCTATGTGCAGGCGATCACCAGAGCCAGCATCGTTCCGCCTGAGGACTGGCGCTCCCGCTACTATGTGCGCGTCATGGTGAGCGACAAGTCCGGTGTGCTGCGTGATCTTGCTGCCTGCATGGCAGACGAGGACATCAGCATGGCCCAGGTCATTCAGAAGGAAAACGAGGAAAATGTCGTGCCTCTGGTCTACATGACCCACGAGACCACTGCCCAGGCCATGAGCAGAGCCATGCAGAAGGTGCAGGAAGCTGGCATCCTCATGGCCGAGCCCGTCTACTACCGCATTCTTTAGAAAACCAGGCCGCACACTGCGGACAAAGATGCCCCTGTGCAGTGCCTGAAAGGCGCTGCACAGGGGAAGGCTGCACGGCTCAACTCTTCAAAAGCCCCGGAGCAGCACTGCTTCAGAGAGAAGGGGCGCAACGAAAGGTCACAACAGTCATGGAAAAGATTTCCATTTCTACCGGCAAACAGAGCGAGCTTCTCGACATCACCGGGGAGCTGACGGCCTTTTTGTCCAGAAATGCCGACAAGGGCTGGACAAATGGCTATATCTGCGTCTTCTGTCCGCACACTACCTGCGGCGTGACCCTCAATGAGGGCTATGACCCGGATGTGCGCAGGGACATCTGCGACTTCCTTGCCAGCAAGATCCCCCAGGACTGGGGCTTTCTGCATTCCGAAGGAAATTCTGATGCCCACATCAAGGCCTCAATCATGGGCAGCAGCTGCCTGGTCCCTGTGGAAAACGGCCGCATTCTGCTCGGCAAATGGCAGGTGGCGTATTTGTGCGAGTTTGACGGACCAAGACTGCGCAACCTGCATCTTTCCTTTGTTCGCAGCGAATAGGTGCGAGAGAGTCAGGGAACAGCCTTCCCTGCCCCATCCGCAAACAGAACGTAAGAGCAGTACAGGCGGTATTCTCCAACATTCGGGGAGTACCGCCTTTTTTCGTGCCTGAAAAGAGACATTTTTTCTCTTGCCTCTGCGGGCAGAGTGTGACAAACTCTCCATGAATGAGACTGGTACCGCCCAGTCTGAAGGTGAATCGCTGTTCTATATGCCCCGCCCCGGTGCCAGAGTGCGCGCGGGGGAGTGGACCTGGTTACCGACACTGAGCCAGGCCCAGTATTTTTGGCAGTGTCCATCCGGAAGGCCGACAGAGACGTGTATGCTGGTTTTCCGGTAGACTTGAGTTAAGGAACTGCGGAAGAGAGTTCTGTTTTTGTTCAGTTGTGAAACAATCATCACGTCCAGTTTCACAGCGGCGAAAACAAGAGTTTTTCCTGCATGTTCCCATGTGACAGAAGCTTTCTGCAACGACCTGAAGCGGTTGTGTGTTGCGGGAGGAGGCTTTTCTGTTGCCGATTTGTTATGCCCCCTGCAAAAGCAATTGCGGATGCAGGGATGGGCACGTGTACCCTTTTTTTGTCAGTCCCAAAAGACTGCTGAGGAGGAAAATGCGCACAAGTACTGAAAATTCTGCAAAGAAGTCACGACACAGGACAGCCAGTCTGCCTGAAACTTGCTTCTTTCAGTTGGAGGCACCTTTTGCTGGACGCAGCTAGGAAACCTGAAGAACTCTCAGGCAGAGACAAGAGAGCAAGAGTCCAGTTTTGAAGCAGGAAGAGGCCATAACGGAAAGAGTCAGAGTCCTCAGCACTCCAGAATGTTCCAGATCGCTGGATACATCCAGGACGTGTTGACTACCTGGTGTCTCTACATCAACAAAATTAAAAAGAACTTAACACAAGGATTGTGCAATGAAAATTAGCAAATCCAAAAAACACAGAAAACATAAAAGACTTTCGCATGATCGTATCTACAAAAAATTGTTCAGCTATAAGGAAGTTGTGCAGTCTTTTGTAGAGAATTTTGGTCATCCACTCCTTAAAGAAGCAGACTTTTCAACACTTAAGCGAGGGCCAGCTAGTTATGTGACGAAAAATTTCCAGGAACGGCACAACGACATGATTTGGACTGTTCGTATAGGAGATAACGGTCCGATGGCAGTGCTGATGCTGGAGTTTCAGAGCACGTATGATTATAATATGCCTATGAGGGTGTATGTTTACCAAAGGCGCCGTAAAGCCTCTCCCTTCAGGGAGAGGATATAAGGCGCACCCTACCGGGGAGTCCTCTGTGATTCAATATTTTCCTGCAAGGAAGAGAGAGCGCTCCCCACAGCTTCCGGCAAAATAGCTTGGAGA
>CASEWR010000152.1 GCA_949291675.1 uncultured Desulfovibrio sp. | reverse complement strand
CACGTTCTCGGTGAACAGAGAGTACAGGGACACAGCAGACAGAGCATCAGGGTTCAGGAGGCTGGAGCCGCCTGCACCGTTGGGCATATCGATGCGCTGCTGACCCAGGCGAACCGTGAGCTCGGTGTTTGGCACTGCCCAGTCAACGTAGGCATTGAGCACGCCCACGATCTGGCCGTCAGCACCAAGGGCACCGCCGGATTCGCTCTGGCCCCAGGTTGTTTCCAGGAGCTCGAAGAGCACTGTGCCGGACAGATTCTCGCTGGCTACGGCATCGAGCTGCAGACGCACACGCTGCATGGCGTTGAACTGATCTTCGTTGTCTGCCTTCTTTTTCACACCGCCTTCGCGAACCTTGTCAACAAGGTTGGTGGTGCCGCCAGCAAAGCCCATCAACCATTCGCCCTGAGCTTTGAACTCAATGGCGCTGACGGGAGCAGTGCCGGCAACAAAGAGACCGGCAGCCAGGAGAAGTGTCATCAGTTTTTTCATTTTTTTGTACCCCAAAATGAAAAAGTGAAAGTGTATAAGATGTTGCCAGAGATGGGGAGCGGAAGCTTCCTCAAATCCGCTCCCCGTAAGGCATTATGCCGCAAAGAAAACGGTCTTGCCGAGATGGTAGGCGATGACGGACACGCCGAAGGCAAGAGCGGTGTTGAAGACCATGCTGAAGATCAGCCAGCCCCAGCTGCCGGCTTCGGCCTTGATGACGACCAGAGCCACGAAGCAGGGGGAGTACATGAGCACGAAGAGGATGAGGGACAGGGCTGCAGCCTGGTCAAAGTCGGGATCCTGCTTCATGCGCTCGCCAAGAGGAGCGGCATCTTCGGGGTCCTGCTCACCCATGGAGTATGCAGTACCGAGGGTGGACACGACAGCTTCCTTGGCAGCAATACCGGCCACAAGGGCGATGTTGGTGCGCCAGGAGAAGCCGGCAACCAGGGTGTAGGGTTCCAGAGCAGTACCGATGCGGCCGGCGTAGGTGTAGCGCAGGGCTTCTTCGGCGAGCTCGTTCTGAGCATCACCAAGCTGTTCCTGGGCTGTGGTGTAGGTTTCCATGGCCGCAGCGAGTTCAGCAGCGGGGTCTGCAGCAGGAGCTGCGCCTTCTGCAGGAGCAGTGCCTTCTGCAGGGGCAGCAGCTTCAGCAGATGCGGCAGGAGCAGCAGCCGGTGCGGCAGCTTCAGCAGGAGCAGCTTCTTCAGCGCCTTCCTCGCCTTCTTCCTCGGACGGCACTGTGCCACCAAGGGCTTCAATCTTGGCCTTGGCAGTTGCAATGGTCTCTTCAATCTGAGCAATCTTGTCAGTGAAGGGCTTTTCCATGTCCTCAGGCAGAGAAGGATAGGTCAGACCAGCCCAGACAATGATGGAGATGGCCAGAATGACGGTACCTGCCTTCTTGAGGTACATCCAGGTTCGCTCCCACATGTGGAGCAGAACGGCGAAGATGGTGGGCAGGCGGTAGGGGGGCAGCTCCATGACGAAGGGAGTGGACTCACCCTTGATGATGGTGTGGCGCAGGAGCAGTGCCACAAACAGAGCGGAAAGCCAGCCGGCAATCAGCACCATGAAGAAGGCGAAGGCAGGGCTTTCCGGGAAGAAGGCAGCGATGAGCAGCAGGAAGACAGGCACCTTTGCGCCGCAGGCCATGTAGGGCAGGGTCAGCAGGGTAGCCAGCTTTTCCTTGGGGCTGCGCAGGGTTCTGGTGGCCATGGCACCGGGGATGGCGCAGCCGCCGGCGATACCACCGGCAATGATGTAGGGCATGACGGAGGCGCCGTGCAGGCCGAACAAGCGGAAGATGCGGTCCATCATGTAGGAAATACGTGCCATGTAGCCGCTGTCTTCAATGAAGGCGATCAGGGCGAACATGATGGCAATGAGCGGTGCGAAGCTGAGCACGCCGCCAACACCGCCGATGATGCCGTCAACGATCAGAGATTTGAGGGCACCCTCTTCCATGGATTCATCAACAATGCCGCCGAGCCAGCCGAAGAATTCTTCGACCCAGCCCTGGGGATAGGCGCCATATTCAATGGTGATGTAGAACATGGCGTAGAGAACGGCGATCATGATGATGGGTCCGAGCAGAACGTTGGTCAGGACCTTGTCAATCTTATCAGTCAGGGCCAGGCGATCCTTATTGGGATCCTGCTTGACCACGTCTTTCAGCAGGCCGTTGATGTAGCCGTAGCGGGCGTCAGTGATGACGGACTCACAGCTGGCGTGGCGCAGCTCGCGGACGCGCTTTTCAGCCTCTGCGCAGATTTCGAGGATTTCGTCAGCAATGTCGCCATGCGCTTCGCGGAAGGCCTTGATGACTTCCTGGTCACCTTCCACCAGTTTGATGGCAGTCCAGTGAGGATGATAGAGAGAGGTCAGGACATTTTCCCTGGCAATACGGGTTTCCAGGGTGTCGATGACAGGGTCAAGCTCAGCGCCGTAGCTGATACGCAGGGGTTCCTGACGGCCCTTGGCGCCAAGATCGATGGCACGGCGCAGAATCTCCTGAGCGCCTTCACCTGTGCGTGCCACCAGGGGCATGCAGGGGGTGCCATTGAGGTGGGCAGACAGGCGCTTCATGTCGATATGGACACCGGCCTTTCTGGCTTCGTCCATCATGTTGCAGGCCAGGACAACAGGCATGCCCATTTCCATGATCTGCACTGTGAGCAGCATGCTGCGCTTGAGTGCGGAGGCATCGGCGATGTCAATGACGGCATCAACCATGCCGAAGGAAAGTTCGCTTCTGGCAACCAGTTCTTCCTGAGAGTAGGCTGTCAGAGAATAGGTACCGGGAATATCAACAAGCGTGACGTTCTTGCCGTCAACGTGCATGTTGCCTTCCTTGCGGTCAACGGTCACACCAGGATAGTTGCCCACGTGCTGGCGGGCACCGGTATAGGTGTTGAACAAAGTTGTTTTGCCGCAGTTCGGGTTACCTGCAAGTGCGATACGCAGGCTGCCCGCATGTGCAGAAGCAGGAGCCTGGAAGTTCCTGGCTTCCCCTTCCTGACTGCAGCAGCATTCAGTTGCCATAAGTCCTCCCGATTATTCCCTTTTCCTCGCCTTCTCCCTGAACGAAAAGAAAAGGAATTTTGAAGTAAATTTCACCAGACAAATAAAAAATGGCGAAGCAGACGCGGAAGTGCCGTGTAACACGCTTCCATACGCCAGTTCGCGAGGGTCAGTTTGTGCAGTGGCCCTGCTCTCACGGACACAGAATGGCCAGCAGTACAGAGCCGCCCTCGCGGGCTGCCCCTGGAAAGACTCCGCCTCCCGGGCCTGTAGGTCTTCCTGTCTGTTGCTGGTCCTTTCTCATCAGTGTCCTGCCATTTCGCGGCCATTTCACTGCGCAGCCTGCCTGTGGGGCACTCTTTGCGCAGTGAAGGATGTGTCTGCCTGAATTTGATGACCTCTTGTAATTGAACTTCATTTTCATTGTCAACAGAACGAAGTTCAATTTTTTGTATTTTGTCACACGAATATTTCGCTTTTTTGCAACAACTTTTGAAATTTCCCTCGAAAAAGTATTTTTACAGACTGCGAATTTTTGAACCTGTTTTCGCATTTAGAACAAATATTTTTTCGCTTTTTAACGGCACCGGGTTCCGCCAGACAGACATGAAAAAAGGCCCCTCCCGATGACTGAAATCCCGGGAGAGGCCTGAAATCTTGGCCCTGCCATCTGCCAGTGTGCGTTGTGCGTTGTGCGCTGCTGTTACGTTTTGTCCCTGACTCGAAGCACAGTCTACTTGGCGAGCTTGCGTTCCCACAGACGCATCTCAAGCATCTTTTTACGACGCATACGCACCAGGGACTTGGCGGCAAGGGAGACGTCCTTCTTCAGCCCCCACTTTTCCTTGTATTCTTCGGTAGTGAGGCCGTGATTCTTGAGGTGACGGTCGCCGATAACCTTATATTTCTTCCCACACTCAAGGCAGGTCACGTAGCTTTCGCCGATTGAGTTCCTGGGATCGACTGCAGGAGTGGGCTTTGCTTCTTCCGGGTTCATGACGCTTTCCAGCGTCTGCATGAGCTCGCTGACATAGGCTGCGACCTCAGCAGCAGTCATAGCCCGCACACCTGCCTGGGCACGAGCAATTTCGAGAGCCTGCTGCATGATATCTGTATTTGCCACTATGGGTCCCTCCCTGTAAAAATTCCGAAAAGGCTTTTTTTTCTACATGTATATAACCAACCTTTCCTTGTCTTGTCCAGTCAAAGTTTCCAAGTAGTATTTGTGAACTCTTCTATTTCCATGCTGCCTTGCGCGTCTGACACGGGCAAATCTGCACATGGACGCCTCATGCTTCCGGGAGCTTTCTGAGACTGACTTTTCTGGCATTGCATCAAGAACGTCTGCGTTTCCATAGAGAATGCAACATCAGACAGCATGTGTGATTTCTCATCGACATGCGACACATAGCAAGCCTGTGAATACGTCACTTTCAGCATCTGCTGTTACAGTTTCAGACCATTTGTGACACAATAAATATTGCAGTCTGTCCTCCAGCAAAGAGACCTGACATCTTTTCCGGCGTTTTTCACTGCTGCTGTGAACAGTTCTCAGGCAAAGCACCCTGACGACACACTGTACAGCGCCTGGTCCTTAAAGGTAACTGCAGTCCCGGGCTGTGTTCAGGGCCAGGGAGATCCCCGTTCAAGAGTGCTCCGGCTCTCTTGCAGGGCACACATGAAATTGGCTATGGTGCAGCCCTGCTTTTGCGCCCTGCACCTCTGCCTTGTGTCAAGAAAGAACCGGAGTTTTCCCCATGCCAGCATCCATGCCTGCATCTGGTCTGCACAGCGTCCGCATTGCCCCGGACCTTGTGAGCTTGTGGCCTGACACCTGCCTTGCTCTGCTTTCCCTTGAAGCGAACGTCTTCACCGAGACCTCTGCCATCTGGGAGGACTTTGAGAGCAGCCAGGGGCCTGCCCTGCGCAGAGAGCTTGCTGAAAAAGCCCTGACGGACATGCCCGGCATCACAGACGCCAGAAAGGCCTTCAAGGCCTTCGGAGCTGACCCAGGTCGCTGGCGTGTCTCTTCAGAGGCACTCTACAGAAGGCTGCGGCAGGGAAAGGACATCTACCGCATCAATTCGCTGGTGGACATGAACAACGTGCTCTCCCTGCGCACAGGCCTCTCCTGCGGCATCTATGACGCAGCACACATCGAGGGCGACATTGTGCTGCGCAGGGGAGAGCCTGGTGAAACCTATGCCGGCCTTGGCAAGGGCAGCATTCCCCTGGAAAACATTCCCCTGCTTGCGGATACTTCGGGCCCCTTCGGAAGCCCTGTCAGCGACAGTACCCGCACCCGGGTGGGTCCTGACTGCACCTGCGCCCTGCTTGTGATCTACTGTTTCTCAGGAAGCTCGGTCCTTGCCAGTGCCTGTGCGCTTGCCCGGGAACTTGCCCCTCGTCTTGCCGCAGCCCGACTTCTTTCTGCACACACATTCCCTGCACGCTGATGGCTCCGACTTCACAAAAAACACTGCTTCTGGGCTTTTTCTATGCTGCCATGGCAGCTGCCCTGTGGTCTCTCATCACCCCCTTCTCCAGAGAGCTCTTTCTCCACAATACAGCACCGCTGGAAACAGCCTTCTGGCGCTCCACCCTGGGCGGGCTGTGCTTTGTCCTCTACTCAGGCTGGAAGCACTGCCTCAAAGTTCCCCTCATGGACGGGGTGAAGATGCTGGTCTGCGGCGGCCTGCTCGGCGCCCTCATGTTCGGCGCCTTTCAGGTCTCCATTGAAGAGAGCGGCGGTGCCACAGCTGTGGTCCTGCTCTACACAGCCCCTGCCTGGGTGGCGGTGCTCTCCCGTGTGCTCTTCCATGAGGGCATTTCCCGTACCAGGCTCGCAGCCATCCTCATTGCCCTGTTCGGCGTCATCCTGGTGAGCCTCTCCGGCGGCAGCGACACTGGCGTTTTCTCCTGGGTCGGCATTCTCTGCGGCCTGGCCTCGGGCTTCGGCTATGCAGCCTACTTCCCGTTCACCTTCTACTTTGTGCACAAGTACAAGGCCCAGACCATCTATGCCTATGCCTTTCTGGGCAGTGCCCTTGTGCTGCTGCCCTTTGTCCTGCCCCTGGATACAGGCAAGGAGCTGGAAGTCTGGGGGCTGCTTGCAGCCATGAGCATCAGCACCAACTTCCTGGCCTATATCTTTCTGGCCCTGAGCCTCACCTGCATCAGCCAGGTGCAGTCTGCTGTCATCGGCAATATCGAGCCTGTGCTGGGCACCTTCTGGGTGTGGCTGCTCTTCGGAGAAAACTTCACTGCCATTGGCTGGGGTGGCTGCGCCCTCATCATGGCTGCTGTCTTCCTGCTCACCCTGGAAAAGAAAAAGCGACCAGGGGCGGCATAGAGCTCAGAGAACACAGAGAACGACGTAAAAAAGCCCCTGTCAGAGCGCACGAAAGCGTGGCAGGGGCATAAAAAAACCTCACTGAGCCTTGCGGCACATGGTGAGGCAGACCTTCTCAATCAGAGAAACTGTCGCTTTGAAATGGTGGGCCCGGAGGGATTCGAACCCCCGGCCAAGAGCTTAGAAGGCTCCTGCTCTGTCCAACTGAGCTACGAGCCCAAAGCGACAACGCAGGAAATTTTTCTGCAAAATCCGGCCTGTGTCAAGATTTTTCTGAAGGTGC
>CASEWR010000151.1 GCA_949291675.1 uncultured Desulfovibrio sp. | reverse complement strand
CTCTACTGCTGCAGGGCAATGCGTTTGGTGGTGACCAGACTTGAAATGGCCACACCCTGGGGGTAGTCCGTGGCAGGCACGCGCTGCACCTGACAGACAATGGTCACGGCATTGTTGGAGATGCGGCCAACCGAGGTCTCGTAGCTCACCAATACGGGCAGCTCGAACTCCCAGACCATGGTGCCCTGCACAATGCCCGAGCGGGTGAGCACAGGGGTGCCCTGGATAACGGCATGCATGAGGGCACGCTGCTGGCGCAGCAGGGGCAGATGGCCTTCCTTGTCCAGGGAGAGGGCAAAGCGGATAAAGGCCTTGCGGGTGTAGCTTGAGCGCACGTCATTGAGCTGGCGCTTCCAGTTCAGGTAGTCCAGGTTGAAGGACCGGGCCACTGCCGAGGCCACCCAGTTCTTTAAGGCCGGCTCGTTCATGACAGGCTCTGAGAGCGGGGTCATGGGCAGAAGTTTCATGTCCTGAGACATGCCGAAGTACACAGGTGCAGGCCGCACCAGGAGCAGGACCAGCACGGTACAAAGCAAAAGCAGATTGGCCAGGGCAAGCGTGCACGCGCCCTTCTGCGTCCTGCGCAATGAGGTTTTCAGAAAGAGCAGGCTCTCCAGGGTCTCACCGGCCTGGGAGAAAAGCACAGGCGCCTGCTGGGCAGCCCGGGCAGACACCCGTTCCGGCACCTGCCCAGCCTTCTGCCCGGGCCCTTTTCCGGTCACCTGTCCCGGCATCTGTCCGGTCATCTGTCCCCTGGACTGCGCCCCTGCAGCCTGCTGTGATGCGTGTTTGCGAAAGAACATGAGCCTCGTAGCGTTTGTCTGGTTGCCTGATTGCCTGGTTACCTGCTTGCCCGATTGCCTGGTTGCCTGATTGCCTGCTTGTCTGAAGACAGGGGGCTGCCAGGCTGCCGGCTGCGTTGCTGACTGCCCCTGCCATAGCCTGCCCTGCCATGGCCTGGCCCGACCTGGCTTGCCCTGCTATGCCCTGGTTTGGCTGTGCTGCCTGTGCTGTGCCTGCCAGGCAGCAGACCGCAGCACACACATGAACGCCCCGGCATGCATCAGCACGCCCCGGAGCGTCTCCCTGCCCTGGCCCCATCCTCTGCCTTGTCCCAGCCAGGCCCGTATGCCGGCTTTGCCGCCGACTTTGCCCCGTGCTCCATGTCTGCCAGACGCTGCAGCACAATGCCTGCATCCTCCAGCCACAGCTTGGCCCAGTCCCTGCCTGCAGCCCAGGTCACGGAGCCGGCATAGGCAGCTGCCCAGGGAGCATGGCCGGGAGCAAAGACATAGCGCAGGCCATGCAGCGCCCGGGCTGTGCGCAGACGCTCTGCAGGAGAGGCTGTACGCACAAAGCTGCGCAGGGCATGGCCGAAGAGCACAGGATTGTCCTCCACAAGGTCCATCATGTCCTGCAGCGCAGGAGACATGTGCGCCTTGCTCAGGCCTGAGCGGGCAGCCGGGCCTGATCTCGCTCCGGCACCTGCCTGCGCAGGAGGCGCATTCCCTGCCTGATAGAGAAAGACCCCTTCAGGCAGGCGCAGGCGGCGCAAGGCTGCATCCGTGGCAGCCAGGGTCTCGCGTATTTCCAGCTCCAGGCGCTGGTCTGCAGAGCGCGCCCTGTCAGGGGTGACCACACCCCTGGCAAGGTGGTCTGCACAGCGCTCCTCCACCACGGCCCGCACATGGGCAAAGAGGGTGAGAAAGGACTGCCTGATGGAGGGTGCCCAGATGAAGTGCCCGGGATGCAGGCGCTCAATGAGCATGGTGTCCAGGTGCAGCAGGCCATGGCAGAGGGGACAGACACAGACCAGGTTGTCAGCACACTCGTTCAGGGGATTGTCGTCCTTGTGATGAATCTGCAGGCCTGCCCAGAGATCATTTTCCCTGGGCTGTGACCTGCAGCCGCAGGCAGCACAGGTCCAGTAAGCATCGTGCATGGCCGTAAAGCGCGGGTCCCTGGCATTGGTGCCCTTGTCTGTATCCATGCAGTCCCTGACCCAGGTGGCCGAGGCAATGACGTCTGCAATGGTGAAGTCTGTGTTCACGCACTCTCCTTATGTTCCCGACCTGGCTCCAGGCCGTGCTCCAGGCCGTGCTTCGGGAACAGCTGCGCAGCCTGCGTCTCCCGGTGCACCCGGGTGCCCCTTACACCCGGGCTCTCCAGGACACCTGAGCATGCCGGGGCACCGGAGCATCACCGATGCATCCCGGCGCATCAGGAAACGTCAGCAACTCTCGCGCAGCCGATGGCAGCCTGATGCAGCCTGATGCAGTCGGACGCAGGGCCACAGCGACCCGGCGTCCGAACAGCCCCTGCGGCCGGCCAGGCAGTCGGCCAGGCAGTCTGCCCTGAGTCGGTCAGCCCGGCTGGCCAGCTGCAGGGGAAATGGCTGCCGGAAGCTACAGGCCTATTTCACTGAGCTCAGGGGAGCCTGTGCCAAGCGTGCCTGCACCCATCTGGGCAATGGTGGCCACCCCGAGCAGGCCGCAGCCAATGATGATGGCAATGATGGCACCGCCCTTGGGAGCACCGGGCTGCTGGGAGCGGGCCCACAGCTGCCACAGGCCAAGGCCCACCAGGAAGAAGCCGCCCAGGGCAAAGGCTGCCTGCAGCAGGGGACCGAAACGGGTGAGCTCGTTCTTCACATTGTCTGCCATGTCGCCAAAGCTTGAGGCTGCCAGCGCCTGCGTGGCTGTGCACAGGGTTGCGGACAGGGCTGTGCCAAGGGCAAGGCAAATGCAGGTGCTGGCCCTGCCCATGCTGGCAAGCTTTCCCCTGACACGGGTCAGGACCGGGCCCCCTGCTGTCTGTGCTGTCGTCTGTGCTGCCGTCTGTGCTGCTGGTGCTGCTGTCTGTCTCGTTGCACTGCGTGTCATGAAAACTCCGGGACTGTTGTCTGATTGTCTGCTGTCTGTGAACCTGCTGCATGCCTGCTGCATGTCTGCCTGCTGTCTGCAATGCAGGGCCCTGCCTGTCTTTCAGCTGCCAAGCAGCGTGCGGATGCTGTCCTCCAGGGTGCCGCCCACGGTACTGCCCAGGACCAGCATGAAGGTGCGGATGTTGAGGCAGAGCACGCCGCCAAGGATATGTGTTGTGGCTGACCAGAAGTTGCGTGCCCCGAAGGCGGCTTCCTTCAGCATGATAAAGCCCTTGACCACCTGATAGGCGCCCACCAGCATGACAATGGTCACTGCCAGGCGCACCATGGGCTCCAGGCCCCCTGCACTGCCCACAGACACTGAGGACATGTCATGGGGTGCAGAGGTGGCAAAGACGGACATGGTGAGGGCATCCACCACGGTGGTGAAGGAGGCAAGCAGGGCTCCGATGATCAGGGCTGCCAGGTGCGGCAAAGCACTTCTGCGCTCCTCAGGTGCCCTGCGCATGCCTGCCAGCGCCATGCCCATGATGAGAAAGCCTGCCAGCACGCTGGTGACACGCACCAGGGGATAGAAGGGCTGCAGACTTTCGGCTATGGCGCTGCAGGCTGCCAGAAGTCCGCTGTCCATATGCTGATCTCCTTGCCTGTGTGCCTGCTGTTGTTCGTGCACTTTGCCGTGCGACTTGCTGTGCTGCTGGCCGTGTGACCGGCCGTGTGACTGGCCGGGCAACTGGCCGGGCGTTGTCCCTGTCTAGGGGCGCCAGAACAGCGTGCCCCTGCTGGTGACCACCCTGCCCCTGGCAAGGTCAATGTCCGTCACTTCCAGGCTGCCGGCACTGCCTGCTCTGGAGCCCACGCGCACCTGCCAGTCACGGCCTGAGGCATCGCGCAAGATGGCCATGTTCTCGTGCAGGCCCTGCACGCTCCAGCCTGCCGGGCCTGCGTCATGGGCGGCCCTGGGACCGGCCCCATGGCGCCGGGCAACAGTGCGGGCCTTCTCAGGTGCCGTAGCGGAGACCTTCCTGGTGGCGTACGCCTTGCCTGACGCCTTGTCTGGTGCCTTGCCTGACGCCTTGCCCGACGCCTTGTCTGGTGCCTTGTCTGGTGCCTTGTCTGACGCCTTGTCTTGCGCCCCGGCTTGCGCAGCCTTTGCTGCGGCTGCCTTCGTCTTCTTTGCAGTGCCGGGCTTTGCAGTACTGGCCTTTGCGGCAGCGGCCTGTCCAGCGCCGGCCTGCAGGTCTGCATGCATGGCCCGGACAGAGCTCGTGAGCGCCTCGAGGCTGGTGACCACCGAGCTGGTACGCTTGTCCATGGCACCAAGTGCGCTGTCAAGGCTGTCCAGGGTGCGTGTCATGGCCGCAAGTTCGCTGTGCAGGGCAGTCAGGCCCCTGGCCACCTGTGCACTGCCAGCACCTTCCGGGGAGCTTTCGCCAGCTGCGGCCAGGCCGGCCTGTACTCCTGTCCGGGCACCTGTCTGGACTGCTGTCTGGGCAGAGGGCTGGGCAGTGGCCTGAGTTACGGACTGCTCAGCTGCCAGGGCAGGAGGCACAGCATCAGCCCCTGCTGCAGGAGCTGCCTGGTCAGGGACGTGTCCCTGAGTCTGTCCCTGGCCCCGGGCCTGGCCCTGATCCTGACCCTTGTCCGGGGCCTGCATTGCTGCAGCCTGCCGGCCGGAAGCGGGCGCAACGCCGGCTGTCACAGGCAGGGTGCTGTCCTCCCCACTCTGCCCTGCCTGCGGGCCTGCCAGGGCATTGAGCTCTGCCGGGTCCACCAGGTCTGCCAGATCGTCAAGGCCCAGTCTGGCCAGAGCTGCCAGCTCGTCTTCCCCGACGAACCCTGGAGCAGGGATCTGAGCGCCCGAAACCCCCTGATCTGCCGGGCCGGCCTGGCTGCCCTTTTCAGGACTGCCTTTGTCAGGGCTGCCTGCAGGGGCACTGCCTTCGCCAGGACTGCCGGCTTCCCCTGCTGTGCCTGCGCCGGACAAGGCGGGCTTTGTCAGCGCGTCTCCGGCAGGCTTTGTGCCGGCACTGCGCTGCAGGGACACAGGCTCAGAAAGCGGGTCTTCGGGAGCTGAGGCCAGCAAAAACCACAGGCCTGCTGCCAGGAGCAGCAGGGCAAGCCCCAGGGCGAGAATGATGCTCACAGGACGTCTCCTGACCGCCCCTGCGGGCTGGTCGTCTTCCACATGGGCAGTGTCATAAGATTCTGCAGCAGGTTCTCTCGCGGCCGCAGGCCCGCATGCAACACCGGCTGCAGGCACTGTGCCAGCCACGCTGTCAGCTCTTGTGCCAGGCTCCCGGGAGGCAGGCTGTGTTGCGGACGCAGGGGCTGCTGCTGCCTGGCTGTCAGGCTGTGCTGCAAAGGGGGCCGGGCTGCCGGCAGTTTCGGGCCTGGCAGGGTCCTGCTGAACACATGTCTCCGCAGGCTGCGTCAGCACAGGCGCTGGCGTGGCAAAGACCTGGCTTCTGCGTCCGGCACTGAGGCGCTCGCGCAGGCTCTCCATGGAGCGCACCACGTCCAGGGACTGCTGGGAGATACCGGGATAGGGCTGTGTCTTGCGCTGTTTCGGGGCACGCACGCCGGCACTGCGCCTGGCAACGTCCTCAGGGACAGTGAAGAGCTGGTCTTCATGGGTGAAGGCAGGGGCAGAGCCAGGAGCAGAGCCAGACTCTGTCATGCCTGCTGCGGACCCTGCCTGCGCTGCTGCCAAAGTGCGCTCAGACGCTGCAGGGCCTGTGGCAGCCATGTCTGCAGGGGCTGTGTCCGCAAAGTCATCCGGCATGAACACCTCAGGCACAAAGTCCTCTCCAGGCCCGGGCTCACTCCCTTCGTCGTGCGCAGCAGCGGAAGGGGCAGGATACGGGGCAGGAGAAGGGTCAGAAGCTGCAGAAGCTGCCCTGGCCCTGCTGCCCGTACCTGCCTTGCCAGTGGTCTTGCCGGCCCTGCTGCCCGTACCCGCCTTGCCAGCCTTTTTGGCCGCAGTACTTCCCGCAGCTGCCCTGCTCTTCTTTCTGGCCGTCCCTGCAGCCCTGCTTCCGGGACGGGCAGGTGCTGCGGCGTCCTGCACGTCAGGCTGTGTGTCAGCAGGGTCAGCTGCAATGTCGTTGCCGGCCTCAGCCGCATGCGGGCTCCCGCCCTGCGCCAGAGCCTGCGTTTCATTCTGCGCCCTGTCCTGCGCCCTGCTCTGTGCCCTGTCCTGCGCCGCGCTCTGTGCCTTCTCCTGCATCGTGCCCCTGTCCGCAGTCCCCTGCAGGATCTGCTCAGGCATTTCCTCTGCCGGGCCCGGCTGCGGGGCAGCTGCCTCAGCGTTCTGCACCCTGGCCTGTGCGTCCCGGTCTGCTGTCATGCCTTGTGCCTGGCTGTCTTGTGTCTTGCTGGCCTGTGCCTGACTGCTTTGTGTCTGGCTTGCGTCTGCAGGGGAGACTGCAGAAGCCTGTCTTGTCCCCCGCGTCCGGGCGGGTCTTTGTCGCGTCATGCGCATGCATGCTCCTCCATCACGTCTGCTGTCTGGTTCTGTGCCATCTGATCCTGCCTCATCCGTACTGTCTTGCCCGGTGCTGTCTTGTCCGGCGCTGCATTGCCCGGGTCTGCGGCATCCGGTCCTGTGGCATCTGGTGCTGCGTCATGCGGCGCTGTCTTGTCTGGTTGTGCATTGTCCGGCACTGCATTGTCTGGCACTGCATTGCCCGGCACTGCCTCACTGTGCTCCTGGCAGTAGCGCGGCCCGCTGCCCACACTACTGCCAGGGGGCTGTGCGCCAGTGCTCGCTGGCAGTGTTGTGCACACTGCCGGCACTGTCCTGACGTGCTGTGCCCTCGGCACGTACTCTGGCCTGTTCTGCGGCAATCTGCGCATGCACTGCCTGTCTGCCACTGTCTGCTGCCGGCCATGCCCGAGAGCCTGCCTGAGTGCCCGCCTGTGCCCTGGTTGTGTCCAGCTCAATGACCCTGGCGCTCCGGGCAGCTGTGCCCTTCACTTCAGGCACACGCATGAGCAGCACGCCCATGGCAGTGCCTGATTCCAGCACCACCGTGGGGGCCCTGTTGAAGCCCCTGTCCAGCACATTGGCAGCACGCTCACCCACCTTGCCGGCAGCTATCCACATCTCGTCCCCCAGGCTGTAGCCTGGCACGGACCAGCCGGAGCCATAGACCGTGCTGTAGGACGAGGTCCCGGAGCGGCTCACAGCATCGCCAAAGCCCTCCAGAAAGCTTGCTGCCACAAGGCCGCCCCAGCGCTCCAGGGTATGCCTGTCCACTGAGGAGCGCACAGCTGTTCTGTCAGTGGCAGGGTCTATGGCATAGCCCTCAATGGCAAAGAGGGTGCCGTCCCTTGCGGCAAGCTCGCTGAACCTGAGCACCAGGTGCTCGCCAAGGCGCTGGAAGGAGCCAATGACCCTTGCCCCCCTGTAGGGCCCGCGCACCACTTCCACCATGGCAGGTCCGGGCGCATCGCTGTCCAGGGTCACCCTGTTCACAGCATGGAGAATGTCGCCCACGCTGAGGCCGGGAAGCCCGCTGGCAGGACCCTTTGCCTGCACACTGGCAGGCTGCTGCACAGAGGCCGGGCTGTTGAAGATCATGGTGAGCTGGGCTGCCGGCTCCCTGCTCTGCTCCCTGGTTTCCAGGGAAGCCAGGTAGCTGGTCATTCTGGCACCTGCAGGGTCAGGCTGCCTGGCCTGAGCTCTGCCCTGGCCTGCTGTCTGGCGCCCAGGCTGATTCGGCTGACGTTCCAGACTCTTCCTGACAGGCTGCAGGCGCTGCACAGGCTCAGGGGGCCGCTCCACCACTCTGGCAGGTGCGGGCTGCACCACTGGTGCCGGCACAGGCACTGGCACAGGGGTGCTGCGCACATCTGCTGCCGGGGAAACAAAGCTGTCCCCGCTGGCCAGGGCTGCCCTGGCCTTGTCCGCACTGTAGCGGGCAAGGTTGTCCTGATAGGCCTGGGAGGTGCTGGCAGCCACCCTGTCCGAGCGTGCTGCAGAGGGGACAATGTCGCCCACATGCACCCTGCCAGTATCGCTGCTGCTGCAGCGGGCCAGGGACAGGACAAGAAAGAGGACCATGGCTGCCAGCACAAGCCAGGGAAGCAGGCGCAGCAGGGGGCGTCTGCCACCCTCTGCAGCAAGCACGCTGTCTGCCTCCCTGGCATAGGAGGGAAGGTGCAGGCCGTCGAGGGACGTCTGTACCTGGTCTGACCCGTTTCCGGGACGCTGGCCGATCAGGCTGGTCTGACTGGTCTGGCTACCCTGGGCGTCCTGAAAGCTCTGGGCGGTCTGGCTGCTCTGGCTGGCCTGGGGGTTCGGGAAGAACACAGCACTTTCTGCCTGGCTGTCAGGCGTCATGCCCTGCTGCCAGCTGTTTCGGGCATCAGGCTGCCAGCCTGACTGGGCAGCCGGCTGCTGTGCTCTGTGCTCCTGACTGTTTGTCATCATCGTATGGCTTGCGCCTGCTCCTGCGCTGCTGTTGTCTGCTGTTCCTGCGACTGCTGCCGGCTGCTCCGCTTTGTGTCCACTGTTCCTGTGTCTGCTGCCGGTCCGGGTCAGCCCTGGCTACTCCTGCTCGCGAAAGGCCGGGGAGCTGAGCACATAGCGCACCCTTCTGCCGTCCTTTGCGAGCACCAGGGAGGGTGTTTTTGGCATGACATAGAGGGTCCAGCCCTCGGTGGCAGCTGTCTGCGTCCAGGCAGGCCACACGGCCTGATGCATGGTGCGCACACAGACACTGCCCTGGTAGAGCCAGGCCTGCACGCCCTCGTCCTTTGGCTGCAGGACAAGGCGCTGTGCCCCGGCAGGGGCCCTGCCGTGCATAAGGGCCAGCATGGCCTCAGTGACCATGCCCGGTGCAGGGCCCACGTGCACGGGCTTTGCCCCTGGTCCGGGACGGGAGAGGCGCAGCACGGTGAGGGCGTCACTGGCACGGTTGTGCTTGCGGGCACTGTCTGTCACCAGATGCAGCACCAGGGGATACTGGGCACCCTCCAGGGTGAGCACAAGGTTGCTGACAGCATGGTTGGTCAGGGGCACAATGTTCACAATGTGCGAGTGCACATTGCGGGCAGTACGGCGGGCAGTACTGCCGGAATCGGCATCACGACTGTACTGGCGACTGTCACGGCCGCTGTCCAGGCCGCCTTCTGCCTGCACCATTTCCTGCTCCACCTTCGGCTGGGTCACGGCAAAGGCCTGCGGGTCTCCGAGAATGGCCGAGAGCACAGGCCAGGGAGCCCCTGTGACATCCTCAATGAGCAGCGTGGACGAATAGCCCCTGGTCAGATGCACAACCTCCCCTGTGCTGATGCTGCCGGCATCCAGGGTGCGCACCCTGCTGGTCATGTGCGCAGGCCCGGGCTCTGCTGCGCCTTCCAGGGCGTCACGGGCGTTCAAAAAGCGCTGAATCTCCTCTGGCCCCAGGGGCAGCAGCTCCCTGAGACTGTCCTCAAACAGCTGGTCTTCATACTGCTGGTCTTCGTACTGCTGGTCATTGGACAGCTGGTTCTGCTGCGTAGCGCCCAGCTGGTCCTGCCGGTCTTCGCCCTGCTGCGCAGCGCCCTGCCTGGCAAAGGCCTGGCTGCTGCCCGGGCTACTGTCCGGCCTGCTGGCCGGGCCGTGATTTGGGCCGGCGTCCGTGCCGGCGCCCTGGCCAGTGTTGTGGCCAAGGCCTGCCTCAGCGTGCCGGTCACTGTCAGCTGCACGCAGCTGCCTTGTGCCAGAGCCATGTCCTTCTGTGCCAGTGTGCGCAGCCTGGACTGCCGCAATGGCTGCCTGCGGCTGAAAAGCTGAGGCAGGGCAAAGGGCAAGACAGGGGACAAGGCACAGGACAAGGAGAGAAGATGCGCAGGCATGGAATACAAGTGCGCGGCAACGCCCGGGCCACCTGCCGGACAGAGCATGCTGACGCTGCCTGCCTGCACACAGCGCAATGAGGCGCGCAACAAAGCGTTTTTGTGCAGGGGCCTGCGCAAAGGCTGTCCGGCCCTGCATCCTGCCTGCACTGCCCTGTGTGCGGGGAAGTCTTTGTCTGTGGTCTGCGGGACGGGCCTGGGCATGCGAGCCGGCCTGGATCATACGTCTGGTCGTGCGCCTGGCAGTGCGACTGGCAGTGCGCAAGGCCTTGCCGCTGCTCTGTCTGGCTGCCTGGGCGCAGGCCGCTGTGCCCAGGCCTGTGCGCCCCATCATGCGCCACTGGCTTGTGCGCCACCGAATCGTGTGCCACCGGCTTGTACGCCACCGGGGTGTGAAGACACTGTGTGCCATGGCAGACTCATATGGCATCGGCCTCAGCTCCTGCGTCGTTGTCTGCATCAGGGCTTGCAGCTGCAATGCTCTCGGCAATGATGTCGAGGAGCAGGCCGCTGTTGTTGTTTTCGCCAAGGAAGTCTGTGCCCTCCATCTGCTCCAGGTAGCAGCCCAGCAGCACTGCTGCGTAAAAGGGTCTGGACATGGGCAGATGCTCGGGCCAGAAGATGATCAGGGCATAGAGCACCTCAGGCTTCACCACCGTGAGCAGGAGCGCGCTGGCAGCGGGATCCAGGATGGTCCAGCTGCTGCACAAACGCTGGATGGTGCGCATGTTCTGCTGTCTGTCCGAAGCTGCGGGCTGTTGTGCACGGCTGCCATGGCTGCCATGGCTGTCAGGGCTGCCAGGGCTGTCACGGCTCTCACGGCTGTCAATGGCCACCATGCGCCCGAAGAGCAGGCCTGCCTGCACGGCAAAGGCCTGGGTGCGGGTGGCATGGAGGGGGCAGGAGGCAAGGCGGGCCAGGCTGACGTCCACGGCTTCCATGGGGTCAAACCCTGCCCGGGCGTCTGCGCCAGTGCCAGCCCAGGCGTCTGCTCCGGTCTTCAGCATCCCTGTGCTGCCGCCATCTTCAGTGTATACGTCCTCAGTGCACACATTTTCAGTGCAAACATCTTCTGCCCACACGTCTTCTGTCCGCACATGACGGGAGGACTGGCCTGATGTCTGGTACCTGGGCTTTGTTCCGGGAGTGTCCATACGCGTGTCTTTCATGAACTGCTTTTCCTGTTGCTGCTGTCTGGGTATGGTCATAGGTCTGCATTGCTGTCTGCGTTTCGCTGCTGTGCTGCTGCATTGCTGCCCCGCTGCCTCCGTCCTTTCAGGCGGCTGTTGCTGCTGACGGACGGCTGTGGGGGCTTCAGGGAAGTTGTCAGCTGTTCTCCCCCACGCTGCGTCGCGAGCCTGTTCACACAGCGCGTCACGACCAGCGCGTTGTCTGGAGTTTTAGACATGTCAGTATTTGTTGTCAAGTCTTTTGGAGCAGATTTTCGCCTTGCGCTGATTTTTTTTGAAAACTGGCATGCCGTGTTTTTACAAAATTCCCCTGCAGGGCCGGGAGAGCCTTGCATGCGGCTGATCCCGAAAAAAACTTTCGCACAGCGTTCGGACAGCTTCCGGCCAGAGCCCGGCCAGCTTCCGGGCAGCTTTCGGGCAGAGTCCTGACAGATCCCGGACAGCTGTTGAATGCGACACACGGCACTGTATGAGCCATCTGTGACAGCCACCTGTGCCAGTCATTTTTCAGGGGAGGCTTCTTGTTTCCGCGTCCCTTCATGGTGCACCAGCGCACCTGTGTCCTGCATCAGGCGTACCTTCCTCCGTACACGAGATGTGGCGGACAAAAAATATGGCGAACAAGAGATTTGATCCGGGAAAAAAAAACCAGTACCCTGCACATATCTCCACTTCCCTCTGACTTCCCTCTGACTTCCCTCTGACTTCCACCCGACTTTCACCTGAACTTTCAGCCAGACACTGCACAGGAACTGCCATGACAGATATCTCCAAGTCCGGCAACAATGCTGCCAGGGACACTGGTCCAGGCACTGCCAGAAGCGGCCGCGGCAAGGGCCGCCCCCGCGCCTTTGATCGTGATCTCGCCCTGCACAAGGCGCTGGAGATTTTCTGGCAGCAGGGCTATGAGCCTGCCTCAGTGGCCGAGCTGTGCGCTGCCATGCAGATCAAGCCCCCGAGCCTCTATGCCAGCTTCGGCAACAAGGCCCGGCTCTTCATGGAAGCCTTGCGCTACTATGAAATGACCTACTGGACTGAGCCGGCCAGACGCTTCATGGAGGAGCCTGATATCAGAACTGCCGTGGCCAGCTTCTTTACCGAGGCTGCCACCATTCTCCTGTCTCCGGACACGCCCTGCGGCTGCATGCTGGTGCTGGCCACCATCAATATCAGCGAAGAGGAACAGGAGATCATCAGCCTGGTGCGCGAGCTGCGGGCAAAGACCAAGCAGCTGTTCACAGACAGGCTCAGAAAGGCCATTGAGGACGGGCAGATTCCCGCAGATACAGACGTGCCTGCCCTGGCAGGTGCCCTCAACACCTTCCTGGAGGGGCTGTCCATACAGGCCCGCGACGACATCTTCCAGTGCCAGCTCAAGGCCATTGCCGCCCACGCTGTGCGCATGCTGCCCTGATCCCTGCGCACAGGCCGGCCATGGACCCGGCTGCGGGCCCGGCCTCCCGGCTTCCCCGGAAATCGAAACGGGAAAGGGTGCGCAGATTCTGCTTGACAGTTTTGTAGCGCTTGCTAAACAGATATCCAGCACGTCATGCAGACGACTAGAGGCTTTTCATGACAGCCAGCATTCACGACGTTCCCGACATTCCTGACACTCCTGACCACAGCACCGGCAGCCGGAAGTTTACCGAGCCAGTCATGCGCCCGCCCCAGGAGGCACACTCCCTGCTTCTGCGCGCCACCCAGGGCTGCACATGGAACAAGTGCAGCTTCTGTTACGTGTCGCGTGGCTATCCCTTTCAGGCTGTTTCCCCGGATCAGTTCGAAGTCCAGCTTGCGCAGAACAAGGGCCTGTTTCCTGCCACAACCCCGGTCTATCTGACCGGCTCCAATCCCTTTGCCCTGCCTGTGCACATGCTGAAAGAGTACCTGGCACGCCTGCGCCGCTTCTTTCCGGACTTTTCCAGGGTGAGCATGCAGACCTGCATCGGTGATATTGCCAGGAAGAGCCACGAGGAGCTTGTCGAGCTGCGCGAGCTTGGCATACGCCATCTCTACACCGGGACAGAGAATGGCGATGACAGCGTGCTCGCCCTCATGAACAAGGGCCATACCGCAGCTGATGTGGTTGAGCAGCTGCTGCGCCTGGATGCGGCAGGCATTACCTATACGACGTTCTACATCCTGGGCATGGGCGGCAAGGGTGCCGGCAAGGCCTGCGGTGCAGCCACAGCACGGATGTTCAATCAGGTGCACCCTGCCCGCATCAGCACCACCGGCATGACCATCTTCCCCAACACCCCCCTGGCTGACATGGTCAGGCGCGGCGAGTATGTGGAAGCCTCGGAGCGGGAGAAGATCGAAGAGCTCAGGGTCTTTTTGCAGACCCTGACCACGGACACCTTCTATGACGGCGTGCACTACCTCAATCCCCTCAACTACCGCCTGCGCACCACGGATGCTGCCGCAAAACAGCAGATTCTGGAAGACATTGAGGACGTTTTGCAGACGTACAGCGATGAAGAGCTGGAGCTCATGGTGAGCAGGAGCAGGATGCATTCCCTCTGAGCCTGACAGCCCTGGCTGCTCTGGCACCATGTGCAGCATATCGCTGCTGAGCGTCTGGCAGCGGTCCTGATGGTGCAGTCATGATTCTACACGTTGTGCCTGAAAAATATATATTATGAGGGAAGTATGAGTGGGTTTAACGTTTCAATTGCAACTGCAATGAAAAGGTTTAAAAGTGAAACAGGTTTTTTACGGCCTATGGTGGAGGCAATTTCAAATTCACTTGAAGCTGGTGCAGAAAATATAAAAGTAAAAATTTATACAAAAACATTAATTGGCACAGAGAGCACTAAGGTTTCTGCCTATGATGTAGAAGATGATGGTGAAGGCTTTACGAAACGTAATATTGATTCATTTTTGACATATATGTCAGAATACAAAATAAAGCATGGTTGCAAGGGAGTTGGTAGAATTACATGGTTAAAGGTATTCAACAGTGTTGATATTGAAAGTTATGCTGACAAAAAAGAAATTTCATGTACATTTGATGAAAATTTTTCAGAAAACAGTTTAAAAATTCGGGATACTGATCGCACAAACACAGGTACTCTTATAAAATTTTCTGGAGTACGAAAGCAATTTTTTGATGAGGGCAATGATCGTCGTGCAGAAGGCGATCTCAATGTCATTCGCAATTATATTGAAGAATGTTTGTTCATTAAACTATATCTTCTGAAGTCTAAGAACATCAATTTTACTATTGTAGTATCTGATACAAGCGGAGAATCTGCTGCTGAACCAATATGCAATGACTCACTGAAAACACTTTCTGAGAAAAAATTCATTGTATCTGATTACAATAATAAAGATATTAATTTCAATATATACTATTCCTTCTTGAATAGCATTGGAAAACAGAAAAAAAGTGCGTACTACTGTGCTCATGGAAGGACTGTTACGCCGATTTCTGATAAGGTCTCTTTTGCAAGTTTGCCAGAAAACAAATCTTCTATTTTTCTGGTAACGTCAGATTTTTTTGACAAACATGTAAATGATGAAAGAAATACATTTGATATTCCACAATCTGGAAACAGACTTGATTGTACTTTGACATGGGAACAAATAAATTCCAGTTTACAATCAGAAATTGATAATATTTTTATCAATGAATTTCCAAATCTTGAAAAAGAAAATGATAGAAATATATCTGAATTGATTGAACAATTTCCTCATCTTGCAAAATATATACGTGAAGACACTTCTAAAATCAAGAACAAAGAAAAAATATTAAACTCGTCTAAAAAGAAATATGAACAGGAAAAAGAAAGAATATCAAGAAGATTCAAAGAACTGTTAGAGAAAAATGAATTGGACAGTGATGCATTTGATAATTCTATAGAAGATATTACTGTCATGTCAGCCAGAGAACTGGCTGAATATATTGTATACAGGCAGCAAATTATTCTGGCATTGCATAAATTAAATGCGAACAAAGAAAAAAGTTCAAAGAAAATTCATAACTTATTCATGAAAAAGAACACAGAATCTTTTAAAGATACTCATGAAACATTTGATCATAATTTGTGGTTATTCGATGATAAGTTTATGACATATATTTATGCTGCAAGCGATGTGGCTATCGAAAAATATAAAAAGGCACTTGATGAAGTTAATATTTACAACTCTAAGTATCGACCTGATTTAGCGGTATTTTTTTCTGGTACAGATACAGACAATGGCAGAGATGCAATTGTCATTGAATTTAAAGCATGCGGTGCATCTATAGATGAAAAATCTAAAGCTTTTTGGGAAATTAATAGAAACGCACAAGCAATTAGAGACAGCATAGAAAATATAAACAGAATATGGTGTTATACAATTACAAGTTTTGATGAAACTTTTAAGAAAAATATAAAAGCTCAAGATTTTGTACAGCTATTTACAAGTGGAGAAAGAAATGAAATTTTTTACAGATATTTTCGTGAAATAAATGCTCATTGTTACTATGTTTCATTAGACGCGTTACTTGCAGATGCAGAATCAAGAAACAATATATTCCTTGATTGTATCAAAAAGACAGACTAAGACGCTAAACGAGCTGGCTGTTGGTACACCTGCCAGTGAACGACGGGGACAACGATCACCGGATCCGGTTGAAGGGCATCAACTGCCCGGCGGACTGGCAGGCAACTTCCATCCTGGCCGTGTTGCCATATTGGACAAGCCGCTTCACATCTTCCGGGGGGAGTGTTCCGGGAAGGACGCACAAAGGCTTTGAGTGTGCTCCCCGGATGGCCGGTTTACCCTCTCTGCTTCCGGGTGCCTTTCTTGCGAGGTGTTTTTCCTCGCGCCAAATCCCTGGAAGAGGACATATGGCTGTTTTTGGACGTCGGGCGCACGAGAAGTTCCTGGAGAGATGCAAGGAGCCCGTTCACCGTATCCAGGTACGCTTAGAGAGACTGTCTGAACTCCTCGGAGACCTGCTCTTTTTCGACAGCTTTCCGGAGGTTGGCATCAGCCTCTCGGAATGGTGTCAAATCCAGTTTCATACGTCTACCTCCTATGGGGATGCTATCCAAACTATGCCTCGGAAAGCAGGCCTGGCTGCCGAAGCTGAGCAGGTGCCCCGGACGAAAAGCTGTGCAGATGCCAGTCATCCCCCGGATCAGGAGCCTGGTCAGGGTGCAAATGTATGAGCCCTGCACCATCAAACATGGCTGCGGACTTGCCTGCCCGGAGGCTACTTGATCACAGGGTCGATGCAGTATTTGCCCAGGGAATGACGCAGTTCGAGTCCGGCAAGCAGGTTTGCCGGGCTGCACTGTCCTTCCGGCACTTTCAGACCAAGGCTGTTGAGAATGAGCTCAAAATCCTCATCATGATCCTCCTTGTGCGCTACCGCTTTGCGCCTGGCACCGGCCCTGGATACTGGCAGATCATACATGGCAAATCTGAACAACGTCTCTGTGCCGGGCCTGAATCTGGTGGCCATGATCACTGCCTCACTCAGGGCCCCGCGGATGCGCCCAACGGGAAGCTCTTCGAGCTGCCCGGCCAGTTTGATCTCAAGTTCGCGCAGCATGGCCAGAGCAAGAACGCTCATGAGACAGCGGGCAGCGTACCCGGCCGGCCCGGGCAGCACAGGCCTGGGAGGCTCCTGTGACAGGTCTGCGTAGGCCTCATGCATAGCTTCCAGCTTGTGTGTTTGCTCAAGAAACATCTCGCAGTGCCGCATCTGCGTCCAGATGGCCAGAAGCTCGGTCCAGAGGCTGTCAGGCGCCTCTTGTGCATGCTCAGGGGATGGCGAGACGACAAAGGCCAGGTAGCCTGCAGTACGCTTGCGCAATGTCACCATCTTCTTGTTGATGCCAACGGCCCTGGCCGGAGCAGGACTGGCATCCTGGCCTGTCAGGACATGCTCGTGCCAGTCAGTGCCGTACTCGCCCACGTACAGGCCATCCAGGACTGCCTCCTCTGCCCTGGCCAGATCCTCTCTGAGAACTGCAAGCTCTTTCTTTCGCTCCACAGGGTTGAAGCCTGAAAGTTTGATTATGGTCACTTACAGATAGCTATGTCCCATAGGCTCTCCTAATTTTCCCAGGAAAAAACACAATCTTACCACGTTTATAGACCACTTTCCCCTTGCCTTTTTTTGAGTGATTTCTTATAATATAATCACTCAATAGAGGTGACTATGGAGAGCGCAGACTCTGGTGCAGTTAAAACTGTGCGATATAAGAAGGTTAGGCCTAATGGGGATACTTACGTCTATGAAAAACAGACGCGCTATGATCCTCAAAAAAAGTGGAACGTTGC
>CASEWR010000150.1 GCA_949291675.1 uncultured Desulfovibrio sp. | reverse complement strand
ACACCATGGCCGTCAAGATCCTTGTGGACGACGGCAAGGCCTGTGGCGCCCTTGGCTGGAACGTGCGCACCGGCGAATTTGTGCTGGTGAAGGCAAAGACCGTTGTGTCCGCCCAGGGCCGCTCCGCCACCCGCAGCACGGACAACTCCACCCACAATCCCTTCAACGTGTGGCAGTACCCCTACAACACCTCTGCCGGTGTGGTGCTGGGCTACGATGCCGGCGCTGCCGTGACGGAGCTCGACACCTACCAGCGTGCCACCATGCTGCCCAAGGGCTACGGCTGTCCCGGCATGAACGGCATCAACAGCTCCGGCGCCCACGAAATCAACGCCCTGGGCGAGCGCTTCATGGGCAAGTACGACCCCATGATGGAAAACGGCGTGCGCAACAACCAGATTCAGGGCACCTTCCAGGAACAGATGGAGGGTTCCGGCCCGCCATTCTACATGGATATGCGCCATGTGGATCCGGAAGTGGTGCACGAGTTGCAGTACGTGCTCATGCCCGGCGACAAGGCCACCTTCAATGACTGGGCCGAGTGCACAGGCACTGACTTCCAGCACAAGCTTCTGGAAGTGGAAATCGGCGAGCTCATCTTCGGCGGCGCCATTGCAGTCAACGATCAGTTCGAGACCACCATTCCCAACCTCTTCTGCGGCTCCATCTTCCTCTACTGCTCCGGCGCCATGTGCGGCGGCTACGAAGCCGGCAGCCAGGCTGCAATGCGTGCAAAGGGCATCACCGAGTACGGCCGCATTGACGAAGCTCTTGTCGCACAGGTGAAGGAAGACATCTTCGCTCCCATGCATGTGGACGAAATGGACGGCCTCACCTACCAGGAAGTTGAGCTGGCAGTGCGCAACGTCATGGACTACTACATGGGCTTCCGCCGCAGCATGGCCGGCATGGCCCGCGCCCTTGAAAAGATCCGCTTCCTGAATGAGCAGAGTTCGCGCCTGCGTGCAACCAATCTGCGCGAACTTATGCGCTGCCACGAAACGCATGAGATCCTCACCGTCTCCGAACTTGCCATCCAGGCAACCATGGAGCGCAAGGAAACTGGCAGGTGCGTCTACAAGCTGCGCGACTATCCGAACCTCAATCCGGAAATGGGCAAGCCCCTGCTTGTCGTCCGCACTGAGGACGGCCCCCGCTTCAACTGGGGCAAGGCGCCTCTTCTGTAGGCTCTGAAGACTGAAGAAGGATTCAGAAACACAGGATCGCATCAGAAATTTTCAAGGAGTGTCATCATGCCCCCCAGATACAGCCGCGAAATCACAAAACCCGTGGTACTCGGCCCCAGACTCAAGGAACAGTTCCGTACCTCTCCCTGTGAGCACGCCTGTCCCATTGGCAACAGCATTCAGAAGGTGCACAGCCTCATTGAAAAGGGCGAGTTCACTGAAGCTCTGCGCTACCTGCGCGCCAAGAACCCCTTCCCCGGCATCACCGGCCGCGTGTGCCCCCATTTCTGCATGGACGTGTGCAACAGGAAGGAAATGGACGGCGCCCTCAACATCCGTGCCCTGGAACGCGCTGCCGAGACCTTTGCCCAGAAGAGCACCTGTCTTTTCAAGAACCTGCCTGCCACTGGCAAGAAGGTTGCCGTCATCGGCGGCGGCCCTGCCGGCCTTGCCTCTGCCTACTTCCTGGCCCTGCTCGGCCACGAAGTGGTGATTTACGAGCGTGAGCCCATGCTCGGCGGTGTGGCCAGGTACGGTGTGCCCAACTTCCGTCTGCCCAGGGATGTGGTGGACCGCGAAGTGGGTCTGGTGCTGGAAGCCGGTGTGCGCGCCAGGGTCAACACCCGCGTCGGCATCGACATCAGCATGGAAGAAATCGAGCAGCGCTATGATGCCATCATTCTGGCAACTGGCGTGCCTGCCGAAAACAGCCTGCCCATTCCCAATGCCGACAAGGCTGTGAAGGCCGTGGAATTTCTGCGTGCCACAGCTCTTGGCCTCAACACAGGCCGCATCGGCAAGAAGGTCGTGGTCATGGGCGGTGGCGGCGTCGGCTTTGACTGCGCCTTTACCGCCAAGCGCCTTGGCGCCGAGGAAGTGCATGTGATCTGCCTCGAAAAGGAAGGCGAAATGCGCGCTCCCGAGGACGATCTTGTCCTGGCTGCAAAGGAAGGCGTGCAGATTCACAATTCCTGCACCATGCAGGCCATTCAGTGCGAAGGCGATGCCGTGACAGGTGTCGAATACTTTGAAGTGAGCTCCTGCAGCTTTGATGAAGCCGGCAGACTGCACATGGAGAAGAAGGAAAACGGCGATCACGTGCTCGCCTGTGATACGGTCATCTTTGCCGTGGGCATGAAGACCGACCTCTCCTATCTCGGCGAGAAGTTCGGCAACATTGCCCTGAGCCCGCGCAAGTGGATCGTGGTGGACGACAAGCAGAAGACCTCCATGGACAAGGTCTATGCCGCAGGCGATGTCTCTGCCGGCCCCGCTTCCTTTGCCAGAGCCATCGGCGACGGCAGAAAGGCTGCCTTTGCCGTGCACGAAATGCTCACAGGTACTGCCTCCCGCGTCTACGCCCTCAACGAGGCCAATGAAATCGAAGCCTGCGATGCCATGGGCTCTGACAAGGATCCCTACATCGTCCAGTACGAGGAAATCTACGGCAAGGAAGACTACTACGAGACTGCCGCTCCCGAGCAGGAAGCCATCAATGCCTGTGCCAAGGCCTTTGCAGAGCTCAACCTGGGCTTTGACAAGGAACAGGCCATGAAGGAAGCTGCCCGCTGCATGCACTGCGGCCACTGCAAGGCCTGCGGTACCTGCGTCCAGGACTGCCCCGGCTACGTGCTCGAACTTGTGCCCTACCAGGATGCCGAGCGTCCCGAGGTCTGCCACGGCGAAGAATGCTGGCACTGCGCAAACTGCCGCACCTCCTGCCCCTGCGGCGCCATTGCCTTCAACTTCCCGCTCTTTATGCAGGTGTAATCTCCTTTCCCTGTGCGGGGTACAAGACAGGTGCCGGCAGGCGTTGGCAGGCACCGGAAAGCAGCAGACAGCGGAAAGCTCCCTTTGGAAAAGCTTGTGTCCTCCACGGCCAAAGGCCTCTCCCCGTGGCTGCCAGGACCATCCTGATCCACGCCTTATCCACGCCTGATCTGCACCTGAAGCAGATCCAGATCTGATCTGTACCAGCCCCACAGCGAAAGTTCGTACACCCCTGTCTCCCCGGTCTGCACCCTGTGCAGGCCGGGGGTCAGGATACCTGCACCCCAAAACGGGAAGTGCAGCACAATACAAAAAAATGGCGTGTCAGCCATATCGTATATTTTTCATCAGGAGAACACACACAATGCGTTCCAGTTTCTTCAGGAAACTTTCCTGCCTCTTCCTTGCGGCAGGCATCTGTCTTGCCTGCGCCCAGCCCGCATCGGCAGTTGAGTTCAAGGCAAAGGGCGTCTGGCTGGCCAGCTTCCAGTACGGCCAGCATGGCAACTTCTCCGGCAAGGGAACAGGCTACGATCCGTCTGAAGACGAATTCGAGGCAAGATCCCGTGTCCGCCTGCAAATCGATGCCGTGGCCAGCGAAAATCTCTCCGGCCAGGTCTACTTCGAAATCGGCAAGGCCATCTGGGGCAAGGCTAATAACCCACAGGGTGGTGCTGCCCTTGGTGCTGACTCGACCATCGTCAAGGTCAAGCGTGCCTTCATCGACTGGATGGTGCCCAATACAGAACTCAAGCTGCGCATGGGTATCCAGGGCATAGGCCTGCCGCACATGGCTCTGGACGGCCCCACAGTCTTCCAGTCCGACGTGGCTGCCATCACTGCCAGCTATATCTTCAATCCCAATGTCTCTGTCACTGCCTTCTGGGCCCGTCCCTACAATGACAACTACACCGGTGACAACGCCGCCGGCCGTCATGCCAACTTCATGGACAATATGGACATGGGCGGCCTCATGCTCCCCCTGCGCTTTGACGGCTTCCGCCTGACTCCCTGGGGCATGTTTGCTGCTGTGGGTCCCAATGTCTACAGAACCAGCACGGGAGATAAACCCGGCTACTTCAACAATGGCATCAACGGCGTCAACGGCAACTACACCCGCTCCGGTCTGCTGCCCCTGGCTGCAGACAGGCTCAGCCATACTGCCAGAGGGATAACCGGCGGCATGGACAGCTATGCCACAGCCTGGTGGGGCGGCCTTTCCGGCGACATCACCTACTGGGATCCCTTCCGCGTAGCCTGGGACTTCATGTACGGCTCCATCACCTGGGACGACAGCTCCCTGGACAGAGCAGGCTGGCTGGCAGCATTGCTGCTCGAATACAAGCTGGACTGGACAACCCTGGGCCTCTATGGCTGGTATGCCTCCGGTGATAATGCAAATGTCGGCGACGGCTCCGAGCGCCTGCCCTATGTCAGCAATGACTACGGTGTGTGCAGCTTCTCCGGCACCTTCATTGGTCCTGACATCAACGGCCTTGAGCGCGACCGCGTCATCGGCAACAACCTCAACGGCACCTGGGGTGTGGGCTTCAGACTCAAGGACATGTCCTTCCTGGAAGACCTCAAGCACACCTTCCACGTCAGCCTCATGGGCGGTACCAACGATCCCGGCATCCTCAAGGAATACTACAGGAAGACAGGACACTGGATGTCTCCCAACAAGCTGAACGGCCAAGGCCGCGATGTCGTGGGTCGCGAAAACATGTACCTCACTACCCGCGACTACGCCCTGGAAATCGGTCTGCTCAACCAGTACAAGATCTACGAGAACTTCAGTGTGAACGTGGAAGCAGGCTATGTGGCCCTGTGGCTCGACAAGTCTGATGATGTCTGGGGTCATGCTCTGAGAGGCGAGGAAGTCAACGACGCCTGGAATGCCAGCGTGCTCTTCATCTACTCTTTCTAACATTTCTTCTGACATGTGCGTGCAGGTTTCCTGCAGCATATGACAACTGAAACACAGCAAGTCTGGAAGGCGCAGCAGCAAGAGCGCCCTGCGCCTTCCAGTGCATCTTTTCAGTGCCCCTTTCAGGCCCTGTCTGTACAGGGCAGTCAGGTACAAGGCCGGCATATGCCGGCTATTTTTGTACCCGGCAGACACGCAAGACGGCAGAGCTGTCCGTCCTGGAGGTCCTCATGATACAGAAAATCGATCAGGAAGTGTGCATCGGCTGCGGGCAATGTGTTGCCCACTGTCCCCTGGACACCCTGCGCCTTGATGACAACGGCAAGGCATACATTGCCTATGGCGACGACTGCATGACCTGTTACATCTGCGAGCGCCTCTGCCCCTCAGGCGCCATCTTTGTGCATCCCTTCCGCGAAGAGCTGCCCCCTGTCTTTCCCAATGTGCCCAGAGAACTGGGAGGAGGTGCCTAAATGACCATGCAGACCATATCCTGTGATGTGCTCATCCTGGGCGGCGGCTCGGCAGGCCTGTGGGCTGCCTACTCCTGTGCGCAGCAAAAGCCTGACGCCAGCATCCTCATTGTGGACAAGGGCCCGAAGGACTGGGGCGGCCTTATGACCATGGCCGGCGGTGACTTCGAGGCAGTGCTTGCCCCGGACACCGTGGATGCCTGGCTGCAGGACTTTGTCTATTACTTTGACGGCCTGTGCGATCAGAAGCTCATGGAGGAAATCCTCACCCGCTCCAAGGATCGCCTGGCTGACTACGAGCGCTTTGGCTGCGAGTTCTTCAAGCTTGAGGACGGCACACGCAAGTTTGTGCGCCAGAGAGGCCTTGACAATGTGAAGCTCTACCCTGCCCAGCTCAAGGGCCGCGGCGGCGAGCTCATGGTCAAAAACCTGGTTGCCCAGCTCAAGGAGATGCAGGTGCGCCGCATGGGCCGCATCCTGGTTGGCTCCTTTCTGAAATCCGGCGACCGCGTCTGCGGCGCCCTGGGCTTTGACAGCATCAGCGGTGAAAAGTACTGCTTTACGGCAAAGGTCGTCATTGCAGCCTCAGGCATGGGCGGCTGGAAGACCTCCTACGGCAAGAACACGCCTACAGGCGAGACCATGCTCATGGCCTATGAGGCAGGCGCGCATCTGCAGAACATGGAGTTTGCCAGAGTCTGGAACATGCCCCGTCTCTTCGGCTGGGAAGGCCAGACTGTGCTCATGCCCCTTGGTGCACGCTTTGTGAACCGCAACGGCGAGTCCTTCATGGACCGCTATTCGCCTGTGCTTGGTCCCAACACGGACCCGCACTACACCACCATTGCCATGGCCATGGAAGTGCGCGACGGCCGTGGTCCCATCACCTTTGATCTGAGCCAGATTCAGAATGAGAACCTCATTCTCCTGCGTCCCCAGAACGGCTGGCAGAAGCTCAACTACGACAAGCTCTCCAATCTCGGCCTGGATCTCTTCCATGACTCCACCGAATGGGTGCCACAGATGACAGTGGCCTATGGCGGCATCCGTGCGGACGCCTGGGGCAATACGGCAGTTCCCGGTCTTCTGGCAGCAGGAACAGCCAGAGCCACGGAGCCTGGCGTCTATGCCGGCGGCTTTGCCCTCATGACCACCTCGGTTCTCGGTCACATGGCCGGTGAAAACGCAGCCCGCATGCTTGAGGGTGCCTCCCTGGCAGAGGCAGACAATGACATAGAGCAGGACTTTGCCGCCATGTTTGCTCCCCTTGGCAAAAAGGGCCTGCACTTCAAGGAAGTGCTCACGCACATACAGTCCGTGGTCTTCCCCTATGATGTCTCCATCATCAAGACAGAAGCAAGCCTTGAGCGTGCCAGAAAGGAACTGGTCAGCATCATCGAGAACGAAGTGCCGGCCATGGCCGCAGAAGACCCGCACTACCTGCTCAAGGTCATCGAGACCCGTGCCGTGGCCTTTGTGAGCCTCATGTATGTGACAGCCTCCCTGGAACGCAGGGAAACCAGAGCCGGCCACTACCGCGAGGACTACCCGGTGCGGAACGAAAACGAACTCGCCTGGCTGTGCCTGCGCAAGGGCGAAGGCCTTGCACCGGAATTCTACCGCGTGCCTGTGCCCCTTGAGGAGTACAGATTCCCTGTGACCCGCTACTACCAGGACAACTTCAACTTCGCTCAGAAAGAAACAGTGTAACCTCTCTGTGCAAAGCCCTTGTGCATTGTGCAGCCCCGGGGTGTTCCGCCAGTCCGCGGGGCACCCCTTTTTCAACAGCCTCACCCAGGTGTCACACAGGAGACGTGAGATGACCGAGACACGCAGAAACTTCCTCAGGGCACTGACCGCTGCCGTGGCAGTCCCCATGCTGTCATATCCGGATATGTCCCTTGCAGCATCCGCCAAAGGCCCTGTTGTTCAAACTGGCAAAGGCAGAGTTCAGGGAACTGTCACAAACGGCGTTCACGTCTTCCGCGGCGTTCCCTGTGGCAAGCCCCCATACGAGACAGCAACAAGATTTCAGCTGCCCCAGCCTGTTGCCCCCTGGCAGGGTGTTGTGCCATGCACAACGCAGGCATCCCTGCCCCTGCAGGCAGGCAGTGTCATTACTGAGGGCGAAAAAGGACAGATGGGCCCTGACGGCAAGCTCCTGCCAGGCAGGAACTCCCGCATCTTTGTGCAGGGCGGCGGGGACTGCCTGCGTCTGAATATCTGGACTCCCGAACCCGGTGCAACCCGCTGTCCTGTCCTTGTCTACATCCCCGGCGGCGGCAGCATGAGCTGCAACCCCGGCAGTATTGACGGCACTGCCTTTGCAAAGAGCGGCGTGGTGGTCGTCAGCATTCCCTACCGCGTCAACGTGGACGGCTTTCTGCGCATTCCGTCTGTCCCGGCAAACCTTGCCATCAGGGATATGCTCTTCGCAGTACGCTGGGTGAAGGAAAACATTGCTGCCTTTGGCGGTGACCCGGACCGCATCACTGTGATGGGACAGTCTGCAGGTGCCACCCACATCGGCTCCATGCTCGCCTCTCCTCTGGGAGAAGGTCTGTTTGAGCAGGCCATTTTGATGAGCGGCTCCCACCTTGCCCAGTGGAGCCCGGAACAGGCAGACACTGTTTCCAGGATGTTGTGCGCATACTGGGGCATCCCCTGCACGAAGGAAGCCATCATGGCCCTGCCGTATGCACAGATGCTCAACTTCCGCAGACTTCTTGCCGAAAAGAGTGCAGACCCGGAATGGGCGCGCTACACCAATGGCAACACCAGCCTGTTCAAACCGTATGTGGATGGCGAAGTGCTCACAAAGCGTGTTGTGGACAGTGTTGCTGACGGCATGGGCAACAAGGTAGCCGTCATGATCGGCTGCACTGCCGACGAATGGCGCTATGTCACTGCCCCCACAGGTGCCATCGATCGCCTCACACAGGACGATGTCAACTTCCTTTTGCAGGGCATTGGTGCTGCTCCCGGGCTTGCCGAAGCGTACAGGGAAAACGGCCGCGGCAGGACTCCCGGCGAAATCTACACAGCACTGCAAAGCGATATCATCTTCCGCATTCCCACCAACCGTCTCCTCGAAGCACGCAGCAAGGGTGGCGGCAGGACCTGGGCCTATTCCTTCACCTGGAAGAGCAATGCCTGGAATGGAAAAATGGGTGCTGCCCACTGGTGCGACATTCCCTTTGTCTTTGACATGCTGGCAAACAAGAAGGCATGTCGCGGCTATATGGGTGACAATCCGCCGCAGGCTCTTGCAGACGCAATGCACAAGACCTGGGTACAGTTCATCACCACCGGCAACCCGGGCTGGAACCAGTACGACCTTACGGAGCGCCGCACCATGGTGCTCAACCTGCCGTATCAGGAAGTGCAGGATCCCTGGCGCAGGGAACGTGAGCTGCTTTTCCTGAAGTAGGCACTACAAGCCTGGCCAGCCAAATCCATTGGCCATGACAGCAATCACCGTGCCGAAGCCTGCCAGCAGGAACGTGACAAGAGCAACGCCGATGCCAATCTTCCACTTGAGAAGGTCAGTCCTGACCTTTTCAAGGTCGGCCCTGGTGGCAGGGTTCCTGAGACGTTCTTCCGCAAGCTTGTCCTGGACAGCTCTGCGGCTCCCTACGTCTCTCTTCGTCCCTGTCGATCTCAGCTGGGACAATACCGTCCATGGGACACCTCCGAGGGAACTCGGGTGTTGTGCAACACACTGGCAGGCAGGATGCTGGCAGACACTCTGAAACACCAGAAAAGCCCGCCAGGACCCCATGGGCATCTGACGGGCTTCTCAACCTGAAATCAGGCAGTGCTGGGACTGTTCCGCTCAGGCAGACTGCTGAGTCATGACGTTGTGTTTTTGCAAAAGCGCAAGGATGGTGCAGGCAAGGTCCTGCAGGCTGATTTCCTCCCCTGCCATGCCCTGCATAAGGTCAGCAGGCTGCAGCCTGGCAAAAGCTTTTTTGCAGGCACAGGCAAGCTCCGCATTCAGCCTGCCAGGGGCTGCACGGCCAAGTTCCATGGCAAGGCAGCAGAGCAAGCCATAGTCACGGGCCTGCGCAGCCTCAGCCATCCAGTCAGCCAGAATCTGGCTGACACTGGCAGTCACTTCAGAAAGATGTGCTGTCTCTGCGTCCGCACAGAGAAGCTCGTACGCATCTTTCTTCATAAGGTGGAGCCGGCTGCAGAGCTGATGCACTGCCGCAATGCGCTCTCCCCAGTCACCAAGGGTCTGCAACAGGGCTGTGTTTGCTGCGTCATCCTGTGCAGCCGGATCTGTGGCTGCAGGCTTTGCTTCTGTGCTGCCGGCCCTGCTGCTGCCTGCCTGTCCGGCTTCAAAAAAGCCCAGCCTGAGCAGGCACATCAGGGACAAACAGCGCTGATTGCGCAGGCCAATGCCTCGCACAATCCAGGCACCCGCTTCCTTGAGATCGACCTTCTGGCCGTACAGGCCAAGGGCATGGATCTCGGCAAGGACAGCACAGGCAGGGCCATAGCCAGGGAAGGCAGCGCAGGCCTTCAGCTCTTCCAGTGCTGCTGCCACATCAGCCTGCGTGTTGTCACTCTTGCACAGCTTCCAGAGGGCAAGGCCCACAGTTCGTGCAGGCTCTGTGCGGACACAGGGTGCATCAAGCAGAGCAAGCAGCCTGTCCTGTTCTGCAGTGGCTGCGGCATCAGCACGCTCAGGCAGCCTGAAAAGGTGCTCCAAAAGATGCTCCACATACATGCCCGCATCCCCAAGCTCTGCTGCCCTGTGCAGAAGCTGAAAGACGTCGTTGTCAGGCACAGGCCTGCCAGTGCCCGCAGGCTCCTGCAGCTGCAGATATATGGCCTTTGCCAGCAGGGAGGGCACATGCTCTTGGGCACAGCCCTCCTCAAGGAGTACCGAAGCCTTTCCAAGAAGTTCTTCGCGCTCTGGCCCGTTCTCAGTGGTTTTTGCAGTCTCAAGCAGCAGACGGGCATATGTGCTTTTGCCATCCAGGCTGCCTGCCGCAACAGCTTCTTTGAGCCAGGACTCTGCAAAGGCCGTGTCTTTGACAACAAGCACATTGTCCAGGTGCACCCTGGCAAGCTGCACCATGGCATCAGGAAATTTTCGCGCTGCAGCGGCACGCAGCAGCTTTAAGGCATGCCTGCGGTGCTCCAGTTCAAAGACACCGGGCACACGGGCAGCATGCATGGCAAGGAGCAGGCGCAGGGCATCCCAGCTTCCTTCCATGGCTGCAGCATAGAGCCAGCCGGCAACAGTGTTGCGGCCTTCCTCATCCGTGCAGAGCACAGGATACCTGAGGATGGCTTCGCCAAGCAGCAGGGTGGCAAAGACAAAGCCCTGCCGTGCGCAGCCGGCAAGCACCTTCAAGAGTGCCCTGGTCTGTGTCCGGTCTGCAACCAGGGTATCCAGAGTCCAGGCACCATACAACAGCTGCATGGCAGGCTGAAAGCCCTGTGCTGCCAGGGCATGCAGCTTTTCTTCCGCGCGCTTCCTGGCAGCGGCATCAGCCTGAGACAGTGTCTGTGCTGCCCAGTGAAAGGCAGCAAGGCGCGAGCCCTTGTGCATGAGCGGTTCCAGCCCGGCCAGCTCCAGGTGATGCGGGACAGCACTGCTCTCCCCTTCGCTGATCACGCGGCTGGCAATGACCTGTGCCGCCACATCAGCCTTTGTGGCTGCAGAAGAAGCCAGATAGTTCTCAATGAGCTGCTCCATGGACGGCGCACCATGATACCAGCTGACCTCAGTCTGCTGCGATGGTTTGCCTGCACCGAAAAGGCGCCTGAGTGCTGTCAACATACGTCCCCACATGTGTCTGAACAAAGGGCCATGCGTGCGACTAAGGCAATCGCACACAGTGTGGAAGGAGTGTGGAAGGACAGTCTGTTTTTCCCGCACCTCTTGTCAACAGTTTTTTGCAAGCCCTGACAGCCTCATTCTCCACAGGGCCACATGGTCACACCTCCGCATGGGTGATGAGGCAGCAGCGTCCGTGTCAGGCTCGTCTCTCCCCGGCATTCTCTGGCAGCACGACCACATGCGCATCCTGCAGCATCTCAAGCAGGGTGAGGGCCACATGGGGCAGGCAGATTTCATTCCTGTCAGCCCCCTCTTCCAGCTCCAGGCCAAAGGCACTGACGCAGGCCAGTGCAAGCTCCTTGTTCAGTGTCCCCCGGGCTGCACGCAAAAACTCCAGGGCCAGGTAGCAGACAAAGCCATAGTCATGCTCCTCCATGGCTTCCCGTACCCAGGTTGCAAGGCTCCGGGCAAACTCTGCGATCATCTGCCGCACTTCCCGGGTCTTCATCTGCACGCGCAGGAAGAACCAGGCTTCTTCCCTGTCCAGCATCATGTTCCTGCAGGCCAGGTGGACTGTGGCCATGCGTTCCCCATGCAGGGAAAGGGCCCTGAGCCTGGCACGTTGTGCTTCGTCTTCTGCAGACTGCTGCGCTGACGCTGCTTCTGCCTGTGCAGCTGCCGTGTCCGTCTGCTGCTTCCCGCCATGGGGCATCTCAACATGGGGCATTTCAACATGGGGCATCTCCACATGCGGCATTTCAAAAAAGCCCTGCTCCAGCAGCATGTCAAGGGTCACACAGCGCGGATTGCGCAGTTCCCTGCCCAGATCAATGTATTCCCTGGCCAGTTCGTCGCTCCCTTCCTGTTCATACATGCCCATGGCGTACACTTCTGCCAGAAAGGCGCAGGCAGGACCGTACTTGTCCTGCGCGGCAATTGCGCCGATGGCAGACATCAGTGTCTGCTTTGCCTCTTCAGCACTCAGGCCTGGCTGAGCAAGCCCGAACTGATGAAGTCTGAGCCTGGCTGCTGCATTCCCTTCGAGAATGGGTTCTTCCAGCAGGGCAAGCAGCTCCTGCCTTTTGCTGTCCGTGTCGCTCAGATCCAGCATGCGGAAGAGCACGTCCAGGTAGGGCTCCGTCTCGCCAAGCTCTGCAGCCTTGTGCAGCAGGGCAAGGCTCTGCTGCTGTCCCTCCTCTGTCTCGTATCCTGCAGGGTCTGTGAGGAAGTTGCAGCGCACCAGGTTGACCATGGAGGGGGCATGATTGTGCGCACAGCCCGCATCAAGCAGGGTTTTGGCCTGTGTCAGAAGACTGCGCTGCTGTGTCTCGTCTTCTGTGGCCACAGCTGCACCCATGTACAGAGCGGCAAGCTCACTGCAGGCATCAAGGCTTCCGGCGGCAACAGCCTTCTCAAACCACTGTGCGGCCGTCTCTTCATCGCGCTCTGTGCGAATGCCATCCAGGTATGCCCTGCCCAGCAGCACCATGATGTCAGCATGACCCTGCCCGGCAGCTTCAGTCAGCAGTGCCATGGTTTCTTCAGGCTGCACAGGATCAAAGATGCCGGGGATGCAGGTCGCCTCAAGGGTACAGAGCATGCGCAGGGCATCCAGGCTGCCGGTCGTGGCTGCGTGAAGAAGAAGCTTTGCCAGAAGCTGCCTGCCATCCTCAGTCTCGCAGCAGTGAGCAGGGTACTTCGGCAGGTTCGGGCCCAAAGCAGGGTGCAGCAGACCGAGCCCTGTGAGGCATGGGCGACCACTGTCCGCAGCTGTGCTTCCTGCCCGAATTCTTTCTGCCCGAATTCTTCCTGCCCGACTTTTTCCTGCCCGCATGCAACAAGCTCCTCTGGTGTCACAAGTGCACAGAGTGCAGCAATTGCAGGCATAAAGTTCAGCTCTGCAAGCTCCTGCAGAAGCTGCATGGAGGTTTCCGCTTCCTGCTCCGAGGGGTCACCTGACCAGATCAGCAGTATTGCCGAGTGGTAGCGGGCAAGCATTGAGCCCTGTGCTGCCAGCTCGACCATCTCACGCCAGCCTTCTTCACCAATGCTGCCATCCGACATTCCATGCATCAGCTCATCTGCCCGTTTGTCGAGCTCTGTGGCAGCAGCTGAGGCGAGATATTCCTCAAAGAGCTGCTCCACAGGCTGAGGCCCCTCGTACCAGCGTCGCTCCTGTGTCTGAGTGTTGCGACCAAACAGGCGTTTCAGGCTTGCGAACATGCTTCCTCCGCAAAATGTGCGCGAAATGGGTGAAGAACGTCTCTGGCTGATGGTCTCCGGCCGATGGTCCCCGTCCGATTATCTTTGACTGATGGCCTCTGGCTGACAGCTTCAGCCCCCGCTGACCGGCCCTGCTGTGTCCGGATGTGTCCGGGCGTGTCAGAAAGCCGGGCAGGACATGGAGTTCGCTCAGCGTCTGGAGCTTCCCTGGCGTCTGCCCTGAGCATCGTAGAAATCGTGTCCGCCCCTGCTGTTGGCACGACTGGAACCCTGAAAGCGCCCCTGCGCATCGTAATAATCATAGCCGCCGCGGGAGTTGGCACGTGAGGAGCCCTCACGCTGGCCGCGGGCATTGTAGAAGTCCGAGCCTCCGCGACTGTTGGGACGACTGGTCCCCTCGTACTGTCCTCTGGCATCATAGTAGCGGCTGCGCCCGGCACTGTCCGTGCGCGTGGAGCCAGTGTAGCGGCCCTGCCTGTCATAGTGGCGGGTGCTGCCCGCGGCCCCTGGTCTGCTGGAGCCTGTATAGCGGCCTCTGGCGTCGTAATAGCGTGTGCTCTCTGCCCTGGCAGTCTCAGGAGCGATGCTGATGCCGGCAATGCTGATACCGGCAGTGACCAGGCAGAGTCCGGCAAGGGCAGCAGAGACAGAGCGTATGGACATAGGGCCTCCCTGGCGCAAGGTGTCGCCATGAACAAGATGTGTACAACAGTGTACTGCCCCGCTCTGAGGCTGTACAGCATCTTTGCAGCCTGAATCTGCACCTGTGTGGACTCTATTCCTGCGCGGCGTGCCCCTGCAAAGGGGTGCCACGTCCAGGACAGCCCTTTTCCGGCACACTGGCACGCTGTCAGTTCCTCGTCTGTCCGGACATCCTGACTGGCGAAGGACACACATTGTGTGCAGCCCCGTCGCCGGGGGCAAAGCCGGAGAAGGGGCCATGTCTGCCAGGCAAGTCCCCGGGCACTTGCGCGCAAGTCCTGTCGGCACTTCGGCAGGCTGTCTGCGTCCCGGGCCCTTCGCACGTGCCCCCATTCCACAGGCACAGCGCACAGCCCTCAACCGGCCCCTGTGCAGAAGCAGGAGCAGGACCAGGATCAGGACCAGGGACATCAGCTTTTTTCGCAGCTTTGAACGGGCAGCCTGGCTCAGCTGCCTGATCTGAAATTTCTGTCCATCAGTCAGTGGACTGCTTTGACAGAACAGGCAGTTTCAGGGTATGAAGGAGTCTGAGGGAGACAGTGAGACTTTCTGCAGTAATCTTCGCAGACTACGTTTGTGTCTGACTGTCCTGAACAGTGCTGCAACACCCGCATGACCCGACATTTCACCATGCCGGCGCAAAAAATTTCTGTCCTGTAGTCCACACAGCTATGGATCGAGACAAAATTCCCTGTGTACACTCCTGAAAGTTATGCTATGGTTTCTCTGTCACGAGTGATCAGGTCCTATGTGGCAGGGCATGGTTACCGAGGCTGACTGGTCCGTGCGGCATGCCGGAACACAGAAAAAAGCTGACGCAGGACTTTTCCGGCATGGGACTAGTCTCAAGAAGCGTGCTGAAGCGGGTGGCAGCTTTCCTGCCACCCGTTTGTGCGACTCACTGCACAAGGGAGCTCAGGCATCGAGTGCAAGGAAGATGGCTGGTGTTCCTGTGAGACCCGCACAGGGGAGTGGAGGCATCAAGGTGCAAGTTCGGTGTCTTTTGCTCCTTGTTTCGCGAGACTGGCGGGCTGGCGGTTCGTGACAGTTGGATCGGAAAAAGGCCGCAGTATTGAGATAGCTGCGGTCAGGGTTCCGAAACAACAAGGGTGCTGGCCAGGGGGCAGTCGCAAGGCTGCCCCCTGGTATTCCTTACACAGAACGCTCTGCCCGGACACCCTGAGTACAGCCCTGCACCCTCGTTTTTGATGCTGTGTTCCTGTGTGTCCGGGGCTTGCCAAAGGCAGCTGACGCCCTTCAGACACCTCTCAGGCGCATCTCTCAGGCGCACCTCTCAGACGCATCTCTCAGGCACGCCCCCTTTCGCGCCTCACATGCTCATCTCCTGCCCTGCCCATCTTCCGCCCTCTCCTGTTCAGATCATCTGCTCGGGGTGATAGAGCTCATCAAAAGCCTGCTCGTCCAAAAAGCCCAGGGCAAGGCAGGCTTCCTTCAGGGTAATGTTCTCCTTGAAGGCCTTCTTGGCCACCTGTGCTGCTCTGTCATAGCCAATGGCTGGGGACAGGGCTGTGACGGTCATGAGGGAGCGGTTCATATTGTCAGCCATCTTCTCTTTGTTGGCTTCAATGCCGTCCACGCAGAAGACACGGAAGGCGTTGAGGCCGTCTGCCAGCAGACGTGCGGACTCAAGGAAGTTTCTGGCAGTGACGGGCAAAAAGACATTGAGCTCGAAATTGCCCTGGGAGGCTGCCATGTTGACAGCTGTGGCATTGCCCATGACCTGGACAGCAATCATGGTCATGGACTCGCACTGGGTGGGATTGACCTTGCCGGGCATGATGGAGGAGCCGGGTTCGTTCTCGGGAATGCGTATTTCCCCGAGGCCCAGACGCGGACCAGAGGCCAGCCAGCGCACGTCATTGGCAATCTTCATCATATTGCCTGCCAGAGCAGTGAGAGCACCCTGGGCAAAGACAATCTCGTCCTTGGAGGTTAAGGAGTGGAACTTGTTGGGGGCTGTCACAAAGGCCTTGCCGGTGAGTTCGGCCATGGCCTCAGCCACAGCTTCGGCAAAGCCCTTCGGGGCATTGAGACCAGTGCCCACGGCAGTGCCGCCCAGGGCAAGTTCGCGCAGGCCAGGCAGGGCTGCCTCCACAAAGGTTTTGCCCTTCTCCACCATGGTGCGCCAGCCGCTGATCTCCTGGGAGAAGGAGATGGGGGTGGCATCCTGCAGATGGGTTCTGCCGCACTTCACAATGCCGGCATTCTTTTCCTCAAGGGCAGCCAGCGATGCACTCATGGCCGTGAGTGCAGGCACAAGCCTGTCCTCAAGCTCCAGCACGGCTGCAATGTGCAAGGCGGACGGGAAGGTGTCATTGCTGCTCTGGGACTTGTTCACATCGTCATTGGGATGGAGCAGTTTTGTGCCGGCAAGCTCGTTGCCGCGATTGGCAATGACTTCGTTCACATTCATATTGGTCTGGGTGCCTGAGCCTGTCTGCCAGACCACCAGGGGAAAGTGTTCACACAGTTTGCCTGCACAGATCTCATCGCAGACCCTGGCTATAAGCTCAGCCTTGTCCTGGCTGAGCACGCCGAGCCTTGCATTGGCAAGGGCGCAGGCCTTTTTCAGAAGGCCAAAGGCATGAATGATCTGGCCGGGCATGCTGGCAGGCGCACCAATGGGAAAGTGCACCCTGCTGCGCTCTGTCTGTGCGCCCCAGTACTTGTCCTTTGGCACGCGCACTTCGCCCATGCTGTCCTTTTCAATGCGATACTCGTCAATGCGATATTCTTCCATGCAGGATGCTTCCATGTTCCACCTCCCGTACGTTCCCGCTGCTTGTGATGGAGCAGGCGCAAAGCCCGGGTAGTAAAGATGCACATCAGGCGCGGGAAGACCTGATGTGCATGCAAAAAAGCTGGTATGAATGTTGGAATGAATGCTGGAATGAATGCTGGTATGTCTGTTGTCAGCACTGTTGCTGCAATATCTGCTGTGATGCCTGCTGTGACAGGAAGCTGCCCGCCTGGCATCAATAGACCATGAACCAGAAGACCAGCGGTGCCAGAATGAGACGATAGATGGCAAAGGGCACCAGGGACATGCGTCCGACCAGGGCAATAAAGGCCTTGATGGCAATGAGGGCCGAGATAAAGGAGCCGATGAAGCCCACTGCCAGGAAGGGAATGTCCGCTGTTGTGAAGAGCTGTATGCTCTTGAACATGTCATAGCCTGTGGCAGCCACCATGATGGGCACTGCAGCCACAAAGCTGTACTCAGCGGCAAGCTTTCTGCCGGCACCGAGGATCATGCCGCCCATGATGGTGGAGGCAGAGCGCGAGAAGCCCGGCCACAGGGCAAGGCACTGAAAACAGCCTATGCCAAGGGCAAGCTTCGGGGTCATGTCATCCAGGGTCACACTGGTGATGGTGAACCTGCGCCGCTCCACCACAATCATGAGAATGGCGCCCACAATAAGGGCCACTGCCACAGTGGCAGGGGTGAAGAGGTATGCCTTGATGAAGTCATGGCAGAGCAGACCAAGCACGCAGGCGGGAATGCAGGTCAGAATGAGCAGAAAGATGCCGTACAGGCCTGAGAAGCGCTGATCGGCCCTCGGGCGCAACAGGCCCCAGAAGCGCTGCCAGTAGAGCACGACCACTGCCAGAATGGCGCCGAGCTGAATGAAGACCGAGAAGACCGAGGCCTTTTCGCCTGTAAAGTTGAGGATGTCACCGGCCAGGATGAGATGGCCTGTGGAAGAGACAGGCAGAAATTCCGTCAGACCTTCCACAATGCTCAAAATTACTGCAGACCAGAGGCTTTCCATAAAATATCCATAGGTTTTGTCATGATGCCGAATGACGTCCGAACGTGTCCGAAAGCTTCCG
>CASEWR010000149.1 GCA_949291675.1 uncultured Desulfovibrio sp. | reverse complement strand
GTCGCCGGTCTGCAGCACAGACAACACACAAAGTATGTGCTCTCCGGCAACACAAAGCTTCATTGCTGCCTGATATCGCTGACACTCTAACCTTGCCGTAGTCCCATCGGGTTTCACGTCTGCCTGCAGCGCTCACTTTTGCTGGGCGCTGCTTTTTTGTGCCTTCCCTGTGGACGACAGAAGCCCTGGCCCAGCTGCCGAGCCTGCTGCCTGATGCGCAGCGCATGGTCTGTACGCTCTCCCGAGTGACGAAAACGCTGTCAGGGAACTTGCCTCCCAGACCAGTACCTCTGAGAACCTCGTCATGGTGCACATTTACAGGGCCGGAAAAAACTGCAACACCTTCTTGCTGACCCTGCCTGAGACAGGCACTTCAGACGACCCGTCAGCCAAAGCCACACCATGCCGGACAGCTGCCCGCAAAAGGGCAGCAGAACATCCTGTGGCACAGCCGCAGTCCCCCATACCACTCTCGAACACTGCGAGGCACAAAGGAGTGAACCATCATGTCAGACAACAGCACACGCAAACAACATTCTCAGTCTGAGGCCGTCGCTCTGTCAGACGAACAACTCGACACCATTGCCGGCGGAGTCTCCACCGCATACTCGCCGATCACAGAACGCAACAACATGTCCGAAGGAGGCGTCATGAGCGCGCCCATAGGCTCGCCGCTGCCAGACCCCAGCCAGACTTCTGCAGTCTCCAACTGGACAACAGCCCGTCCAGGCAGGCTTTCTCCCAAAGACTCCACTACGCCTGGCGCCTGATTTGCAGCCGGGAGTCGTGGTCAGTCCCCACTTCCCCTGTGCCCTGCTGCCCTGGCAGATGTTCTGTCTGACGGCTGTCAGCCACACCCTTGCGGCAGCAATCCCCTCCTGCAAGCCTGCCTGTCCCCTGCTTGCAAGCAGGCCATGGGCGGGCTAGAGTGTGGGCGCTGCTCCAGGGGCAGCCGGAGTTCACACGCAAAGGAGGCGGCATCTTCTGCCCGCAGACAGGGCAGGAAGCCGATCAGATATTCATGAAGGTTCTCATCACTCCCCGTTCCTATGGCAAAAGCAATCCTGACCTCTTCACCCAGCTGGAAGGGCTCGGCTTTGAGATTGTGCGCAATGATACAGGCGCCATCCTCTCCGAAGAGGCCATGTGCGAGAAGATTGCTGACTGCGAGGCCCTGATTCTGGGCGTTGACCCCTGCAATGCCAATGTGCTGGCCCATGCCCCGAAACTGAAGGCCATTGCCCGCTACGGTGTGGGCCTGGACAATGTGGACGTGGCCGAATGCGAGCGCAGGGGCATTGCCCTCACCCGCACTGTGGGCGCCAACTCCAATGCCGTGGCAGACTTTGCCTTTGCCCTCATGCTGGCTGTGGCCCGCAAGGTGGTGCAGATCGACGGCCGCTGCCGCAACAAAGACTGGGGCAAGGAAACAGGCATCGACATCTTTGGCAGAACCCTGGGCATCATCGGCCTTGGTGCTGTGGGCAAGTGCGTGGCAAAGCGCGCAGCAGGCTTTGACATGAAGATCCTTGCCTATGACCCCTATATGGACAGGGACTTTGCCGAAAAGTACGGCATTCAGCAGGCCAGTGTGGACGAGATCTGCGCTTCCTGCGATGTTATTACCCTGCACTGTCTGCTCAATGAAGAGACCAGGAATCTCATCAACAAGGACCGCCTGGCTCTCATGAAGAAGGACGCCATCCTCATCAACACTGCCAGGGGCGAGCTTGTAGACGAAGCAGCCCTGCTCGAAGCCCTGGAAGCAAAGCGTATCTATGGCGCAGGCCTGGATGTCTTCTGCGCCGAGCCGCCCAGTGACGAGCGCTGGTACAGCCTTGCCAACGTGGTGCTTGGCTCGCACACCTCTTCCTCCACGGCAGGCACCACCAACTGCATGGGCCAGATGTGCGTTGATGCCCTGAAAAAGGCCTTTGCCGGCTAGGGACTGTCAGGTCTTGCACAAGTTGCGGGGCGAAGAAGCAAAGAGCTTCTTCGCCCCCTTGTTTTGTTGTCCCTGCAGACAGAAGGTGCGGGACGACTGGCAGCACAAGGCTGCCCTATGCAGGCTCTTCCCAGGCCTTTGCGCGCTCCACTGCCCTGTGCCAGTTGTATAAAAGCTCCCTGCGTCTGTCCTGGCTCATGGCAGGCTCGAATCTGCGCTCAAGACGCCATAAGGCCGCCACTTCTTCCTCACTCTGCCACACGCCTGTGGCAAGGCCTGCCAGGAAGGCAGCACCCAGGGCTGTGGTCTCGGTGATGACAGGGCGCTCCACAGCCACGCCGAGCACATCTGCCTGGAACTGCATGAGCATGTTGTTGCGGCTGGCACCGCCGTCTGCGCGCAGGGTTCGCAACGGCAGGCCGCTGTCGCTTTCCATACACTGCACAATGTCCAGGGTCTGCAGCGCAATGGCCTCCAGGGCTGCCCTGGCAATATGCCCCTTTGTCACACCGCGGGTCAGGCCCACCATGGTGCCGCGGGCATACTGATCCCAGTAGGGTGCGCCAAGCCCTGCAAAGGCAGGCACAAAGTACACGCCGCCATTGTCCGGCACTGTCGAGGCCAGGCTCTCGACCTGTGCTGCCGACTGCACAAAGCCCAGACCGTCGCGCAGCCACTGTACCACTGCGCCGGCAATGAAGACACTGCCCTCCAGGGCATAGTGCATGCTGCTGCCGCGCTGCCAGGCAACTGTACTCAAAAGATTGTTGCGGCTTGTGCGCGCTGCCTCGCCGGTATTGAGAAGCAGAAAGCAGCCCGTCCCGTAGGTGTTCTTGGCCATGCCCTCACAAAGACAGGCATTGCCGAAGGTGGCTGCCTGCTGATCCCCTGCTATGGCGGCCAGGGGAATGGGACGCCCGAAGAACTCGGCATGCACCTCGCCCATGATGCCTGAGGACGGCACCACCCCGGGCAGCATGGAGGCAGGGATGTCCAGAAGGCGCAACAGCTCGCTGTCCCAGGTTGCGCTGTGGATGTTGAAGAGCATGGTCCTGCTGGCATTGGATGGGTCTGTGACATGGACAGCGCCCTTGGTCAGGTTCCAGACCAGCCAGGTATCCACAGTGCCGAAGAGCAGGTTGCCGGCCTCTGCCTCCTGCCTGGCACCGGGAATGTTCTCCAGGATCCAGCGCAGCTTGGTGCCCGAGAAGTAGGCATCCGGGATGAGGCCTGTCTTCCAGGCAATGAGATCCGCCCTGCCGGCCTTCTTCAACTCGTCGCTGATGGCCGCACTGCGCCTGTCCTGCCAGACAATGGCATTGCACAAGGGCGCGCCTGTGCGCTTGTCCCAGACAATGGTTGTCTCGCGTTGATTGGTAATGCCAAGGGCGGCAATGTCCTCCACGGCAACACC
>CASEWR010000148.1 GCA_949291675.1 uncultured Desulfovibrio sp. | reverse complement strand
CTTCGCCAGCAAGATGACAAATGGCTCATCCTTTCCGATAGCTCTACCTTTCGGCAGAAGGCTCAGCTGGCGTTCGGAGCTGAATTCCTGATGCCAGTAGACTTGATCACGGAACATACGGGAGGAAAGTACAGCCAGGCTGATGTCAAAAAAGTTGCCGCTGAATTTGAAGTCAGCCCTGTTCTGGTGGCAACCCAACTTGCCAGCCACAAGCTCATCTCACCCGCCGAAGCAGAGCTGTATTGCTATGCTTCCGTATGACAAAGACATATGCGCAGGCTCAGGGGGCAGCTTGGGAAAGGCCTGAAGCCTGCATGTCTGCATGACGGACTGAGAATGCTCTGTACATCCCATCCATCCCAGCCCGAACTGCGACGTTGAGCCAATGGTATTCTTCCTCTTGACCACAGAAGAGAGAGCGCAGGCAGAGAGCCCCTGGTCTCGTCTGCCTGCGTCCCTGTATCTTCGCAGCGGCACTGCCGGGCTGAACCGGCGTGCATCAGGCCGGTCTGAACCGGGCTGAACCGGTCTGTGTTCTGCTTCAGCTCACCAGCTGCCTGCCAAAGGCCCTGGCACGCTCCATGTCCTGCGGAAAAACCGTCTTGTGGCGCTCCATCTTGTGCACAGGGTCGAACATCTCGTTGTCGTACTTCGAATAGTCATCGAACTGCAGGGTGTCGAAACAGCAGAAGACCTCGCAGGGACAGGAGAAGATACGCTCCATGAAGGTCTTGTTGTTGCTGATGACAGAGTTCTTGTGCGGGAAGTACGGCAGCTGCTCTTCCCTGATGTTCATGGTGAAAAGAAGCGCACAGGCCTTCTTTGCAGGAGCCAGGGTTCTCTTCTCCGTAGCGTAGCGAGAGTACTGGAACCACAACCGCTCCTCACAGGCACGCAACAGGGCACTCTCTGCCCCGTAGTAGAAGGGAGAGCCCAGGACCAGCACATCTGCTTCGTGGGCCTCTTCCAGCACAGGGGTGAGGTCATCCTTTCTGGCGCAGCGGCCGTAGAAGGGCCCGTTGAGGCGCTTGCAGGCGAAACAGCTCATACAGCCCCCGAAGTGCAGATCTGCCAGCTGCACAAGACTGGTTTCGGCACCAGCTGCTGCGGCACCCTCAAGCACGCACTGCAGCAGGGTCCCGGTATTCTTTGTCTTGCGCGGGCTGCCGTTGATGGCAAGAATCTTCATACGCTACCTCCGGGCCGCAGGCGGACAGGGGGCCTGGCAAAGTGCCCCCTGCCCCGCGGCCAGATGCAAAAAGGCCGGAACGCGCTTCGCCCCGACCTTTGTCCAATTGGCTTGTGCCAGGTCAGACACCTAACAGACTCAGAGCTGCGCTCTGCTCTCAGCGGGAGATGCAGTGCAGCATGATGATTTCCCAGCCTTCCTGCAGGGGAAGTTCCGGAGTAAGGGCATCGTGGCGCTGGTGCTTGACGCAGTTGGCCAGGCCCTCGCTTGCGCAGTACAGCCCCACGTTCTGGTACATGGAGCCCACATGCACGCCGGCATAGGGGTCTTTGCCAGGTGCTGCAAAAAGGAGAATGCAGGCTGAGCCGTCCATCTCCTTGCGGCGATCGCCCATGAGCACGCGCCTGATGGCGTGAGTTTCGGGCAGGTACTCCCACACACCGTCCTTCAGGGCCACGTAGACGCCGATGCGCTGACGGTTTAAGGCAGTGGGCACAGTGCGTTTGCCGGAGTCTCTGTTGATGCCGCAGGCAGCCCAGAGAACATTGCTCAGCTGCTGCTCAGTGAGATCCCTGTTGCCTGGCGTATGTTCGGAGCGCCTGGCATTCAGGCATGCCATCAGGGGCTTGCCGCCGCTTCTGTCCGGGGCAGGCAGCGCAATCTCCTTCCCGTCCGCAGCGGCCTTTGCGCTGGCTGCCTGTCCCTGCGGCGCAAGAAGCAGGCTTGCTGCCACAGCAGTGCCTGCACCGAGAAAAGTACGTCTGTCCATGGGGAGAACTCCTGTCTTGTTGCAAAAACACACAACGTGTGTCGGGCTGTTTGTCCTGTCTGCTGCCAGGCTCCTGCAGCCTCTGTCAGCTGTCTTTTGGCCTGCAGGCGCTCTCTGGCAGACAAGGCAGCTTCCTTGTGAATGCATCTTTCTTGTGAATGCATCTTCCTTGTGAACTAAGTCACACAACCCCGGCTGTCAACGTGCACGCAGGCTAAAACACGCTGCCGACAGCCTGCCCCCTGCCCTGAAAGCACACGCAGGACGCAGGAAGGATGCTGGCAGGGGATTTTGGGAAGATGGCGGCAGCAGGGGATTGAGAAGACAGATTGGGAAGACAGCAAGGTATTGAAAAGACGGCATGAAAAAAGTCTGCCCGTGCATTGTCTTGCACAGACAGACTTTGGGTGTGCCCTGCCGGGCACGTGGGGGAACGAATGACTACTTCAGGCCGAGGTACTCGTAGCCGGCAGCGGCCACGGCAGCCTTGAGCTCATCCTCGCTCACGTCGCGGGTCATTTCCACCACAACCTGGCAGGCCTTGTGGTCAGCAGTGGCATTGACAACGCCGTCAATCTTTTCAAGGGCTTCCTTGGTGTGCTTTTCGCAATGGGGGCACATCATGCCCTTGACGCCAATGGTCTTGATCATGGTCTCTTCCTCCCTGGAAGAAGTTTCTTGCGGAGCGGGTTCAGCCTGCGGATCCGTTGTCGCAGTGTCAGAAGAAATGTGTGCAGGCTTGGCGGATGCCGTTTCGGCAGCAGGTGCTGCCTTGTAGATTCTGGCAAAGTTGAGGCGCAGGGCGTTGGAGACAACGCAGAAGCTGGAGAGGCTCATGGCTGCTGCACCGAGCATGGGGCTCAGAGCAATGCCGAAGCTGTGCACCAGGGCACCTGCTGCCACAGGAATGCCGATGATATTGTAGATAAAGGCCCAGAACAAATTCTCATGGATGTTGCGCAGCGTTGCTCTGGAGAGCCTGATGGCTGCAGGCACGTCAGCAAGGGAGCTCTTCATAAGCACCACGTCGGCAGCATCAATGGCCACGTCTGTGCCTGCGCCAATGGCAATACCGGTATCAGCGCGGGTCAGGGCCGGGGCATCGTTGATGCCGTCGCCCACCATGGCCACCTTGCCCTGCTCCTTGAGCTCGCGAATGACGCGTTCCTTGCCGTCAGGCATGACACCGGCAATGACTTCGTCCACACCAGCCTGTCTGCCAATGGCTTTGGCTGTGCGTTCATTGTCGCCAGTGAGCATGACCACGCGGATACCCATGGCACGCAGGTCAGCAATGGCTTCGGCACTGTCTTCCTTGATGACGTCCGCCACAGCAATGAGGCCCAGGAACTGCGTGCCCCTGGCAAAGAAGAGCGGCGTCTTGCCTTCTTCTGCCAGCTGCACTGCCCTGTCACGCACACCCTGGGGCACTTCAGCAACAGCGCTTACGCAGGCAAGGTTGCCGCCAACAAGCTTTGTGCCATCCAGCATGGCCTCAAGGCCCTGCCCGGGCAGGGCTCTGAAGTCTGTCACCGTACCTGCTGCAGCAAGGTTGCGCTCGTCAGCATGCTGCACAATGGCTCTGGCCAGTGGATGTTCGCTGCGGCTTTCCAGGGCATTGGCAAGGGAGAGCAGCTCCTCTTCTGTCACGGCCAGAGGCTCGATATCCGTGACCTTCGGCTCACCACTGGTAATGGTACCGGTCTTGTCCAGAGCGACAATCTTTGTCCGGCCTGTTTCCTCAAGGGAGGCAGCAGTCTTGAAGAGAATGCCATTTCTGGCACCAAGGCCGTTGCCTACCATGATGGCCACAGGCGTGGCCAGGCCGAGGGCGCAGGGGCAGGAGATGACCAGCACGGCAATGCCGCGGGCAAGGGCAAAGCCAAGGCTCTCGCCACTCAGCAGCCAGATGAGGGTCACCAGCAGGGCAATGGAGATGACAGCAGGCACAAAGACGCCAGAGACACGGTCTGCAATCTTGGCAATGGGTGCCTTGGTGGCAGCTGCGTCACTGACCATCTGAATGATCTGGGAGAGGGTTGTGTCCTCACCCACGCGCAGGGCCTTGCAGCGCAGGAAGCCGGACTGGTTCACAGTGGCTGCAGAGACCTGGTCGCCCGGGCCCTTGTCCACGGGAATGCTCTCGCCTGTGAGGCTGGCCTCGTTCACAGCGCTGTGGCCTTCCACAATCTCGCCGTCCACAGGAATGTTCTCACCCGGACGCACCACAAAGATGTCGCCCACCTGCACCTGCTCCACAGGCACGTCCACCTCCTGGCCGTTCTGCCAGAGGGTGGCGCGTTTGGGCGCAAGGCGCATGAGGCCGCGCAGGGCGTCAGTTGTCCTGCCCTTGGATCTGGCCTCCAGCATCTTGCCCACAGTAATGAGGGCAAGGATCATGGCTGCAGACTCAAAGTAGAGCCCGTGCATGTCCTCCATGAGGCCTGCGGCATTGCCGTCAGCGGCATGCCTGCTCATGCTGAACAGAACCACAATGCTCCAGAGGAAGCTTGCGCCCGAGCCGAGCCCCACCAGGGTGTCCATATTGGGGGCCTTGTTGAGCACGCCATGCCAGCCGTTCACAAAGAACTTCCTGTTGATGAGCATGATGGCAAAGGCGAGGAACATCTGCACCAGGGCTATGCCCATGGGATTGCCGTCCAGGAAGGCAGGCACGGGAAAGCCTGCCATGGTATGGCCCATGGAGACATACATAAGCGGCACAAGCAGGACAAGTGAGGTGATGAGGCGCCGTTTGAGCACGGGCGTCTCCTTGTCTGCCAGGATGTCTTCAGACGGTAGATCCGACCCCCGGGAAGCTGCAGCCTGGCCCTGACCCTGACCGTGGCCCTGACCGTGGCTCAGGGAAGACGCGCCATAGCCGGCCTGCACCACGGCAGCAATGATTTCCTGGCTTGTGGCCGTGCCTTCCACACCCATGGTATTGGTGAGCAGACTGACCGAGCAGGACGTGACACCGGGAAGGCTTGAGACAGCCTTCTCCACCCTGGCACTGCAGGCTGCGCAGCTCATGCCTGTGACAAGAAACTTCTTCAGGCCTGCGGCAGCTGCTTCCGTGCCCTGAGCGGGACAGTTGGCTGTGCACTGGGCAGAGCCTTGGTCAGTACCGGCCTGTCCCTGGTTCTGCTTTTTCTTCTGCCCCAGGGAAGACGCGCCATAGCCGGCCTTCTCCACGGCAGCAACGATTTCCTGGCTTGTGGCCGTGCCTTCCACACCCATGGTATTAGTCAGCAGACTGACCGAGCAGGAGGTGACACCGGGAAGTCTTGAGACGGCCTTCTCCACCCTGGCACTGCAGGCTGCACAGCTCATGCCTGTGACGAGAAACTTTTCCATAGTCGTGCCTTGCGAAGACTGTTCTTCGCTGAGTTTTGGAGTGAAACAGTACGAAATAGAAATTCTTTTTCTATTTCATCTCTCAAATTCCGATCCAAAGTCAAGGTCGAAACAGCAGCAGCCGGCATGCGTCATCAGCAAGATCAGCAGCATGATCATCAAAAGCTTTGGCAGTATCCGCAGCAAAAGAGCAGGAATATGCTGTTGTTCCTGCACTGTTGTTCCAGCACTGATGCATGGTTCTGTGTTCCCAGCTGTGCGCGGCTCCTGGCTGCTGCGGGCATGACAGTCCGCCTGGCTGCCGGACTGTTCAGGGAGCTGTGTCCCATGCCTGCTCCTGCAACCGGGAACGCACAGAAGACGTGCAGCAGCATGGCAAACATGGGGCTGATCCCGGAAAAGTCAAGAGGCAGGATCGACTCACCGGGGATTTTATGAAAGATTTTTCATAAATCTCCTGTCCTGCCTGGCTGTCCTGCACTTTTATGAAATATTTTTCCTGAAAACTGTTGACATCGCTGAGAATTGGCATATATATGAAACATGTTTCAACAAACACAAAGGAGGTTGTCATGCTCAGACGAAACAAGCCCCGCACCATAGCCTATGTTCCGGACTGCACCTGCTTTCGCGCAGAAGTCCCGCAGGGGGAAGATGGCAGCAGGGAAGAGGCCGAAGACACCATCATCGGCCTGGACATGCTGGAAGCAATGCGGCTTGTGGATGCGGAAAACCTGTCTCAGCAGGAAGCCGCAGCCCGCATGAACGTCTCCACCCCGACACTTTGCCGCATCCTGGCAGAAGCCAGGCGCAGAACCATTGAGGCGCTGCTTGGCGGCTGCAATATCAGACTTGATGGAGGAAATATCATGTTGACAGAAGAACAGAACACATCGCGCGGATACCGTTACGGACAGGGAAACGGCCAGGGACGACATGGTCAGGGTCGAGGCCAGGGTTTCGGCCAGGGCTTCGGACACGGACGCGGTGGCCAGAGCGCTGGTCAGGGCCACGGACATGGCGCAGCCTTTGGTCAGACCCCTGAGCACTGTGACCAGGACAGTGCTCAGCATGAAGAAGGTCAGCGCGGGCAGCACGGTCGCTGCGGCGACCATGCCGGCGGACACGGCCAGCACGGACACGGCGCAGCCACAGTGCACTATCATTATCACTATCACTGCACTGTGCAGCCAGACCAGCTCCCAAAGCCCTGTTGCCCGGCCGAAGCCGTGCAGGAAGACAGCGCAGAACCTGCCTGCGAGCACTAACCCGGACAGGCCTGAACACCCCGGGCTCGTCTCCTCTGTCCCGGGCTGCCAGTGTGGCAGCTTCTGAACAGCAGCTCCCAGATGGCAGCCGGTGTGCACAGCGCACGTTGCCTGCAGCCTCTCTTGTCAGAAGCAGAACATGCAATATATACTGTTCCTTAGAAGGGGTTGCGAACATGGGGACAAAGGCTGGGGGGCACTTTCTGAATGCCTTCCCAGAGCCGAT
>CASEWR010000147.1 GCA_949291675.1 uncultured Desulfovibrio sp. | reverse complement strand
ATCTATTGGTAATTCAAGCAATTTTACCAGGGAAAGAGTGCTTTGGGAAAGCATTTTGTTACCTTGTAAATTTTAGTTTTTGCAAGGTATCATAAGTACCGACGACTTCACAAAGTGTAATGATGAAAAATACAATCTTTTCTTTGCTTTAGCTAAGTAATTGAGTACGTTAGGCTGATACCTTATTTTTTACCCGGGGATCCAGGTTCCAAGGATTTGGCGCGAGGAGAAACACCTCGCGAGAAAGGCACCCGGAAGCCTGGAGGGCAAACCGGCCATCCAGGGAGCACACTCAAAGCCTTTGACAATCCCGACGTATCTACTCAGCTGGGCTGAATCTCAACAAAATCAAATAATTCAAAATACTTAGACAGGTTAGTGCGTTTTCTATGTTTCGATGTATTTCACGGCAAATTACATCTGATAAGCAGAGAATATGCATTAACAGTAGTCAAAAATACATTGTACAACCAGAAACATCTTTGGAGCCAGATTTGTTTAATATATTGAAAAAAATTGACTTTTGCCTAGCTGAGTAGATACCTTGGGCGTTCGTTGGGCTTCGATATACTGACGCAGGACAGAGATAGGCGCTCCTCCGCAGCTTCCGGCAAAATAGCTTGGCGACCAGAGCGAGCCCCCCAGAGTTTTTTCTGGATCGAGGGATAGCCTTTCTTGCGGATAAGTCTGCTGGATACGCCTTTCAGGCTGTTGACCAAAGACGAGATGGCTACTTTGGGGGGGGATAGACCTCATCATGCCAGGCCTTGCGTCCGGGAAAGGAGACAGGGCCTGGTACTCTGCGTCTGCGCAGAGCTCTTCTGATGTGCAGTCCTGTACTCTGCCACATCCCGTCAAATCTCGGCATGAAAAGCTCTTTCCTGTGCAGCGAACATGGAAGCAATGCATTCAGCCTGTTCTTCTGTGAACCCTGCCTGGCTCAGCCTCTTGCGATATTCGAGGGAGTCAAAGGAATGCGGGTTAAGCTCATCAGACCAGCAGATTCCCTCGCGCTTGCGGAGCTCACCCCTCATGGTTGCAATGCATCCGGCCAGCTCTTCTCTGTCTTCCAGCTTCAGCTGAGCAAAAACTTCGGCCAGCTCCCTGGGGAAGCCATAGCCCGTCAGCTTCCTGCTGAATTCGATCGTGTCAAGGAATTCAAACCTGGTTTGCTGCACACTGCAGCCATTTCTGCATTTGCCACACTCCTCCCTGATCGCAGCAATGAGCCTGGCAAGTTCTTTTCTCTCTCCCCACACAAATCTGGTGAGTGCTTCAGCAAGTTCCCTGGAAACACCGTGTTCTGTCAGCTTCCTGCAGAATTCAAGTGTATCAGGGAAATTAACCCTGGTCCTGTCAGACCAGCTGACGTACTCGTGGCAGCAGAGCTCATCTCTGAGGGCGGTGATGGCTCTGGTCTGTTCCTGTCTTTCCCCCAGCTTCAGCAGAGCAAGAACTTCGGCAAGTTCTCGGGAAATGCCACGTTCTGTCAGCCTCCTGCTGAGCTCGTATGTCTCAAATAAAATTTCAGCCACAGCAAACCTCCAGCGGAATACGGGGAAAATGCAGGGTACAGAGCTCCTTTGCTGCGGCTTCAGTCTGCCCGGCCTCCGGGAGAGTGCCTGCAGTGCTGTTGACAAAAAACCTGTGCAGAAAACTGGTGATGGAAGTTCTTTGCCAGGCAAGGAGATGGCGCCAGGGGGAGTGTTCATGAAGCTCTCTGGGTGTTGCGAAATCCGGCATCGCTTTGGTCCTCTTCTCATCCGGGTTTTCCGGGGTGTATCAGGTGTTGTACCGATTGTGTCTCTACGCTGTCGTATGCGTTTATGATGTGCATTTGTGATGTGCGTTTGTCTTTCGCTCCCAATGCAGAGCCTGCGGGCTGAGAGCTTTCTTCACAGCACTCGTCACAGCACTTATCGCGGCACTCATCACAGCAGTTCTGCATCTGGCGGAACGCAAAAGACTCTACAGATACACAGCGTGAGTGTCCACTTCTTTTTTCTGCTTCCTGCAGTATCTTCCGATACGAACTCAGACAGCATATTGATACTTGCAGAAATGAGCAAAACACTGTCAGAGATGTCAGTTTTTTACGAGTGTTTTGTTGTGTGGGCCAGACACCTGTCAGCCAGACCATGCCTGAGCTGCTTCCCTGGCAGAGACAGGAGAAGATGCTGCAGCAGCTATGGCACTGCATCAGGTCCGTCTCGCTGGCGCGGTTGTGTCAACTGTACGGACAACAACGGGCAAAAACCGGCTTTGTGTCAAGTGCTACCCGCCTGCCGGCGGAGCGACCTGTGTCAGGCCGGGGTCCGTTGTCCAGGGCGTTCAGCACAGCATTGCCAGGGCCCGGCGGACACAGTCCCAGCTGAGACGCTCCTGTTCCAGGCGCACCTGGTCACCCCAGGTATTTGCGCACAGGCCCTCATACACGCCTGCCTCCTCCCCGGTCAGATGGACAAGCTCAGCCTTTTTGGGCTCAGGCTCCCGGACCCAGAGCGCTTTGTGGGCAAGCAAGGTCTCCTCGTCCATGAGCAGGGAGACTGTTTGCGGCAGGACAGTGCGCAGCTGGTTGAGAATGGCAAAGCCGTGTGTGTCCAAATCTCCCCAGTAGAAGATAGGCAGATGCTGCAGCCAGGGGACTGCTGCCAGATGCTCAAAGCCGTAGCCGGCTCCGAAGATGACCAGGCTGTCCCTGCAGGGCGGAAAGGCCAGGAAGTTGATCTCATTCTCAGTGATGAAGACGCGCCGCACAGGCAGCGTGACCCTGGCAAAGTCCACCTGGGGTATGGTGATGTCCGTTGCCCCGAAAAAGGCTGTGGCAAGGTCTGCATCCAGCAGACGAAAGCGGACCCGCACAGGCTTGTCCGTAAAGCCGTAGCGCTGACAAAAGGCTGCTGTGCCCTTTACTGTGCTGTCGATGTCTTCAGGAGCCAGCACAAGGTCCAGGAGCTCTGCCAGCACTGCCCTGTGGGCCTCCACAAACTTGGTGTGCACGCAGGGCACATCCATCTGGCGCAGATAGATGCCGGGACGTGTGTGCTGCTCCATCCAGTCAATGATGTCCAGGAGCAGGTGCCAGTCCGCTGCCAGCGTGAGGGCCTGAATGGGCCGTTTCGCAAGCCAGGACCGCAGCACAGGCCTACGCCTGTCTGTCAGGGCAAGCATGTCCCTGAACCTGCGCATCTCCTGCATCTTGCCTAGAAGGCGCACAGCCGCCTCCACACTGTCCAGCCAGACAGCGCAGGGCAGCTCGTTGCTGCCGAGAATGCGATCGTTGATGCGCGTCATTTCCAGGCGAAAGTCGCCCCTGTCAGCTGCCCTGCGAAGCTCTGCCACCCAGGAGCGCACCTCTTCAAAGTGCTCGCCAAGCTCCCGGGACTTCGGGCCCTTGCAGCGCAGGCGCAGGGGAAAGAGCCCTGTTTCCTGCACAAGCTCTGCCAGCAGGGTCCCGCGCGTCCACAGCTTCTGCAGCTGGGAGCGGATGTCGGACGGCCTGGTCCAGGGCATGCTCATGCCTCGGCCCCCTCAGCCTCATTGGCAGACTCGGCAGGCTCGGCAGCAGCGGCCTGTTCCGCAGGCAGCGCACTGCCCTTCCCGGCAGCTGCCTGTGCAGCCTGGGCAGCCTGTGCTGCTTCTGCTGCCGTGTCCGCAGCTGCAGCATCAGGCAGTGCAGCATCTGTCGTACTGACTCTGTCTGCAGCCAGAATGCGCTCGCGCTGCTCGCGATACTCCTCGATGGTGAGGTTGATGATGGTCGAGTACCTGCCCTCCCTGTTCTGCACATAGCCGACATGGGACACAAAGGGCTCGATAATGTGTATCTTCTGCAAAGGCGTGACAATGAGCAGCTGCAGGCCCAGCTGTCCGAACAGGCGCAGGGCGTACTGGGCTGACTCATCCGAGCCTCTGCCAAAGGCCTCGTCAATGACCACGAAGCGGAAGGTGCGCGTGCGCTCAGCGCCTGCCTCCAGGCCGAACTGATAGGCAAGACTGGCTGCCAGCACGGTGTAGGCCAGCTTTTCCTTCTGGCCGCCGGACTTGCCGCCCGAGTCTGCATAGTGCTCGTACTCGCTGTCATCCTCGCGGAAGCGCTCACTGGCTGCAAAGACAAACCAGTTGCGCACGTCCGTGACCATGGCAGTCCAGCGTTTGTCTGTCTCGGCAGTGTCCTTGCGACCGCGGAAGCGCTCGATGATCTTCTGCACCTGCAAAAACTTGGCCTCAGAGTACTGGCTGTCCTCGGATCCTGTGAGGGAGCCCTCTGTGCAGGCCTTGAGGTCATTCTGGAACTGACGGATCTCCACATCCGTGCTGGGCTGGGCTTCCAGACGGATGTAGCGGCCCGGATTGTAGTCAATGCCCGTGAGGGACTCGTTAATCCTGGCAATGCGCTCGCGTATGGTCTCCCGCTCCCTGTTGAGCTGGGCGTGGAAGTTGGCCACCTCGCGGATGGTGTTGCAGTTGAGCATCTCCTTGAACCTGCCCTCGAAGCGGGGCAGATCGTCTTCCTGCAGGGCTGCCAGCATGTTGCGATACTCGTCTGCAGCAGCCGGATCCACATCCACGTCCCTGGTATCCAGGGGCCAGGCCGCCCGATACTCGGTCATGGCGCGGATAATGCGATCGCTGGTGCGCTGTATCTTCTGCTGCTCGTTGTCAATGCGCGACTGCAGGCTCTCGCGCATTTTGCGCTCCTCGGCATCACAGTTTTCCACTGTGAGCTCCCTTGCCCCGTCCATGCCGGCGCGTATGTCCAGCAAAAAGCCGTACTGTCGCCTGAGCTCCTCGCCTGCCCCTGCGGCAGTTTTGTCAGCCTCTTCCTTAAGCGTCCCGGCATGGGCCATGCGCTCCTTTATGCGTGAGCGCTTCTCCTTTCTGTCATCAAGGCCTGCCTCAACCTTCTTCTGCGCCTGCTCAATGCCTGCCAGGCGTTCCTTGAGGGTCTTCAGCAGATCCGAGGTGCGCTCCAGGGCAGCACGCTCGTCCTTCAGGCGCTCAATGGCCTTGAGCACAGGCGCGCAGTCCTGTTCCTGGAAGTCCCTGTACTCGCCAAGCCTGGAGAGCACATCAAGACTCTTGCGCACCACTGCCTGCTCCTTCTTCAGGCCGGCAATCTCCTTGTCCGCAGCAGTCATGGCCTTCTTGAGACCGGCAGCTTCCTTTTCCAGGGCAGCAATCTTGCCGGTATTGGTCCAGCCGAGCACATAGTGGGCGCGATCACTGATGTGATGGCGGTCATCCTTTTCGTGGCGTCCGCCAGGCTCCTTGATCTGGCCTGCCATGGTGATGGCCCTGGGCTCGCGGCGGAAGGTCTCCTGGTCAGGGCAGCAGGCCAGGTTGAAGCGCTGGATGATCTCGCGCTCAAGCCAGAGAAAGAAGGGAGAGTCCGGACGTATCTGCAGCTTGTGCACCAGGGAGAGGGGATGCAGGTCCTCGCCGCGGCCTCTGCCGTCAGCGTTCTGGAGCATGGGGCGCACCCGGTAGTAGACCAGGCGTCCGCGCAAATGTGTCTTGTCCACCCAGGCTGCCACAGCAGCATAGTATTCCTCGGGCACAAGCAGGGAGAGGCCAAAGCCGTGCAGACGCCGCTCAATGGCGCCTTCCCAGTCCTTTTCCTCCTCGCGCACGCGAATGAGCTCGCCGGCAAAGGGCATGGCGCTTTCTTTGATGTGCAGCTCCTGGCACATGGTGCGGCGCAGGGCAGCCTGCTTTTCGTCAATATTGCTGCCTCTGGCCTTCAGGCCCTGGATTTCCTGACTGAGTTCGCTGTGCCTGGCCTTCTGCTGGTAGAGCTGTACCTGCTGCTCGCTGAGGGCGTTTTGCAGGGCAGCCTCTGCGTCCTCAAAGTCTGCACGCAGGCTGACAAAGTCCGCCTGCTGGGCCACAAAGCCGTCTGCAGTGACTGCAGGCTTCATGTCCGGCACACCCAGGGCGCGCACATGGCTGGCATAGCGGGCAGCCTTGTCCTGCCTGCGTTTGAGCTCGGCATTGAGCTGGCGCAGCTCCCGGTCAATGTCCTCCAGACGGTCTCCGCCGTTTTCGGCAATGGCCTTGCGCAGATCACGCTCTTCCTCGCGCAGCCTGTCGCGCTCCTCCTCGTGTTTGACAATGGCTGCAGATGCAGCTGCCTCTTCCTGGGTGAGCTTTTCCAGACGCCGGAGCAGAAGGTCGCTCTTGCAGCTGGCAAACCAGGGTGCCAGGGCCTCGCGCCCCAGGCGCAGGGCGTCCGCATGCCTGACAAGCTCTGTATGGCGGTCGCAGTCCGCCACCAGAGGGACCAGGGCCTCAATCTGCTTTCTGGCCTTGAGCACTGCCGCATGGGCTCTGGTGAGATCGTCAAAGTGGGCCATGAGGGCATCAATGCGCGACTTGACGTCAAAGGGCTCAAGCATGTGATTGCGCACAAAGGCCGTGAGATTGCCAATGGACTTGAGGGAGACAGTCTGATGGAAGAGATCCATGGCCTGCTCGTGCTCAAGGCCGAAGCGGCGTCTGTACCAGGAGGCATACTGGGCAAAACTGGCCGGCAGCTCCACGTCTGCAGCACGCAGGCGCTTGCGCAGGGTATTGATGTCCCTGCCAAAGCCCGAGAAGTCTTTGCCAATGGAGAGTACGCGCTCTGCTGCCGCATAGAGACGCTCGGGCTGGGCTGCGGGATCCCTGATCCAGAAGAGCTGGGCCAGGGTCACGTTCTTGTTCAGGCGGGCATTGTGAAAGACACCCAGGATGACCGAGTACTTGTCGTAGTCACGCAGGGAGACGGGCTTTGCCGAGCCGAGCTCGCCCTGGCGCTCGGACTTGTAGTAGCCGAGCACATAGGATTTCAGGGTGCGCTCGCGGGTCTCTGCGCCTGCGGCACGGTTGTAGGCCACTCTGTTGGCAGGCACCAGCAGGGTGGTGATGGCATCGACCAGAGTGGACTTGCCTGAGCCGATGTCACCAGTGAGCAGACCGTTGCTGCCCCCGAGCTCCAGACGCCAGATGCGCCCGTCAAAGGTGCCCCAGTTCAGCAGCTCCAGGTGCTGCAGACGAAAGCCTGCAGGGGCAGAGCCTGTGAGAAACGAGAGCAGGCCATCAAACATTGCCTGTGTGTCTGCTGCATGTGCCATGCCTAAAAGCCCCCTTCTCTGCCCTGAGCAACCTTCTGGTACTCTGCCAGGCGTTCGTCAAAATCTGACAGCCACTGCGCATCCACAAAGGCCTTGAGGATGCGGCGCACCTCGTATGCGCTCTCCTGTCCGCGCAATTTGCGCAAAAAGCCGAGCTCGACAATCTTCTCCACCTGGGCTGCTATCTTGTCAGACTGCTTTGTCTCATTGGTACTCTCGGGCAGGAAGATGCGCACCATGTCCACAATCTCGTCCCGCGAGAGCACAAGGCGGGTCTCTGTGCCCCCTGCATCAAACTCCGCCAGCTTCTTGCGCAGCAGCGCAAGGATGAGACTGACCTGGTAGGTGAGCTGCCTGCGTGACACCAGACGGGGAATGCGCATCTCCTCAGAGGCAGTCTCCTCTGTCGCATCGTCCTCTGCTGTGTCCGGGAAGGAGCGCAGATAGGCATAGCCCTCGGACTCATCGCAGATCAGCTCCAGACCGAGCACTGCCACATAGTCCGCAACCTGGGCCTGCAAACGCAGCAGGGCCTCCCACAGGGCAGGTTTGTCCTCGCGATAGAGAACGCTTTTCAAAAGAGTCACGACAAGTGGGGACAGCTCTGTGGCTGCCTTTCCTGCCGGTGCTTTGTACTCTTTGGATTCCATAAGATACCTCGGGAAGCCAGGGGTTGCAGGTGATGAAAAAGGGGGAAAGAAGGAAGGTGCCGGAAATGCCTTGAGAAAACGTGGAACGCCGGGGTGCCGGCTGTATGCGGCCTGGCTGAATCAGCATGTCCAGAATCAGCATGTCGGGCTCAGCTTCAGCCTGCTTCAGACTGGCAGCATGCCACAGGTCAGTGCGGGCCCCGGGGACACCCGGGACGCCGGACAGCCCGGCACATGGACTGAAATGTCTGCCCCGGAACGCGCCTCAGCCTCTGGCAAAAATAATGCGCGGCACCTGTGCCGAGCGCTGCAGGCCGGTCTCCGTGACCCAGTGCACCGTTTCCGGCACGTCTTCGTCCACGGCTATCCCGGGCCAGTGCCCGGCCACCTGGAGATAGCCTACCAGCTCTGCCAGGCCGTGGCGCAGGGGATGCTTTGCCAGCACATTGGCCAGGGTCACCTCGGAGGCTGTCTGCAGCTCCATGCGAATGAAGCTGCGCAGCTCTTCCTGGTCAACGATCACCTGGTCAAAGAGTGCCGAGGCATCCCCCTCGGCTGTGCCCTCCTCGGGGATGGCGTCATCCAGCATGATTTTGATGCCCGGCTTGTGCAGGGGGCGCTCCAGGGGCAGCTCGATGTCTGCCTGGGCGCTGTCCAGGGGCATGAACTCCCTGTCTTTGGGCAGGGTGTCACGCACTGCCAGGGCTCTGGTCTCGATGCTGCGCAAAATGTGCATGATGCGGCGGTTTTCCAGCCAGGCCTGATCGTCCAGAAAGCGGCGCAGCTGCTCGGAGAGCTTGGCCACAGTGCGCTGGGTATGCTCGCCAGCCTCAAGCCAGTCATAGTGCACCCTGGCCAGGCGCGGGTCCGGATGCATGGTCTGCACAGGCTCCAGGGAGAGCACACGCCGCAGCAGGGTTGTGAACTCGGTCTGTCTGGACTCGGACATGAGAAAGTCCCAGAAGGCACGGAAGCTGCGCCCCTGGTCGGAGTCGGCAATGGAGTCGCTCTCGCCCATGATGGCTTCCAGCAGGCGGCCCTTGCCTGTATCACCCCTGGCAATGCGCTCGCGTATGCTGCGATCCAGCATGCGGAAGTTGTGCTCCACCTCGCGGAAGTCTGCCAGAAGCTCTCTGGCCAGCTGCTCGAACTGGGCAAAGCGCTCCTTGATGCCTGTGTCATCAAGAAGGACCATCCTGCCCGCCTTGAGCTGGGCTATCTCCTTGTCTATGGCGCGCCTGCGTTTCACAAGCTCTGCCAGGCGCACCTTCGGATCCAGCTGCGAGCCCTGGTCCATCTGGCGCAGCAGCTCCAGAATCATGAGCAGTCTGGACTGCGTGCCCACAAAGGCGCGCTCCGTGAGGCTGGTAATCCAGCTGATGGCCTTTTCCGTGGCAGGCGTGAGGTCAAAGTGCGGCTCGTCAGAGTCATGGGGGTAGAACTTGCGCAGCCAGCCCTTGTCGTTCTCTGCCCAGTCGTTGAGATAGTTGACTGCAGGCTCTGGGAAAAAGGATGGCCCGTAGAGCTCGCGCAGGGTGTAGAGCTCGTCTTCCAGTGCTTCAACAAGGTCAGCCTGGGAAATGGTGCGCACATTGGGGGCAATGAAGACCCTGTGCAGAAAGCTGATGATGAGGGTCGCGTGCTGGGCGCAGAGCAGACGCCAGGCAGGATGGTTTTTGCGAAGGCTTTCAAGTGTTGCGAAATCCGGCACCGGGCACCCCGTGAAAGGCTGCTGGCCCCTGCTGCGGGGCTCAGAGGGAAGATGGAAGGAAGATGCGGGAAAGACTGCACGGACAGCCAGACTGTCCTGTCGTCTGTTCCAGAGACAAACTGAGGATAGATAGACGCACTTTGCAGGAATGTCCACAGCTATTTCCAGCGCTTAGCCTGCTGTTTGCCCTGACCTGAGCGGACCGGAACCGGGGAAAGCCCGCATTGTCGCTCCCGTCCTCCCGCCCTCATTCTGCTGTCTTTTCCCCGTCTTTCCCCCGCTTTCTGTCCGGCAGCTGTGCGGCATGGGACGGCATGGAACGTCAGGGCGAGCCGGGGTGAAGCCGGGTGAGGGCGTATGCGCAGATGCGCGGATGCAGATGTGCTGCGAACGCTTTACGAAGCAGCCCCTGCACTGGCACACTGCTGCGTCTGCAGGGGGAAGTGGGCGAATCAGGCAAATTTCCCGGCGGATCAGGCATCCTTGCCCCTGCCCCGGCATGGTACAGATGACACGATTATGGTTGCGGAGACTGTTGCCAGCGACGGAGCGGGAGGCCTTGCATGTACACTGTTTCTGAACTCAATGCCTTTTTGAAGGAACGGCTTGTGCACCTGCTTCCGGCAACTGGCAGACTGGAAGGAGCCATCCCGGGCTTTGCCATCAGTCGCTTTGATGCCCCTGTCTCAGCCACGCGCTGCTTCTACAATCCCATGATTGCCCTGGTAGTCCAGGGCTACAAACGCTCCATGATCGGCGATCACGAGGCCAACTACGGTGAGCAGCACTGTGTCACTGTCGGCATGGACATGCCAGGCGTCTTCCACATAACCGGCGCCAGTCCCGAAGAGCCCTTTCTCTCGCTGTCCGTGCGCCTGGACAGGCGCTGCATCAGTCAGCTCATCTCGGAAGTGCCCTCCCTTGTGACTGACAACGGGGCTGCCACGGGGGCTGCCACAGGGGCTGCCATGGACAGCAGTGAGGTGAGCCCTGTCGTTGTGGCTGAGGCTGGCAGGGATCTGTTGCAGGCCTTTGCACGCCTGGTCGTCCTGCTGGACACCCCGGAACGCATTCCTGTGCTGGCGCCCATGCTGCTGCGCGAGATACACTACTATCTGCTCTGCGGAAGCCAGGGGAAATGCCTGCGCATGTTCAACAGCGGCGGTGCCCAGGACAGTCAGATTGCCAGAGCCATTGCCTGGCTGCGGGAGCACTTCAGCGAGCCCCTGCGCATGGAGGACGTGGCCCGCTCCGTGAACATGGCGCCCTCCACCTTCAACAGACACTTCAAGGAAGTGACCAGCCTGAGCCCCCTGCAGTTCCAGAAGCGCCTGCGCCTGTACGAGGCAGAGCGCCTCATGCTCCTGGAAGGCATGGATGCCGGCTCTGCTGCCCTGACAGTAGGCTATGAAAGCGCCTCGCAGTTCAACAGGGAGTACAAGCGCCTCTTTGGCGCTCCGCCGCGCAAGGACGTGGCCAGCAAGCGAAGCTGAGCACAAGGCTCCGACACAGCTGCCATAGCACGTCTGGCACAACGCGTCTGGCACACCACACCCGCACGTCTGCAGCCTGCCGTCTTACGGCAGGCAGTGGGCAGACAGTCGGGCAGGCTGTGTCGCCTGCGCACCTGTTGCAAGCCCGGAAGAACAGGTGCAGAGAGCAGACCCCGGAGAACGGACCTGCGGGAACGGGCCGGAACGCAGGTCCCTGGCACGCAGGCTCCTGGCATGCAGGCCTCTGGCATGCACGAGAAGAAAGACAGCAGGCCAGAGGGTGCCGGGCCTGATGGTGCCGGGCCAGGGTGCTGACTGCCGGGACAAAAAAAGCCCCGGGGCTTTCTCTCCTCCCGGGCCCTGAAACGTGACCGTACGGCCCCCGAAAAACCGCCGCTGGCCACCTGTGATGCGCCTGTGATGCGTCAGTGGGCCGCCTGACAACAGCCCGGAAAACAGCCCCGAGAACAGTCCTGAGCACAGCAGCACACGGGCAAAGAGCGGATCAGGCAAGGAAAAGTCCAAAATGCGTCTGGTTTGCTGACCTGCAGGCTCTGTATGGTTTTGCCATGACGCGCACCCCCTGTGCACGGGCTTTTTCATGTCCGGGACGAGCCTGAAGGGCACATGAATGCCGGCCGTATGCCGGTGTTATGCCGGTATTATGCCGATGCCGCGCAGGAGACCGCCGGGACCGCCGGGACAGGGGGTGTGCGCCATCCTGTCCTTGTCACCATTGCGCGCACAGCAGCGCACAGCTCATCAGGAGGACCCCATGGCCAGCATGTGTCCGTCACCAGCCAGGGCAGCAGCATATGACATGCACAATACCAGTACTGCAGCCCCAGACCCCGGGAAGCGTGTGCGCAGCGTCTGTCTGCGTCTCCTGCTTCCCCTGCTCTGCGCTCTTGTCATGCCTCAGCTGTCTGCACAGCCGGCAGCAGCTGCCGGAAGTGTTCAGGCAGCTGAAGCAGCAGAGGCTGCTGCGCCTGCAGCCGTGCAGGCCCTGAGCACAAAGCAGCAGCGTCTTGTTCCCATTGCCGCCTTCTGCGCCATGGGTGCCGAAGACAAGCTGAAAACAGCCCTGCATGCAGGATTAAACGCAGGCCTCACCATCAGCGAGGTCAGGGAAGTGCTGGTGCAGATGTACGCCTATGCAGGCTTTCCGCGCAGTCTCACAGGCCTCAATGTGCTGCTGTCCGTGCTGGATGAGCGCAAGGCACGGGGCATCACTGATGTCGCAGGAGCTGATGCCACACCGCTGCCTGCCAGTGCAGACATCCGTGCCCTTGGCACTGCCAACCAGACAGCCATCATCGGCAGGCCTGCCAGCGGCCGCATCTACGAGTTTGCGCCTGTCATCGACACCTTTTTGAAGGAACATCTGTTTGGCGACATCTTCTGCCGTGACGTGCTCACCTTCCAGGAGCGCGAGCTGGCAACTGTCTCGGCCCTGGCAGCCCTGCCTGCTCCTGCCCAGCTGCGCTCGCATCTGCGCTGCTGCCTTGTGGTGGGCATCAGTGCCAGCCAGCTGCATGATGTTGTGCAGGTGCTGGCCACAAGCGTGGGAGAAAAGGAAGCAGACCTTGCCAGGACAAGCCTTGATGCCGTGCTGAAAGCCTGGCAGGCGCAGGATGGGACACAGGACAAGCAGGCAGGCAGATCGTAACCTTTCAAAAAATATGCAGGAATTTTCTGGCTGTGTGCCAGGGGAGAACAGTATGAGCAAAACACTTGTGGCATCACTGGCAGTGGCTTCCGTGCTGAGCTGCGCTTCTGTACAGGCAGCAGAGGGCAATCCCTTCGGGCTGGTCTATCAGGGCGCCATCAGGGAGAACGTGGCTGGCTGGGTGAACATTCACCCTGTGACATACACCCTGCACGGGCTGAAGATTGCCGCCAATGTCTACACGCCGGCAGGCTATGACGGCAAGGGCGCCTGGCCTGCCATTGTGGTGGCCCATCCCAATGGCGGCGTCAAGGAGCAGGTGGCAGGCCTCTATGCCCAGCGTCTGGCGGAACAGGGCTATATCACCATCACAGCAGATGCAGCCTTCCAGGGCGCCAGTGAAGGCATGCCCAGACATACGGACAGGCCTGCCAGCCGCACCGAGGACATACACGGCATGGCGGACTTCATCAGCACCTGGCCTGGTGTGGATGCCAGCCGCCTGGGCGCTCTGGGTATCTGCGGCGGTGGCGGTTACACCCTCAATGCTGCCAAGTCCGACAAGCGCTTCAGGGCAGTGGCAACGCTGAGCATGTTCAACTCCGGCGAAGTGCGCCGCGAAGGCTACATGGGCACTCAGAAGGACAGCATTCAGGAGCGTCTGGCCCAGGCCTGCGAGGCCCGTGCCCTGGAGATGGCAGGTGGAGAAGTGCGCCTCAGCGGTACTGTGGACTTTGATGCCCTGACGGATGAGGCCATCAGCAAAATTCCCACGGACCTCTACCGCGAAGGCATGCTGTACTACGGCCGTACCCATCGTCATCCCAACTCCACTTTCAGCTTCACCACCAGCAGCCTCATGGATCTCATGACCTGGGATGCCAGGGACCAGCTTGAGCTCATCTCTGCGCCCCTGCTCCTCATTGCCGGCGAGAAGGCGGACTCACGCTACATGTCTGAAGAGGCCTTTGCTGCTGCCACAGGCACACAGGACAAGGAACTCTTCCTCATTCCCGGTGCCACCCATATCAAAACCTACTATGTCCCTGAATACGTAGATGCGGTCATGCACAAGCTGACCAGCTTCTACGGCAGCCATCTTCAGAAAGCCGAGTAAGCAAACCGGCTTTGAAAGCCGGCCAGGAAAGCCGGCTCAGAACGCTGATCAGAAACGCTGACTCAGCTGCAGCCGGACAGAACAGCAGCGCTGTTTTGCCCACATCCTCCGTCCATTTCCTCCAGATCAGGCTCTGTACCCCGCTCTGTCCTCTGCTTTCCCGTCAAAGACTGCATGGTCTTTCACAGAGGGCATATCTGCTCCGGGTACAGAGCCTGTCTGCCCATGAACCAGGACATACCAGGGCAGGAAAGCGGGCATAGCCCACTAGAAACCCACAACTTCGGAGATTCCCCCATGAGCAAAAACATTCTCATTCTGGCAGGCAGCCCGCGCAGGCACGGCAATTCTGCAATCCTCTGCGAGGCCTTTGCCCGCGGCGCAATGGAAAGCGGCAACAGTGTAGAGACAATTGTGTTGCAGGACAGGAATATTGCCTGCTGTCGCGCCTGCTACTTCTGCAAGAAGCATGACGGTGCCTGCAGTATCAACGACGATATGGCAGGCATTCTGGACAAAATGCAGGCAGCGGATGTGTTGGTACTGGCAAGTCCTGTCTATTTCTACTCCGTCTCAGCCCAGCTGAAGGCAGTGATAGACCGCACTGTGGCCAGATGGCTGACCATCAAAAACAAGGAATTTGTCTACATCATGACCTCTGCAGAAGACACAGAGTCCGTCATGGACTGTACGCTTGCGTGTCTGCGCGGCCTTGCCCGATGTCTTGAGGGCTCGACAGAGCGCGGTATCATCTGCGGCAAGGGTGTCTATGAACCGGGGGCCATTGCCGGACAGCCGGCTGTGCAGGAGGCATACGAGCTCGGGCGCAGCATCTGAACGCGTCTGCTCTGACGCAATGGCAATCACAAGGCAGTTCTCGGGAAACCGGGTGCTGCCTTTTTCTTTTGGGCAGCTCCGGGCAGTCTTCCCGGGCTCAGGTTGCCATGCTGGCTCTCAGCCACCTCCTGCTCATAACATCGTAATCCATCTTCTTGACCTCTTTTTTCGGATGGAAACAAAAAGGCCCTCCGAAGAGGGCCCGAAAAACTGGCGCCACACCGGATTGCGATCTCCAATGTGTGGCGGCCTTGCGGACGAACCACAAGGACTTGATGTCACCCTGACGGGCAACGCAGACTTTCTATTGTCTTGTTAAATACATCGTGCCTATGGACATTGCCAAGCCGCCAAAGATAGTCAAAGACATGTCTTTGATCACGTCGAGATCGTCTGATGACAGCCATCTGTATTGCTCAGGCAAGACCAAATGAGCCAGGAATACCCCCATAACAATGACTACACAGAGAGCCAAAAAGATAGCTACGCTTTGGCGTAAGAGAAACTTGAGTCTGTTTTCTCCTAACTGGCAACTAAGCCTTTAACTGTTTGCAATTAGCTGACAAAAATTTTGACTGCCCAAAATATACCCCTAAAAGCACCCCCAAATTTCAACGCTGGACCTTTCGACTTGTCGCACGTTGTCGCCTGAAACTCTGCCCTGTGATGCTCGGCAAAGGGAAGGTCTGTCATGTGTCCCGGCGTCTGTGTCTGGCAGCAGTCCCCGGACTGGCACGCCCTGGTCATTGATACGCTGTCACAGGTCCCGGCCTTCCGTGGGAAGGTGTCGGCATGCTGCTACGCATCTGCCAGACGCGGTGCCTGTGCAACGTCATCAGTAATGATGTTGGCACGCCCTGGCCATGCTCAGCAGATGGGCAGGCATGTCTCACGTGTCCAGGGCAGTGCCTTGCGCAAGCAAGCCACGTGTCTGCTGTCACAGGTCCACATACTCACGGCAAAGAGGGTGTCCACAATATGGATAGCCTTCCTGTGTCTGGACACATCACAGGCACGCTGTCTGCCTGCATTGCACACTCTCAAAAAAATCTTCTTAAGGAAAAACCCGTCTACCCTGTCTAAAGCGTCCTTCGCCACATATAACATCTTGAAACAAGCTGCTATTTTCGCAAAACACGGGCAAAAAATACCCGTCTAGTCTACCCGTCTAGCCCGGCTTTACCCGTCTAGTACACGCCCTGCGCAAGCAAGCTCACGTGTGCCAGGCCTGCCAGTGCCTGTGCTGCTCCATCACGGGCACGCGGTCTGTCTGCCACCTGCGCAGGCGTTGTGATCATCTCAACGCCTTGCCAGCCGTGGCCAGGTCTTCACCTTGCACAGCAAGCTCACAAGCTCACGGGTCTGCTGTCTCTGTCAGGCCAGTACCTGGGAAGGCCTCTGCCTGTTCATGGGGTAATTCTCAAAATTCCTTGCTGCTCACCTGACACAGGCACAAGAGGCCATGCTGCTGCATCTGCCAGAGCCGGCGCCATGCCACAGCCTGCCACCAAAGGCAGCGTGCCAAGATGCAGGGCGTGGGGAAGGCTCTGCAGCCGTGTCACAGGCCTTCCCAGGTACTGGCCTGACAGAGACAGCAGACCCGTGAGCTTGTGAGCTTGCTGTGCAAGGTGAAGACCTGGC
>CASEWR010000146.1 GCA_949291675.1 uncultured Desulfovibrio sp. | reverse complement strand
CCGTGCTCGCCCTGGGTGATGAGAATCCACTTCAGCCAGTGTTCGTTGTCCGTTTCCGGATAGTCCAGGCGCAGGTGAGAGCCGCGGCTTTCCGTGCGCATGAGGGCTGCTGTGAGCATGGCCTCTGCACAGATGGCCATGTTGCGGGCCTCCAGGGCAAAGCGCAGGCCATGGGGATCTGCAGCGCGCAGGCGGGGGATGTCCTCTTCCCTGATTTGCCTGATGCGTGCAAGGGCCTTTTGCATCTTTGCTTCTGTGCGCAGGATGTAGACATCGTAGGGGAAGAGAGCTTCCTGTACGGCAAGGACCACATGGCTGGAATCAACGCCTGTGGGGGTGCGCAACGGTGCTGTCATCTCCCGGACAGCAGCGTCAATTTCCTGCTGGTCCAGCTCCACCTCGCCCACGCCGGCAGCAGAGAGGGCGCTTTCCCTGCCTGCCACAGCACCGGTGGTGGAGGCAGCAGGCATGGCATAGGCACAAAAGCCTTCCACGCCCGAGGTGGGGCCATAGCTGGCATCACCGGCAGCATAGAGGCCTTCCAGGGTGGTGCGCCCCTTCAGGTCAATGTACAGGCCGCCTCCAAAGCCCACATTGCCGATGAGGGCAGACACCCATTCCAGCTTGCCCTTGCGACAGACCATGTCGTCTGTGACATAGCCTGCCTGCACATAGGAGCGGTACATGAGGGGCAGGGTGCGGGAGAAGAGCTCCCAGTCCTTCCTCGTGTACGATGAGTAGTCCAGATAGAGAGGACCGCGCCCGAAGTGCACCTCAAAGGCCATGGACGCGGAAATGCGCCAGAGATTGCCATGGGAGGCGTATTCCGGGTCATACTTTGCAGTGAAATCCTCGCCCAGGGCATTGACAAAGCGTGCGCCAAGGCCCTGGGAGATGTTCATGCCATGGGTGGCAAAGGTTGTGTGGGTGAGCTGATGACAGTTGAACTCGTAGTTGGCAAGGGCAGCGCCGGCCCTGAGGCCCATGACATGGGAGTCGCCAGTGACCATGTGCAAATCAGCATAGTGGGACTTGTAGGCCTGGGCACCGGTGGTGAGGACCACAGCCTTTGCCTTGAAAAGCCAGATCTCGCCGCTCACCCCGTGAAAGCCCATGATGCCGCGCACTTTTGAGCGATCATGCCTGGCATGGAGCAGGGTGGTGCACATGACCCTGTCCACAATCTCCACCTTGTGGGCAAGACAGGCCTTGCGCATCATTTCCATGAACTGCGGGCCATGGAACATGAGGGTCCTGATGGGGCGCTGCGCAGAGGAGCCCTGGCCCTCAATGCGGTTGTAGGTGCCGTCCTTATGCTTTTCAAAGACAACACCAAAGGACTCAAGCTCCCTGACCCTGTCGCCAATGGTGGCAAAGTGCTGCTGCAGCCAGTCCTGATCGTTAAGAAAAAAGCCCTCTTCCACAGCCTTGCTGTACCAGAGGTCATAGCTGTCCTCTTCCCTGAGGTAGGCCTTGAAGGACCCGGCTCCAAAGCAGCCGCAGCCGCTCTTGCCCACATAGGCCTTGTCCACCAGGATGACTCTGGCACCCTGTCTGGCCGCATGCACGGCTGCAAAGGTGCCGGCAGGCCCGCCGCCGGCTACGACAACGTCGCATTCCCTGATGTTCATGCCCCCTCCAATTGCTGCAGCCATGTGCCTGCAGCAGTGCAGGCGTCTGCAAAACGGTACACCCGAACGGAAGAACCATTGCACACCGGCTGTTTTTTGCTCTTCCTGCATGCCAGCGAAAACCCCATACCTGACACCCATGAGGAAAAAGCCATGACAGTATGGGCATTTCCATGTGTTTTTTCAATCACTTTGTGACTCAGTCAGCGCAAAGTATGAGACGACAGGCGCTTCAGACGAGGTTTTGGGCAGGAAACAGTATGCTGTACGGGATGGAGTGCTGCCGGACAGGGGGCTTGTGCCTGGAGCGTGACAGGAAACGAGGCGGACGCAGGCCTGTCAGGAGCGGAACATCCGGCAGAGAAAGAAAGCTCTTTGCGCGCAGCCTGGCCCTGTCAGAGATGGTACTGTGGCGAGTTCTCAGCAGCCTGTCCCTGGCAGGCGTTCGGGGTGTTCAGCGTGTCCTCTTCAGGAAAGGGGGCTGACAAAACAAGAGTGTCCACCTCACGCCCCTTTGCGCTGCGGGACTGAAATGGACACAAGAAGTTGCAAACGGGAACAGACAGATGAGAACAGGGCGCTATGTGGTGAAGCCTCTGAATTTTCTGCACATTCGGAATCCGGCACGGCTCACCCAAAACACATCAGGGAGTTCCTGCCTTCAGGCGGAGGAGGCATGAGATCAGGATGCCTGCGAGAGCCACGCATACCTGTAGCCGTCGCTGTGGGAGAGCAGACGGCAGTATTTCCAGTTAATACCAGCAACGCGACCCTGAGCTGTCTGAATGTCAAAGCGGCCTTTGGTACGAACGAGGACCCTTCCGCGCCAGCGCCCCTGGCGCTTTCCCTTCAGGACAATGGCTTCTACCATATCACCGGTGGCGAAGCCGTGGACGCGCTTCTTCCGCATCAAGTAGCCACGTGGGAAACCATATCTATCGACGTTCGTGCGCCGGTACCTGCCTCGCCCCATGCAGAAAATCTGCAGGACATTGAGTCCCCCGGGGATCGTAATGCCACTGACGTTCCCGACACAGAGTGCGTCGATCCAGTGCTCTTTTGCAAGGCCCAATCTATGGCGATTGAACGCCGTCTGTGCACCACTCCCAATTTTCACAGGCAAGCCCGTCGCTTCAAGAGCCTTGGGGAGAACTTTGCGTGTTGTATTCATCGCTGCCGCCCCTTTGAGAGATTCCTTAAGCTGCGTCTTGATCTTCTTAAGTACTTCAGGCTTCTTCTTAAGGAATTCCTCCACCGGCATTGCCCCCTTCTTCTGGTTGCAGTCGCAGCAGGCGATAACCAGATTGGAAACCCTGTTGGTGCCACCCTTTGCCCGGGGAACAACGTGGTCGATGGTCAGCGGCACGTGTTTCGCACCGCAGTAGACACACGCGTACTGGAACTTTTCCAACAGGTACGCACGCAGCTCGTTCCCTGCGAGAGTGCCCTGCTGATATTCAACGCCGGAGATTTCCGGGTTCATGAGCTTCTGCGTATCGAACTTCACCGTCTCCACCGCAAAACCGCACATGGGGAGGTACCGCATGAGTTTTGCCCCAATGGCGCGGATGGTATCAACGCAGTGCCGCTGTGAGGGCGGCAACCACCCTTCGGGGCGCTTGCGATTGTCGAAGCGTGGCGCACGATGGCGAAGTTTTGCTCTGCGATGCTTTCTGTAGCTTTTGCGTGCGAGCATCTTCTCGTGGATGGGCTCTCTTCTGTGAATGATTTTGGCGAAGGCAAGCGCATGATGCACTCTTGTTCCGTCCTCGCGTTCCTCCACACGCACGACTGCGACACCTGTTTCTTTTGAACCAGGATCAAACTTGATGAGGGTTGGGTGAACGATGGATTCCTCAAGGGTGCGGTCCACAAGCCGGATGGTGAAGAAAGGGAAGAGCCTGTGGACGCGGGCGCGTCCGCTTTGCAGCAGCTTCCTTGCCCTTGACGGACGGCATGGATCCAGCGGTTTCCCACGTTTGTCGACAACGAAAACTGATACGGACATAGTCCATGCTCCATAAACAAAGAATAAGCGCAAGGGCGTTTCGCTTTTACTCGTTCAAAAATGGACCGTAAGGTCCTTCGGGTTTACCCGTGACACTGCTCCTCCCTTGCGGTGAAGCAGTTCCCCTCGCCAATGGTACAGACCGGCACATATCTCCCGCCGTTTCGTGCCTACCCGGGCTTGTCTGCACAGGAGACTTCCAGAGCCCGGAACTGAGGAAGCATTCCGGGGTGGGTCAATGATTGAACCTGTCTGTAACGTAGTTCCTGAACAACGTCGTCATTCAGGATCTGAGGCTGGTCAACTCAGGCTTGTTTTCACAAGTCTCGGCCTTCAGGCCGGGGTCGTTGACCTAGGCATGGCTCGGTCGGGGCGGAATCAGTCCATTCCCAGTGCAAACATACATCCGACAGCCTCTCAGGGCAAGGAAAATGCAGCTCAGCCGATCCAACAGATCCAGCCGATTACGGGAACGTGCTTTCTGGCAGAATGAAAGCAGCGAGAGCAGCGAGAGCAGTGAGAGCATACATGCCTTCCCTGATGACTTGCCTGCCTGGAGGCTTTGGGCCTGTAACGCGCTCTGGCTGCGGCCGGATCAGCAGTTGAACAGGAAGTCTTACTGGAGGTTCTCGTGCAAGACCATTGCACCTGCCCCTGCCCTCGACGTGCAAAGCAGACACAGTGGCGTGCTGTGAGCTGCCCTTCAACATCCAGGGCTGACATGGTCGTGCCAAAAAACTTGTGTAAACTTGCCTGAGCGTCCAGCAGGAGCTGGCTGCTTTTGTCCGTCTCGTGCTGCATGACAGCACAGCCTCCCTGGCACAAGTGGCACAACAAGGCACAGAGCCCGGGTCTGACGTTCTGAAAGGACAGGCGAGCACGTGCGAGTCCCGGGATCAGCAGCACACAAGCCCCCTTGCCAGCACAGGTCCGGCAGGGTAGTCTGCAAGAAGTACAGTTTGCCAATAGCTGCAGGCCCTTGCCTGCCATTTCAGAACGCTTTTTTCAGCCCTGCTGTTTTTGACAGCAGGATGCCGGACTTTCCTGCCCCGGAGTCATGCCAGGGAGGCAGTACGTATGGAGGTAGTACGCATGGATGCATTGCAATGTCTTCTCACCCGTCGTTCCTGCAGAAGCTATGAGGACAAGCCCATTCCTGCCGAGATCATGCAGGAGCTGGTGCGCCTTGGCACCAAGGCTGCCACAGGTTCCGGCATGCAGCCCTGGGGCTTTGTGCTGCTGGAAGGACAGGAACAGCTGGAAGCTCTGTCCAGCGAGATCAAGCAGTGGGTGCTTGCCCGCCTGGAGACAATGCCTGAGCTTTCCCAGTATGAGGACTGGCTGAAGAACGAGAACTACAATATCTTCTACAAAGCCCACAATGTCCTGGCCATCTACGGCGACAAGGCCTCGCCCTGGTACGTCTACGACTGTACCCTGTGCTCTGCCAACATCCAGCTGGCAGCCCACGCCCAGGGACTTGGCACCTGCTGGATTGGCTTTGCCCAGGCCTTCATGAACCAGCCGGAGATCAAGGCTCGTTACAATGTGCCGGCAAACTTTGAGCATGTCTGCACCCTGAGCATGGGCTATGCCAAAGTCAAACATCCCGAAGCAAAGCGCAACGAGCCAAAGATCTTCTTCAAGGGCTAGCGCGAACGTCATACCAGTCAGCATGCCATGCGTGGACGTTGACACATGCCTGACTGACAACAGGCAGGGCAGCATTTCTCTGTGTGCAGACCTCACTGTGCAGACCGTGCACCCTGCCTCTTTTTGTGCCCAGTGTGCAAAAACGCCAGGGAGAAGAGCATGCACCGCAGTCATCACAAGGCCTGCAGACAGGGCAGGCAAACCAGGCAGAACAGGGGCAGACATCTTCCTGCCAAAGGCCTTGCTGCCCTGCTGCTTGCCCTGACCCTCCCCGGTGTTCCCGGTGTCAGCCAGGCCCTGGCCGCATCAGGGGACGCAGTCGCAGTCTGCAGCGGGTGCAGCACTCTGCAGACCGCCGGGCATGAAACTGGCATGGGAACTGGCACGGGACACGCTCAGAAGGCTGGTCAGAAGGCTGATCAGAAAGCTGATCCAGACGCTGACTGTTCTCTTCACCTTGTACTTGCCCATAGCAATGACACCCATGGCCATGCCGCCGGTATGGATGCAGCTGGCAATCCTGCCTATGAGCAGGACAAGAGCCCTGGAGGTGCTGCACGCTTTGCAGCGCGTGTGCAGACAGTGCGCAGCACGCACAAGAACGTCCTTCTCCTGGACGCAGGGGATCAGCTGCAGGGCAGCCTCTTTGCAGCCTTGTGCAGATGGCCCTTTCAGGCAGGCCTCAATGCCCGTCTGCACTATGATGCCATGACCCTGGGCAATCATGAGTTTGACTATGGCTGCGCGGAACTTGCCAGCTTTGTTGCACACTCAGGCACCACAGTGCTTGCTGCCAACCTTGCACCGCCTGCGGGCTGCCCTCTGGCAGAGAACCTGCACAAGGGAGATGTCATACCCTGGCGTAGTGTCACCCTGCAGGGAAGAGATGGCCCCCGCAGGGTGGGCATTGTGGGGCTTGCCAGCGATATCCCGGACACCCGGGCCTGCCCGGCAGTGCAGGCAGCACTGGCAGCACAGGCAGAAATCGGGCAGCAGGCAGAAGAGCCTGCAGGACAGCATGGAGCACATGAGCCGGCCGGACAGCTCGGGCAGATCGGAAAGCTCGGGCAGAGCTTTATGGTCGGGCAGGCCGGAAAGGACGGGCAGACAGGGCAGCATGCACAGACCAGCCACTTTGCTGATGCTGTCAAAAGCCTGCAGGCTGCTGTGGCCGAACTCACAGCACAGGGCGTGGACATCATCATAGCCCTCACCCATCTGGGACTGGACAGGGACCTGGAGCTTGCCCGCACAGTGCCAGGCCTGGATATCATCGTGGGCGGACACAGTCACAGCTATCTTGGCCCTGCCACAGCTCGCGAGCCCCATCCTGCAGGCCCGTACCCCATCGTTGTCAGAACAGACGAACAGCCTGTGCTGGTGGTCACTGCCGGCTGGGCCATGCAGTACCTGGGAGAGCTGGCAGTGTGCTTTGACGACACGGGTGTGCCCTCTTCCTGGCAGGGCGAGGCTGTTGCCCCGGGGCCGGATGCTCCCCTGGACAGGGAGATGGCAGCATATGTGGCAGAGGCCGCAGCAGGCTTTGCGCATCTTCGCTCCACAGTGCTTGGCACCACGGCAGACAGCCTGGACATGCCTCAGGCTCTGCCTGACGGCATGGATGCCTGCCGCAGGGGAGAGTGCCTGGCTGGCCTTGTGAGCACAGATGCCTGGCTTGCCTGGGGGCGGCAGTATGGGGCACAGATTGCCCTGTGCAACAGCGGTGCCCTGCGCTCGGCACTGCCCGGGGGCATGATCAGTGAAGCCAGTATCCTGGACATGCATCCCTTTGGCAATCACCTGCAGGTACGCGAGCTCTCCGGCGCCCGGCTTGTGGCAGCCCTGGAAGAGGGCGCGTCCGGGTCTGCGCCGCGCACAGAACTTCTGCACTGCGCAGGTCTGCGCTATGTGCTCGATGAGAGCAAGCCTGCCGGAGCACGCATCGCGGATGTGCGGGTGCAGTCTTTTCCTGACATAGCTTCCCCTGACACAGCTTCCCCGGGCACAATTTCTTCTGGCACAGCGTTGTCAGGCACATGGCAGGCGCTGGATCCTGAAGGCAGGTACAGAGTGGTTGTGCCTGACTACCTGGTCAGCAGTACAAAGCGTTTTGCTGCGCTTCGGGCCGGCACAAAGCTCCCTGTGCCGGCAGTGCTTGATCGTGACATTGTGGCAGACTATGTGCGCAAACACTCGCCGCTCACACGACCAGAGGCCCCCAGGATTACCATCAGGGGCGTCGGACAGTGAGCAGCGGGCCTGCCTGACCAGCACGTCAGGCAGGCGTTCAGGCCTGATGCCAGACCGGTGTTCAGGCCGGCTGCCAGGTCAGGCACTGCGCGGCGTACGCTTGCGCAAGGGGGCCTGACAACAGAAGTTGTGCATTGTTACCTGTGCCAGAGCTTGCCCGGGATTGTCTTTTCCCGTATTTCCAGACCATGTTGTACGCAAATCTCCGCTATCCCCTCCCCAAAGGCACGCGCTATGATATCGTTAAAGTGCACGACTACTACTGTCTGTACTATCGTGTGCATTCCGAGCGCACTGGCAACAACGTCAGACACAAACGCATCATGCTCGGGCGCCTTACCGTTGACAGGCAATGGCTGATCCCAAACGACGCCTGGTTTGAGCACACAGGCGAGCCGGTGCCAGAGGGAGCCCTGCGCAAGGCAAGGGTGCGAGCTGGCAGAAAGGCATATGTCGACTGGTCTGAGAAGCTCTTCTTTCCCCCGGTCAGGGACATGGAACCGGACTATGAGGACTCTGAACTGCTCTTTGTCACGCCAGAGGAAAAACCGGGCAGCAGGGGGCAGTACTCTGCCTACAGGCTTCTTAGCCAGGCTGTCTGCCTGGAGTTCGGTCTGACTGAGGAGCTGGAAGCTCTTTTCGGGAGCGGGCTTGTGCGCAACAGGCAGCTGATAGCTTTTTTCTGGGCCCTGCAGCCCGCTGCCGGCTCTTTCGCCGGCTGTTTCTCCTTTGATGACTTCCAGCAACAGCACAACTCTGCCTCCTTCTTCGCTCCTGCCGGCATCTCGTCTCTGGGGGCTGCGTATGCCAGGGTCCGCCCGCAGGAGCGGGACTCCTTTCTGCGCAACAGGGTGCGCAAGGCTGCGAGAAACAGCGGCCTGAAGTATTTCGCCTGCAGCATCCCCCTGCCGGACATCCTGACTGACACAACAAAGACAACGGGCGCAGCGGGCAGGGCGGCAGCAGCAATGTCAGAGACGTCAGAGATGTCAGACACGCAGGCAGCGGACAGCACAAATGCCTGGTCCCGGCTTGCCCTGATCTGTGCGCTGCCCCATGGCATGCCTGTCTGTTACCTGGAATACCCGGATGCAGCCGGCATGGACACAGTCCCTGCCGCCATACAGGCCTGCGCCGAGCCTTTGGCCTGAGAGGAAGGGTCTTCTTTTTCAGGGAAGGTGGCAACACAGGGGAAACCATGCCGGACATGCGTGCAGACAGGCCCGTTGCCTGGCTGACAGCAGACCCTGCTGCACCTGAATCTGCTGCACCGGAATCTGTTGTGGAGACTGTCGGAGAAGACTGCGGGCTGACTGCAGAGGAGCGCGCATGTATGGCCAGCGTGACGGCAGACAGTGTCAGAACCTTTGCGCAGCTGCCGGATGCCTGTTGCACCAGCCAGATGAAGAGCCTGGAGGCACGACGACAGGGAAAGATCTTCTTTCTCTTTGTCAGTCTGCTTCTGCGCAATATCTTTGCGCAGAAGCTGCAGGCCTGGTCCGCCAGGCACAAGGCCGGCATCGACACAGCCTTTGCCATGCTTTCAGAGATGGCCTGCTGCAAAGTTCAGGACACATGGCAGCTTGTGCGGCCACTGCGTGCAGCAGAAGAAGAACTGCTCAGCTGCTTTGCAGACAGCGTTGCCTGCCTGCATCCGCAGGATGGCCTGGCACAATGTCTTTCCCTGTTCCCTGGCCTTGCCCGGGCAGTTGCCCCGGAAGTTACCCCGGAAGCGCCAGCAGAGAAGCAGTGAGAGAGCCTGGCAAAGGGCCATGCAGGGTACTATTCAGGGCACTATTCAGGGCACTCTGTCCCTGGCAGAGGCCCTGGCAAAAAAACCGGGCAGAGGCTTGCTCAGGAGACAGGCAGCGTCACGGCCGAGAGAAAAACGCTGCCTGCAGGCTTTTGTGCGCTTGCAGACGCACAGCCTTTCCCGTATTGGCTGGTCATGCTGTATGTGAATCTGTCATTTCCCCTGCCAGAAGAGCTAGGCTATGAGGTCCTCACCCTGCACGGCCATCGCTATCTCTACTGCCGCATACGCTCACAGCGTGTCGCAGGCAAACTCAAACATACCCGTCTCTGCCTCGGGCGCCTGACAGAAGACGGGACTTCCTTCATGCCCAATGACGCCTGGTTTGCGCGCACAGGTCAGCCTGTGCCGCCCCATGCCGTGGCAGGAAACGGGGCAGACCGGCAAAGACCCCGGTCAGGACGCCGGCAGAAGCGGACGTTTCTCCGCACTGGCAAACAGACAGCATGGACACGGGTGTGACAGCCTTTGACCTTGTCTGCCAGTGTGTCAGCCGGGAAATGGGCCTCATGTCAGCTCTTGAGCGTGTTTTCTGCGCCATGACAGAAGATGTTCAGGATGCAGCTGCCTTTCTGCTGAGCCCTCACTTCTGTGTCTTCGGGGCACATGAGGACAGGCTTGAGCAGCTTGGCAGGCTGTGCGAAGACATAGAGGACCGGGACCGGGAGAGCTTTCTGCACAGCTGGGTGTGCAGATGGCAGAGGCGGGAGAAGGATACGGCAAGGCTTTGCCTCTGCTACTCCCTGCCAGCCAAAGAGTGGCGATCGTACGCAGGTTCGATAGTGATCAGACCCGGAGAGGCCTGGGGAGCACATCTCGGGGTCCTCTGTGCGTACAAGGATGGATTGCCCTTGTGCTATAGAGAGTCCATCTGTGCAGACACTCTCGAGAGCGTGCAGGAGGAATTATGCGCTTGCGCAAAGACATACGGCATTGCCCGCAAGAGGCTGCTGCTGCCGGGCATGCCTGCAGACGAAGTGCTGACAGACCGGATAAGCGATGCGGCAGAACACCGTGCAGGCACAGCAGAAAGCTGCCCGGAGAAAGAGAAGACAGAGAGCCGGAACAGCGCAGGTGAGCCAGGCAAGCCGGCAGAGAGCGCCGAGCCAGGGGAACAGCCGGCGTTGCCTTCCAGCGAGTTCGTACGCATTGTTGCACTCTACCGCGACGCAGTGCAGCGCTTTTCCTACTTTGACACGCTGAGTGTGGAACTGCGCTCAGGGGCTGCCTGGCCCATGACGCTGCACAACAAGCGAAGCTCCGGCAGGATCTTTCTCCTCTTTGTCAGCCTGATTTTGCGCACAGGCCTTGTGCGCTGCCTGCGGTCCTGGGCGGACAGGCATGATACCTGGCCGGAGACAGCCCTTGGCAGGCTGTCAGACATTCCCTGCCGTAAGGTGCAGGGAATGTGGCAGCCAGCGAGAGCTGTGAGCGCACGGGAAAGGGAAGTGCTGGCAGTCTTTGCAGAGACTGTGGCAAAGCTGACTGGTGCAGACAGAGCTTTTGCCAGAAGCCTTGCCGCTATGCCTGGCCTTGCGCCTGACACGACGTACGGGAGCCAGAGAACCTGAAGAGCCGGAAGAACCGGAAGAACCGGAAGAACCTGAAGCGTCTGAAGAGAAGGCTGCATGGCCTGCATGCTCCCGGGCTGTGGAAGCAGGATGGAAGCAGGGTGAGAGCAGAAGGTGAGCAGGGAGTTGCCTGCTCATGCCAGAGTCTGCCTGCTCAGAGGGGGCCGGTTTTCCACACGTCTGCAGAAGCTGTCCTGGTCAGGATGTGCCGCTTTGCCCATTGCCCATATGCTGCCCACGCTGCCCAAAGCACGCTGTGACCTCGCCAGCTGGCCCGGCAGCACAGCCTGGCACATCAGCACGTGCTGGCTGCGCCAGCGCAGGCACCATCCGTCGCAGGCTCTCTGCTGAGGAACGTGCGGACCAGATCGAGAAAGCTGTCCAGACGCTCTGCGCCTGCCATTGCCCGGGAAGCCATTGCTTCAGGTGTCCCATTCCCCTGTGCTTCACGTCTGTCTGCCTGATGTGCAGGATCGGATACATTCCCGGGTGCATGCCTGGCTGCAAGACGTACAGCCATGTTCTGTACAGTCCTTTCTCCTGCGAGGAAGCTGCTGTTTTTGCACTGCTCCCTGTCCCTGGCAAAGCTGACAAACATGTCAAGCCCGAAACATCGTACAGGGGCAGCACTGAGCCTGACCGTTCATCAGGCCATTCCCCGGCCGTCCCCCTGACCGTCATGATCGTCACGACCGCCAGGCAGGCCATGGAAAAGTGCTTGACTTTTCAACCCTGCCTGGTCGATCGTGTGTGCGCCCCTGCAAACAGGCTGTACAGCCTTGCCGGACAGGGTGAGCCCTCGGGCAGTTTCGGGT
>CASEWR010000145.1 GCA_949291675.1 uncultured Desulfovibrio sp. | reverse complement strand
CCTGCTTGCCTCCAATGATTACCTGGCTCTGGCCGGGGATGCACGGGTGCGTGCCCGTGCAGCTGAGGCTGTGCGTGTCTGGGGTGCAGGCAGCGGCGGCTCCAGGCTCACCACTGGCAGCCTTGTGCTGCACAGCGAGCTTGAGCGGCGTCTGGCAGCCTTCAAGCACACAGAGAAGGCGCTGCTCTTCAATACAGGCTACATGGCCAATGTGGGCGTGCTCACGGCCCTGTGCGGGAAGGGAGACGTGATCTTCAGCGATGCGCTCAACCATGCCAGCATCATTGATGGTTGTCGGCAGAGCAGGGCCGAGGTCATTGTCTATGCTCACAATGACATGGCTGACCTTGCTGCCAGGGCAAGGAAGCATGCCGGGCGCAGGGGCATCATTGTCAGCGATGCTGTCTTCAGCATGGACGGGGACTGCGCGCCCGTGCCTGAGCTTGTGGCCATAGCTGACAGGTACGGCTTTTTCTCCATGATTGACGAGGCCCATGCCACAGGCGTGCTTGGAGCCACAGGGCGCGGGGCAACAGAGCACTTTTGCTGCACGCCTGACAGCATGCCGGATATCATTGTGGGCACAGCAAGCAAGGCCCTTGGTGCTGAAGGGGGCTTTGTGTGCGGCAGAGCTGCCCTGATTGACTATCTGACCAGCAGGGCCCGCCCCTTCATCTTCTCCACTGCCCTGTCTGCTGCCCCTGTGGCAGCAGCCCTGGCAGCCCTGGACATCCTGGAGGCAGAGCCCGAACGTGTGGCACAGCTGCAGGCAAATGCTGCCTTCTTCTGTGCCTGCCTGCAGGAACATGACCTGCAGGCTTCGACCCAGAGCGCCATTGTGCCCCTCATTGTGGGGGATGAGGCAAGGGCTGTGCAGGCAGCTGCCAGGTTGCAGGAGCAGGGCATACTGCTCTCTGCCATACGCTATCCTTCCGTGGCCAGGGGCAGTGCCAGACTGCGGGCCACAGTGCGCAGCGATCACAGTCAGGAGGAACTGGTCAGGGCTGCGGCTGCCATAGCCCGGGTGCTGCAGGAGCTGCCATAAGGTTGCAGCCTCCCACGCACTACCCCTGTCCTGATGGCCATGGCAGGCAGCAGGGGCTCAGGCACTGCAGGCAGACAGCAACAGCACTCTGGACGCCCCTCTCAGACAGCACACTGCGACATTCCTCAGCACTCTCCATCAACGACGCACACACGACGCTTCAGGAGGTTCTGTCATGCGGCAAACACTGGCTGTCTGTTGTGTTCTTTGTCTGCTGGCACTGCACTGAGCCAGCCTGGCCTCTGCTGCAACTCTGGCAGAGGTCAGAAGTGCTGCCGAGCAGGGAGATGCAGGCCGGCAGAATGAGCTCGGGCGCATGTACAGGGAAGGGGATGGCGTTGCGCGCGACTATACACGTGCCAGGTACTGGCTGGAAAAGGCAGTTGCCCAGAACCATCCTGATGCCATGTGTCAGCTGGGGCTTCTCTATGAAGATGGCCTTGGGGTGAAACAGAACTACACAAAGGCCCGCACACTCTATGAACAGGCTGCAGAACGTGGTCATGCCCGTGGCTACAACAATCTTGCAGGTCTCTATGTCAGCGGCCTTGGCGTGAAAAAGGATGTTGCCAGAGCAAAGAAGTACTATCGCATTGTCGCAGACCAGGGCTTTGCCACAGGCCAGTTCAACCTCGGTCTCTTGTACTACAAGGGAGAGGATGGCAGGCAGGACTGTGAGGAAGCCAGGAAGTGGTTTGCAAAGGCAGCAGCTCAGGGACTTGCACCTGCCCAGTTTGCCCTGGGGTACATGTATGAGCGCGGCGAGGGCCTTGCGCAGAACTACACAAAGGCCAGGAAGCTCTACGAACAGGCTGCAGCTCAACAGGACGCCAATGCTCAGTTTCGCTTGGGCGAGCTCTATTACTATGGCAATGGCGTCAGGCCCAGTGCAAAGACTGGCAGAAGGTGGTACGAGAAGGCAGCTGCCCGGGGACATGCCAGGGCATACCTGCGCCTTGGTCTGCTCTACGAGAGCGGAGAAGGGGTTGGACAGGACTTCAGAAGGGCAGTGCAGTACTACGACGCCGCCTGCCAGCGCGGGGACCAGCATGGCTGCAGCAATGCACGCGAGCTGCGTGCCCGGGGGCACCGCTAGGGACAGTTGGTCTGCAGGCTGGCAGCAGGGTGGCTGAGAACAGACGGGGTTGCCAAAGAGAAGCCCGGGACAGGCCCGGGAGAGCCCTGGAGCACATCTGGCTGTGGGGGTGCGGCTCATGAGGGTTGTCTTCCATGGTTCTTCACAAACGCCATGGTCATCGGGAGACACTGGTCTATCTTCACTGTCTGGTCCATGTCGCTATTGTTCGTCGCTATTGTTCGTCGTCATTGTTCGCCGTCATTGTTCGCCGTCATGGATCACAGGACAGGAACCAGAGCATGGACTTACGCTGTCTGCTCGCGTGTACGGCCGCCAGCATTCGTTGTTTCGCTCCGTGCAATGGGCCGGAATGGCCTTGAGCAGAAGACAGAAAGGAGGAGCTCCCGACACTGAGCAGGGACGTTGCCTATTCGTTATAGGCCGGTGGCCACTCCTTAACCGAATGGGCATGCTTGAAAAGCAGGTTTTGCAATGCTAGCCTGCAGAAAGAGTGTCCTTTGGGCTGTCCGTTTTTTCTGTCACCCTGTTCATACGTTCAGGTGCTGCGAGCTGTCAGACGTACATACAGGTGGCATATGTAGTTTTTGGCGAATTCCTGTAGACGTGGAAGAGTACTTTTCCTTGTCGTTGCAGATATGTGTCTGCGGCGAACAACGTACCTTTACACCTGCTGAAAAATGCAGGTAGTTCGGGAAGGAGAGAGACAGATGAGCATCTGCGTTGATCCAGGACTGGAGTTTTTTGCAGAGTTTCGTCAGGAAAATGTCTACTATGTGGACAAGACTGGCTTTCTGGAAGAGTTTTTGACGCCGAAACCACTCAAGCAATCCCTGTTCACCCGTCCGCGCCGCTTCGGCAAGACGCTGATGCTGACCATGATGGCCGAGTTCTTTGACATCACAAAGAAGAGCGCTGCGCTGTTCGAAGGGCTTACCATCTCCCGCAACGAGAAACTGTGCCGGGAGTGGATGAATCAGTATCCTGTCATCTTTCTGTCGTTGAAGGACATACGGGACAAGACGTACGAACTGGCCTTCAGACACATTGCCGATCTGATGGCCGATCAAATCAGCAATCATCTCTGTCTGCTGGAAAGTCCCGATG
>CASEWR010000144.1 GCA_949291675.1 uncultured Desulfovibrio sp. | reverse complement strand
ACTGGAAGTAACATCCGGCGCGGTGCCTATTTGCATTCCCAATGAAGCATTCCCAATCAACGTAGCTTCCCTTTCGGAAAGCTGAGGCTAGTCAACTCAGGCTTTGTTCAAGCCTCGCCCTTCAGGGCGGGGTAGTTGACGAGGACATTTGCTGGAACAGGACAGCCCTGGGCAAACTACATAACGATGAGCTGTCCAGAAGCCTGGGTACAGACTCCCGGTATGTCCCGGAAATCTTTCCTGGCCTGTCTGGACGCAGATCGCATGGCTTTCGACATCTCCCTGGTCCTCACGTATCAGACCGCGAAGTCGGGATGCCGTTGCAAGGTTGCACACCAGTTGCCGCCAATGAGATACAGGACATGCTCAACACGCACACTGACCAGTACAACCTGCTGTCTGTCTTCAGACCATGGCGGATTGTCTGCAGCGTACGGAATCGCACGTGAGCCTGCATACTCTATGACATGGAAACAGCCGCCGGCGAAGATCGTTGCACCCAAGGGAACCTCTTACCCATGCCGTACCGGCACGGAAACACGAATTGAGATTCTTTTCCCTCACTGGTGCATGGCGCAGAATTGCGTCTTCATGCCCCGCCTGGCAGGAAGTCGCCCTGATGAATCAGAAGCATATCTTCCTTGTTTGTGACCCTACCTCAGTTCTCCATGACTGGCAAGGAAAAACTGAAGGTCTCCAGCAGGCAGCACAGTGTTCATGGCGTCCGGCATGCAGCAGATGTTGCCGCAGTGCAGGATATGCTGTGAAGCACGTATGCTGCCGTCCATCCAGGGACGCCTTCGCAAGATGGCTCTCTGCTGAGACGTTCTTCCGCATGGAAGGGGAGCATGTCAGACTCCTCAAGTCGTCATGCCTGGCAGGTGCCAGTTCCGGGACCATATGGACAGGAAGTGTGGGAGGACGGCCCGTGAAAGAATCAGGGCCATCCTGTCCGATTCCAGGTTTGTGACGGAGGCAGTGGAAACAGTGCCGTGCGCTGTGCAGACAGCTGCAGCTATGGCTGGTTCTGCTCCTTTGCAAAGAGCCTTGCCCTGTCCCTGAAGGTTGAACGTGCCATGCCGCTGCGCCTGGCAGCCTCTGAGGTGGAGATGGCCTGGCTGCTCCACAGAGCAAAGGTCTCGGGGAAATTCTCGGGAAGAGGGCGGGGCTTGTGCCCGAACCTCACGCCGCGACGCTTGGCAGCGGCAATGCCTTCGGCCTGACGCTTGCGAATGTTCTCCCGCTCCGTCTGGGCAACAAAGGAGAGCACCTGGAGAACAAGGTCAGCAATGAAGGTGCCAAGCAGGTCTTTGCCCCTGCGCGTATCAAGCAGAGGCATGTCCAGCACACGAATGTCCACCTGCTTCTTCCTGGTCAGATACTGCCACTGCTGCAGGATCTCCTCGTAGTTGCGGCCAAGCCTGTCAATGCTGGTCACGCAGAGCAAATCGCCTGGCATGAGTCGCCTGAGCATCTTCTTGTACTGCGGACGCTGAAAGTCCTTGCCGGAAATTCTGTCTACAAAAATCCTCTCCTCCGGGATTTCAGCCTGTGTCAGCGCAACAAGCTGCCGGCTGATGTTTTGTTCCGCACACGATACTCTGATGTAGCCATAGGTCTGCATACCTGCTCCTTGAAGAGCAGCTCTGCTGAAGGCCTGCAAGTTCAGGAAGTGCCACCCGGAAAACACGAGATACTTGCGCACTGTCGGGCATCAGACACCAGGGCGAGGAGAGCCCTGCTTCTGCAAAGCTGTCGGTTGAGTGCGCAATGGTTGAGTGCGCAATTGCACAGCAGGCAGCATTGCTGCCGCCCCTGTTCTGCCATACTTCCCTGCTTTTGCCAGCAACCGGAAGCAGGCAAAAGAAGCAGCCCTTCCCGGAAGCTGAGGAAGCTGAGCCAGGGAGGGCTGTCTTGTCACACAGAGAGGAACTTTATGGGTGGAAGATTCCTCTCTTATTCTGTATCAAAACTGAAATCATGGATTTTCAAGGTCCTGCAATTTTCAGAGACTGCTCGCACGACATCCTGAGAAAAGCCTTCAGGTGCATTGGCCTGGACTTCAAAGTGCAGCGTCACATCAATAGTTCCTTCACTTGTCAGCACCTGAACAACTTCTTCCAGAATCCTCTGAACTTCACGATTGGCCCGAATCTGATTCAGACTTGTTGCCAGAGTAAAGGTCATGGGTCTGGCGGCAGGTTCCGGGTCAGGCTTTGGGTCTGGCTGCTCACTGGGAGTGGAAACGGTCGGTTGGGGGGCAGGAGTCAGGTCAGGCTGAGGCGTGTTTCCGCCACCCCGTTGTTCACGTTCCTGCCGCTCGCGTTCCAGGCGTTCACGCTCCTGCCGCTCATGTTCTTCCCGCTCTCTGCGTTCCCTTTCGAGCTGTTCCTTAGCCACAGCAACACGCACCAGGTAGCCACTCTTCTCAATGCTGGCAGGCTGGGAAGCCACTTTCAGGTCCAGGAAGCGGTTGTCGCTTACACCTGCGGCATAGGCAAAGTATTCCTCTGACTCAAGACCACGCCGGATGGCATCTTCCAGCACACTGTAGCTGGCAAGGCGGGGCAGATACAAATAGGTGCACAGATAGTCCCACAAGGTTTTGATCTGCAGAAAGTCGCTCTCCTTCCAGAGCACATTGTCCAGCTCCATACGCAGCAGCGCCGGCGCCCAGCGGGAAATGACCGTCTCATCCTGGCACACCTTTCTGGCGACTCTGGCAATGATCCCATCCCCGCTGCCACCAAGCCGTGATCTTTCCCAAATGCTCTTCATATCGTCCGCAGTAACGCACGGCACCATGAGCCAGCACCAGGCCTCCTGCAGTCGCAGATCAACAGTGGTGCTGCTGCGATGGAGTTGATTGTCTGTTTCTCTGTTCTGTGTGGCATCAAGGTTCAGTGTTTCACTGTCTGCCTTGATGGACTTCCAGGCAAGATAGTGGCGAACGTCCTGCTCAAGTGCGGACAGGGTAGCCTGGTCAGGAGCAAGGAAGATTAGCATGTTCTTGTACATTCTCGCAGAAGAACCCCTGTTCTGGAGTATCTCACGGAGAGCTTCCATTGCCGAGCAGTTGTCAGAGGAAGTCACTGCCTTTGCAGGACCAAGAACAACAAGGCGGACAGACTGTTCATCCGGCACATCCAGAGAAGACGCAGGGCAGATGTGCACACCTGCAAAGGGCGCCTCTTTGCGGCACTTCTTCAAGCGCTGCTCTATTTCCTGCTCAACTTCGGATGCGGACAGCTGTGTCGCGCGATCCTCCATGGTTTTGCGCAGGGTGGGGCGGGTATCGTACCAGAACCTGTCTGCCGAGACATTGGTATACAGATAGGCCAGACTATTCTGCAGTGCTCCGCGGGCGTCATTGAACACAGCAATCGGTTCCCCTGGCTGCACCACACCAAGGCGTATGCGGGAAACTACTATGCCACGCACATTCTGCTGACGCACGGAAGGTGCACTGCCCAGCATGATTGTCCTTGCCACTCGCCGTGATGCCAGAAGACTGCCATAGCGGGAAACATTGGTATCCTGCTGCCAGGGGAGGGAGCGTTTGCCGTCAACTTCCTTGTCCACCACCGCATTCCAGCCTTCAGGCAGGTGCCTTGTCAGCTCATCGCGTACAGCAGGCACATCCAGGGGCAGGGAACCGGGCATGATCAACAGGCCTGCATCATTGCCCATCCACAACTCATGAATGACTGCTGCCATCAGGCGCAGCACGCCGCGGGTACGCTGGAAACGCTCCAGTGTTGCCCAGTCATTGTAGAGGCGGTCAAAGACCTCGGGATGAATGGGATAGCAGGCCACAAGGCGGTTCTTGTACTCCAGCTCCCTGCATTCAGAGGGAAAGTCTGTCGGATTTTCCTTGTACATGGCGCTGAAGTGACTGCACACCATGTCACGGGCAGCAGGGTTTTTGCAGTCCAGGAACAGTCTGCGGCGGACAACTTCAAAGCCTTCACTGGCTGCCACAGGCTTCCAGATGGCCTCCATACGCCCAAAGGTATGCTCAATGGCCTCCAGGGCAATCTGGCCGGCCTCACCGCCCACTTCAATCTCTGACTCAGGGATGGAGGCAACAACCAGGCTGTTTTTGCTGGCTCTGGCTGCTTCGGTGATCTCCTGGATAAAGGAGATGAAATTGTCAAAGCTGCCTGCAGGCAGGCCTGAGACACCGTATATACGTTTTGCATAGGCCACCAGCTCGTCCATGAGCACAAGGCAGGGACCGCAGGCATCAAACAGCCGCTTCAAGGCCTCGGAACCGGGGGAAATACCCTTCTTGTCCGCTTCCCTGATGATGTCATAGAGTTTGGGATCATCTGACGAGAGGGCCAGCTGTGCCGCCATCTCTCCCCACAGGGTATTGATGGTCACACCCGGCATATACTGCGGCCGCTTGCTGCGGCTCGGGTCCAGAGCAGTGCCGACCAGGACAGCCACATGCACCTGCGGCAGGCGTTCCACCTGTGCTGCTGCAAGAACAGGTTGTACAGCAGGAAGTTTTTCCAGGGAGACCTTGTTGCGCAGAAGGTGGTACAAGGTCAGCATGCTGTGGGTCTTGCCGCCGCCAAAGGCAGTTTTCAGCTGAATGACCGGATCGCCATCCAGACCTGTCACGCGCCGTATGGCCTGTACCAGAAGGCCCTTCATGCCTTCGGTCACATAGGTGCGGGCAAAGAATTCCACAGGATCCCTGTATTCAAAGGAGCCTTCACCGCGCGCCACCTGGGCAAGATCAGCAGCAAATTCCGCATTCCTGTACCGCCCCTGGGCAACATCAGGATGCGGTTCCATCACCTCCCGCCAGGAAGGCAGTTTGCCCGGAGCACTGTGCAGGATGCCGGCATCCTGTTTGTTCTGCGGCTGTGCTGCAACCGGGGAAGATGCTGCAGAAGATGCCATGGAGCCCGCTGCAGAGCCATAGCGGGCCTCACGCAACAGGGTGCGAATTTCTTCTGCCTCTTGCGGGGCTATCTGTTCACACAGGCGGGACATGGTGTCCAGGGCCCGCCAGGTATCATCATCGCTGAAGTCCTCATTGCCGATGTGCGCCCAGCGGTGGCGAATGCCATGCAGCTCCTTGGCCCAGGTGCGGCAGTCCAGAGGGAGGCGTTTGCGAAACACGTTGCGCCAGTGCTGCTCAAGCAGCACAAGACTGCAGGCAATGTCCAGTGACGCAGCACACTCCTCGTCGCTGCCAGACTGTATGAGATTGCGTTTCTGATCATCGTACAAAACGCCAAGCACGGCGTCCCGCCACCAGT
>CASEWR010000143.1 GCA_949291675.1 uncultured Desulfovibrio sp. | reverse complement strand
GAAGTTGAGACCCAGATGATGGATTACTTCACCTGGCAGGGCGGTGCAGGCATTGAGTTCGGCAACGAGAACATGAGTGTGGGCGTCAACTACACTCTGCAGGCAGGCCAGAACAGCACCGGCCACGGTGTGTTCGGCATGTTCCGCTACGAGTTCTAAGCAGTCTCCATCAACTCTGTCGGGGCAGCGGCTGAGCACAACACCGCCCTTCCCCGGCACAATGCACTTCCCTGTAAACAGGGGTTGCACACCCTGACGGCAGTTTTCCTCTTTCCTGAGCCGGTCTTGCATCTCTATGCCAGGCCGGCTCTCTGCATATCAGAGCTTCGGACTGTACGGCGCCATACACACCAGGCCCCCTCTCTCGGCCTCAATGACTGCAACAAAGCGCGTCTTTCCGTGATGCAAAACTGCGGCCAGCACATCCAGGTGTCCTTGACGATGCAAAGGGCAGCGGGCAAGATACAAATACAACATGGACTGCAAATGACAGATTGGAGACGATCGTGCCTGAGAGCCAGAATATCGAATGGAAAAGCAAGTGGAAAGACGAATTCCTGGAATGGATTTGTGGCTATGCCAACGCGCAGGGTGGAAAAATCTATATAGGCTGCGATGACGACGGAAAGGTTGTTGGAGTATCTCATGCCCACAAGCTGCTGGAGGACATTCCCAACAAAGTCCGGGATGCAATGGGCATTATTGTTGGCGTCAACCTTTTGACTGAGAACGGCAGAGAATACATTGAAATCGACGTGCCGAGTTATCCCATCGGGATTTCCTGCAAAGGAGTCTACTACTACCGCAGCGGCAGCACCCGGCAAATCCTGACGGGTCCGGCACTGGAGACCTTTCTGATGCGCAAGCGGGGAGCATCCTGGGACAATCTGCCTCTGCCGGCATTCACGCTGTCTGACATTGATGATGGAGCGATCAGCCACTTCAGACAATGGGCTGCCAAAAAGGGACGCATTGACAAGAGTGTCCTGGATGAGCCCAATGAGGTGCTGCTGGAAAAACTGCACCTGATGAACGGCCCGTACCTGACCAATGCGGCTATGCTGCTGTTCAGCAAAGACCCTGAGAAATGGCAGCTGGGTGCGTATACAAAAATAGGGTATTTTGAGACTGACGCCGACTTGCTGTATCAGGATGAGATCCACGGATCCATTCTGGAGCAAATCGACAAAATTGTAGAATTGCTTCTCCTCAAGTACATGAGGGCCAAAATTACCTATGAGGGTATGCAGCGGATCGAACGATACTTTGTGCCGCAAGAAGCCCTGCGGGAAGCCTTGCTCAACGCCCTGTGTCACAAGCAATATCAATCCGGTGTGCCCATCCAGATCAGTGTGTATGCAGACAGGCTGTATATCGCCAACCATGGATATCTGCCGGAAGGCTGGACATTGGAGAAACTGATGAGCAAGCACGCCTCCAGTCCATACAATCCGAGTATTGCCTCTGTGTTCTATCTGGCGGGCTTCATTGAGAGCTGGGGACGTGGCATTGAAAAAATTTGCTCAGCTTGTGAAAAGGATGGGCTTCCGCAGCCGGAATATACGATCAACCCCGGCGATATCATGGTGAAATTTACTGCACCTTATGATCGGGTCATTCATTTGACCAACATGGTACCAGAGAAGCTGAAAAATACGCTGGACGAAATATCTTTGAAAATACTGAATCTTCTTGCCGTTAACCCGGCATACACAGCCTCTTTCCTTGCCGAAAATCTGTCTATGAGCCGCAAAACAATATCGAGCAGATTGAAAAAACTCAAAGAGGTTGGTTTGATTGAGCGCATCGGCTCCGATCGCAAAGGATATTGGAAGTTGCTGAATATTCGTTCTAGTAACGGCACAGAACACAGCAAATAGCAGATGTTCTGAATGAAATATCTTTGAAAATACTGAAAATTTTGGCTCTTCGTGGTTATGTGAAGCAGCAGCACGTCTGATCTGTTACCCCGGCAGGGTGACAGATCAGGTGACAGATCGGGTGACAGAAAAGTTCACAGATACGGTGGCAGCTCAGAGCTGCAGAAAGCTGCACAGACTGAGTCAGACACTGCCGCTCTCCAGACAAAGTTCCTCCAGGCCCCTTCATTCCTCGCTGCAGGCTCTCTCACAAGCACTCTGCTCCTCCTGCAAGAGATCCCTGAAGCTGCAGCACGACTGATCTGTTACCCCGGCAGGGTGACAGATCAGGGTGACAGAAAAGTTCACAGATACGGTGGCAGCTCAGAGCAGCAGAAAGCTGCACAGACTGAGTCAGGCACTGCCGCTCTCCAGACAAAGTTCCTCCAGGCCCTCTTCATCCCTCGCTGCAGGCTCTCTCACAAGCACTCTGCTCCTCCTGCAAGAGATACCTGAAGCTGCAGCACATCTGATCTGTTACCCAGGCAGGGTGACAGATCAGGTGACAGATCGGGTGACAGAAAAGTTCACAGATACGGTGGCAGCTCAGAGCAGCAGAAAGCTGCACAGACTGAGTCAGGCACTGCCGCTCTCCAGACAAAGTTCCTCCAGGCCCTCTTCATCCCCCGCTGCAGGCTCTCTCACAAGCACTCTGCTTCGCATGGCGACGCCTTGCGCTGGCAGAATGTCCGGGAGAGATGCCCCTGGCTCTGCCTGCAAGGCGTCCGGGCGTCTTGGGGAAGGCAGACTGTCTATTCCCTGACCGCAGAGAACAGTCGTTGTGCACATTTTCTGACCAGCACGCTCTTCGTGGGCGTTTACACGGGCTTTTGCACAGCACAGACTCTGCTGTGCCCTTCTCTCACAGCCAGGAGGAAGCTGAAGAGGAGTCTGCCGGCAACAGGTGCGCTGGTGTCAGGACTGTCTGCAGGCAGGCATGAAAAAAGGGCTGTCTCCATCAGGAAACAGCCCCTTCAAGTTTGTTCAGGAAAGAAGCTTACTTCGCTTCACCAAGTTCCACAGTGCTGAAGGCAAGGTCGCCTCTGCGGTTAATCTGCAGCAGGATGGCCCCGCGCTTGACGCCTTCCTCACGCACGATGCGGGAGAGTTCGGCCACTGTCTTCACAGGCTTCATGTTGGCCTTGATGATGACATCACCGGGACGCAGGTTGGAAGAAGCTGCAGCCTTATCGGGGTCGATATCGACAATCATGATGCCGTATTCGAGGTCGAGCTGCTTCAGTTCTTCAGCCCTGGCAGGACGGAGGGTGAGGCCGAGGGTGCCTTCCGCAGTGTCCTTTGAACCCCTGGCAGGAGTGTTGTCAGCAGTCTCCAGGTTGGAGGACCTGTCACCAAGCTTCACCTGCAGAGTTTTGGACTTGCCTTCACGCAGGACTTCCACACTCACAGTGGTACCGGGCTTCTTGGAAGCCACGACGCGCAGCAGCTCGTCACGATCCTCGACGATCTTGCCATCGAGCTTGCGGATGATGTCGCCTTCCCTGATGCCGCCTTCTTCAGCAGGCTGTCCGGGCTGGACACCGGCCACCAGCACACCCTTGTGGTCCTTGAGACCCAGGGCCTGGCCCATGGTTTCGTCCACATCCTGGATGACAATACCCAGCCAGCCGCGGCTCACCTTCTTGCCATCACGCACCTGGCTGATGATATCGTTTGCCATATTGGAAGGAATGGCAAAGCCGATGCCCTGACCAGAGGCAATGATGGCGGTGTTGATGCCGATGACTTCACCCTGCATGTTGATCAGGGGGCCACCGGAGTTGCCGGGGTTGATGGATGCGTCCGTCTGCAGGAAGTTGTCAAAGGCTCCGGCATTGATGCGACGGCCCTTGGCGGAGAGGATGCCGGCTGTGACACTGTGGTCCAGGCCAAAGGGATTGCCGATGGCCAGAACCCACTCACCAACCTTCAGGGCGTCGCTGTTGCCGAACTTCAGGAAGGGAAGTTCTTCCTTGACGTCAATCTTCAGCAGAGCAAGATCCGTTTCCTCATCCGAGCCGACGAGCGTAGCCTTGATGCTGGACTTGCCTGCAGAGGCCTTCTCATCCAGAGTCACGCGAATGACATCTGCTCCGTCCACCACATGGAAGTTGGTCACAATGTACCCATCACTGGAAATGAGGAAGCCGGAACCGAGGGAGCGCTGCTTGTTCATGGGACGACGCTTGTCGCGCTGGAAGGGCTCGAAGAAGCGTTCAAATCCTGGCGGCACGTTGCGGAACATATCGCCGAAGAAGTCCTCGGGGCCGCTGGCCCTGGTGGTCTTCTCAGTATTGATGTTGACAACAGCGGGACCGCATTTGGCAGCGAGTTCGCTGAACTCAGGCAGGGAACCTGCTGATGCATTGGCTGCACCGGTGATGACCAGAGCGCAGACCAGCAGCACGGCAGTCAGAGAGAGAAAGGGATTGCGCATGCAGAAAACTCCTTATTGTTTGTTCTGGAGAGCCTGCTGCAAAGACTGTGCCAAAGTGTTGAAGGAAGAGTTGTCTTCCTGTTCTGTCTTCTGATGCTTATGCCAGTCGCCGGAAGCGTTACCGCCCTTGCGGGAGGACTTTTCCTTGCGCTCTCTGGGTTCCCTGGGCTGGGGCTGCATGCCTTCGGGCACCAGGGTGATGCGGCGGGCAACAGGATCCACGCGCTGCACTTCCAGGGTGATCGGAGCGTCTTTTTCCAGCTTCTGGTATTCCTCTTCGGTCTTGCTCTGACGCATGATGCCTTCAGGCAGCAGACCGGTGATGCCGGGGGCCAGGGTCACGAAGAGGCCGAACCTGGACTGGCTCTCGACCTTGCCTTCCACCACGGAGCCCACGGGGAAGCGGGTCACCACGTCAGCCCACGGATCGCCTTCAGCGTCACGCAGGCTCAGGGACACGCGCTTGCTTTCCACGTTGATGTCCTTAATCTTGACGCGCACTTTCTGGCCGGGCTGCACGATGTCGTCAGCACGGTTCACACGCTGGGTCCAGGACATTTCGGAAAGGTGCACAAGGCCTTCGATGCCAGGAGCGATTTCCACAAAGGCGCCGAAGGGAGCAATGCGCATGACCTTGCCTTCCACCACGGAGCCGGGAGCGGCCACCAGGGTCTCGATGTTATCCCAGGGGTTGCCCTGAGCTTCTCTGATGGAGAGGGAAATGCGGGTGTGCTCGTTGCCGTCCCTGCCCTTTTCCTTGCTGATCTTGAGGATCTTGGCCTGCACGATGTCGCCGGGCTTGAGGATCTCGTCAGCCTTCATGACGCGGGACCAGGAGAGCTCGGAGAGGTGCACCATGCCTTCCACGCCGGGAACCAGTTCCACAAAGGCGCCGAAGCTGGCGAGGCGGGTCACCTTGCCTTCCACGATGTCGCCTTCGCGAACCTGCTCAAGCAGGGCCTGCAGGCTCTGTTCACGCTGACGGTCCAGGAGGGCCCTGTGGGAGACCACGATGTTGCGGCCACGGGATTCCACGCGGGTGATCAGGAACTGGAAGGTCTGGCCGACGAGGCTCTCGGGGGTGCCGTGAGCCATCTGGGAACCGGGGCAGAAAGCAGTCTTGCCGAGAACATCGACATGGTAGCCACCCTTGCACTGCTCGGTGACTTTGCCTTCAACCGGCACACCGCTTTCCCTGGCCTCTTCAATGGCCTGCATGCCGGCGCCGCTCATGGAGCGGGCGAGACGGATTTCACCGGAAGAAACCTGGGTGATCCAGGCTTCCACATCGTCGCCCACGGACACGCTCACGTTGCCTTCGGCATCGCGGAAGTCATTCATTTCCATGACGCCTTCCAGCTTGGCACCAATGTTCACGAAGACGGTGTCTTCGTTCATGTCCACGACCTTGCCCTGAACCTTCTGCCCTTTCTGGATGCGGACCTGGGCAATGTTGTCCTGCTTGGCCATGATATCGGCAAAGCTCATCTCTTCATCGCCAGCGTCGGCAGCAGGAGCAGCGGCCTGGGCCTCTTCGACAGGGGCGGTGTTTTCCTGCTGTTCATCCTTGGGCATAGTCAGTTCATCACTCATGTGTTGTATCTCCTTGAGAAACATATTGAATTTTGTCATATGTTTCTGCTGTGTTGTTTGCAGCCTCAGTGCTTTTCCTGCACAGGGCCCGTCTGGCCCGGCACCATGGGCGTTATGCCGTCTCTCAGGTACACTCCTGCAGCTGGTGCGGGTCTGCCTTTTGTTCTGTGTGCGGTGTCACAGCCTGCCTGACAGTGTTTGGTGCAGGCAGCTGCGCCATCTGCTTCTGGTGCGCCATCAGGTGCACCGGAAATCCCGCCGTCCCTGCGTCATACCCTCTGTGTGCCGGCTGACTGCCTGACTGTGACAGAGAGGTGAACGACTGGCCGGAAGGCGTGTCTAGTTTGCTGATTCCCTGAAGGTACTGTCTCCATAAGGCCCTTGCCTCCTGCATGCAGGATGGACTCGGAATAGCCGGGGGAAACACAAATAAAGCATGTGCAGACGGCGACCGGAAAGGCATGGGGTGTGAACGTGAAAGAAAAGCGCCCTGCATACAGGGGTACGTTCCTGTATCCAGGTTGAAACCGGAGAGGAAAACAGTTCTTGTGGAACTGGCTCCTCTCATGTGCCGGAAGTCCATGGAATGGACCCCGTACACAAAGAACAATAGTATATCGGTCAACTGTGAAAGTCCAGCGTTCAGCAGGCAATTTTGCAAGAAAAATTAAGGAAAAAGGCTTTTTTAGAAGCCTTCGGGGACAAAGCCTGTATTGCATGCTGGCTCTGGAAAAAGCGCATGCAGATCGTGCACAATTGCATCACATCTTTGTTCTGCATGTTTTTGGGAAAAAACGTGACTGCTATCCCCTGACAAATGTGCCTCAGGGCACGCTGTCTGCAGGCATAAGTGCTGCACCTGGGCAGAAAATGTGCACTCCCGGCTGTCTGCCTGGGCAGTTTCTGACCAGGCAGGGCTTCCTGCAGGCAGTGAAGACAAATGCCGGCAGCATTGCCAGAGAACCACACTGCTGCAGGCAGGGGACAGCTCCTCTCTGTCAGTTGCTGGTGCGCCGTTAATGTCTTGCGCAGTTGTGCGTCTGACCTGGCTGCCGCCAGAGTTGGGAGAAAGCACAAAAAGAGGCCCCCATACAGCTCAGGTACAGGGGCTTGCTGTTATCTGTACTTGTCACAAATCATTCCGATGTTTTCCAGAAAAAGCGATGCGTCAAGGTAGTAGTTTGGGTACGCCTGTCTCAGTTCTCGCATGGTATCAATCTGCAGGAGAAGGACAATAGTATTCGGATCATCTTTGTGGCTCTGTTCCACTGAGCTGTACAGCAGGAAAGCCATCTCAGGGCTTTCAATATTTTGCGACATGACAACACCCCTGCCTGTCTCATGTACCTGCAAAACAAGAAGCCGCATCCCGCCTTTTTTGTCAGTCACTACCTGTGATTTTCCCTCTTCCTGAACACTCAAAGCTTTGAGTTTGCTTCTGACCTGCAGCTTTGCGTCCGCTTCTTCGAACTCCCGGACAAGCTGTGATGCCGAAACACCTTTGTATGCTTCTGGCACGGGCTGCCCTTCGTGGAGCGCAAACAGAGCGCTTGCCAATGAGAAGAAGTGCTTGAAGGACTCATCGCCTTCGCCAGTCTTGAAAGAAGTCTTTTCCAGCACGCCAAGTGTCTCGACCGCAGTTGCCCATGCGTGCTGCAGGCGTGTGCGGATCTGCAACTCTGTGCGGAGCCCGTTAAGATGCTGGTTCTCCCTGCTGCTGTAGCGGAAAACCTGGTGCAGGCTCCTGTATCCGTCTGGCTTTGGCCTGGCGATGTAGTCTTTGGGGGGCAGTTCAAGCTCATGCCCGTACTTGTCTTTGCTCGCCACAAGGCAGTCGTAGAGTGCATAGACATCCTCTACGGAATCCACAATGACGCGGGCGCCGCCAATGTCCTGCATCCTGCTGACTCTCATATCCGGGAAGCGCTGCAACTTCCCGGCAATGGACGGCATACGTTTCATGCGGCGGGCCACAAGAGCGGTTTCCCACTGCCTCCTGACGGTTTGGCGCAAAAGCATATTGATGGCAGCCAATGGGGCAAGATGGAGACTGCGCCAGGCAGAAACGACACGCATTGCCTCTCGAATTTCTTCGTCAGAGGTACTTTTGCGCAGCACTTCTCCCGCGCGGTCAACGTTTTTTCTGCTGATAGCTGGCTCCATGGTGTCCCCTTCAACGTTGCTGCACTACAGGCACTCGTACTTTTCCCCTCTGTCGAAAGTCAAGCAGTATCCCGCTTTCAGACCAGGCAGACAGTTGAAGCAGAACTTTCAGCTTGTCTTTCTCCATGACCGTTTCACTGGAGGGAAACCATGCAGAAGACTATTTTCACTCTGGCAGTCGCCACGCTGCTGTCTCTTTTGTCATCAGCGAACGTCTGCTGCCGTTCGTGACACGAGATGAAGAGACCTCGGCCTGGTAGCAACAAGCCGAGGTCGAAAATTGTCCAGATGCAGTCCCGTTTTCCTGTACCACTCAGGAACCGGGACTCCCTTTTCTCTACGACCTCCTCTGGTGTTTGGCAAGAGGCTGAACGCGTGAAAGTCGGGTGTGGCGTCCAGAAAAACCGAGTTGCCTTGTGCCGTGTGCGCCCCCGGGAACAAACTACCGTCAAAGCTGTATCCCGCTTTCAGACCAGGCAGACAGTTGAAGCAGAACTTTCAGCTTGTCTTTTTCCATGCCCGTTTCACAGGAAGGATACCATGCGAAAGGATACCATGCGAAAGGCTCTCTTCACTCTGGCAGTCACCACGCTGCTGTCTCTTTTGTCGTCAGCGAACGTCTGCTGCCGTTCGTGACACGAGATGAAGAGACCTCGGCCTGGTCGCACAAGCCGAGGTCGAAAATTGTCTTGATGCTGGTAGCCGTGTTTAGGGGGCGCTCACCGCGCCGTGCCAGTCCCGGTTTTCTGTACCAAGCAGGATCCGGGACTCCCTTTTCTCTACGACCTCTTCTGGTGTTTGGCAAGAGGCTGAACACCTGAAAGTCGGGTGTGGCGTCCAGAAAAACCGAGTTGCCTTGTGCCGTGTGTGTCCCCGGGAACAGACCACCGTCAAAGCTGTATCCCGTTTTCAGCGGACCTGGCAGACAGTTGAAGCAGAACTTTCAGCTTGTCTTTTCCACGACCGTTGGTATCCTGTTTTTGCACGGCTACCCTCTGCCTATGCGTCGGCACGGTGCAAACGGATTCACAGGAGGGATGCCATGCGGAAGACTCTCTTCGCTCTGGCAATCGCCACGCTGTTGTATCTTTTGTCGTCAACGGACGTTTTCTAACGTTCGCTGAACAAGACTAAGAGACCTCGGCCTGGTCGCACAAGCCGAGGTCGAAAATTGTCTAGATGCTGGTAGCCGTGTTTAGGGGGCGCTCACCGCGCCGTGCCAGTCCCGGTTTTCTGTTCCCATCAGGATCCGGGACTCCCTTTTTTTATACGACCTCCTCTGGTGTTTGGCAAGAGGCTGAACGCGTGAAAATTCCGGAATTGCAGAAAAGAGCCGGACGCTGCCATATCAGCGTACCAGGGAGAGTGCAGACTGTCAGGCAAGGGAGTCCCCGGGCCCGGGGAGCAGTCGTATGTTCCCTGGCTGGCAGCCGTGTGGTGAAAGCCGGAGCCTCGGAGATAAAAAGCCTGCCCTTCCGGAAACAAGTTGTGGTTCCAGTGGTGAGTCACGTGGGTCACGTGACTCATGCGACAGGCTGCCCCCTCATGCTCTGCGGCTCTTGATCGTCTGAGGAGCCCGGAAAGGCTTTCTTTGAGCAAGCTCCCTGTCCCGGATTTTCAGCCCTGTTTCGCACTGTCTGCACAAGGCTGCCAATGGCACATACCTGCCCGCATCTGTTCACATCTGCCCGGCTCCAGTTTCCTTTTGGGCAAGCACCAGGCTATTCCCTGCTGCCTGTGCCCTTGTCCTCAATGCAATTGCTGCTCCGGTATCGGCCAGTGAAGCCACTTTGCCGGCGATGGTAAAACTTTTTTCACAAAAATGAAAAAAAACGCTTGCCAAGTCAGGGGAAGGCGTATATAAGCCTTCTTCGTTGGAACGAACTGCTCCAACGCAAAACGGAATCGCTAACAATGTGGCAAGGTAGCTCAGTTGGTTAGAGCATGCGGTTCATACCCGCAGTGTCGAGAGTTCAAGTCTCCCCCTTGCTACCACAATATACCTACCCCGGTCAGCCCATCGGCTTTCCGGGGTTTTTTGCTACACAAAAATCCTCAGCAGGGAACTTTCATGTCCTTTGATCAACACACGCACGGCAGAGGCCACACTCCGGACGCTGACTCTACCCGGCAGACGCATGGAGACCGGGATTCCAGAGCAGACACCCGCAAGGGACAGGGACGCGATTTCCACAAGAATCACAAAGAGTACAAGGATCGCAAAGATCACATGGATCACAGGGATCACAAGGCTCACAGGGATTACAGGGATCGACCCGGCAGACAGGCAGAGGGCAGACAGAGCAGGTTCGATGAGAACCGCAACGGCGACGCTGAAAGCTCCTCTGACAACCGTTTCGACCGCCGTTCTGACCGCCGTTTCGGCAGCCGCCACGGCGGGTACCCTGAAGATCGTGCTTTTCGCGGCACTGGTCGCCATAGTGCCAGCCACGACAGCCGTGACGCCAGGCATGGTGGTCGCCGCGACGACTGGCATGACAACTGGAAAGAACGCACAGGACGCAGAGGCGAAGCTGGGGAAGATGCACACGCTGCCGGCTTTGAGGCTGGTCAGGGTGCCGGCCACAGCGCCGGCCATAGTGCGGAAGATCGCCAGGGACGTCCCTTCAGAGGTGAGAGACCTGCCGGTGGCAGAGGGGAGAGATTCTCCGCCCGCAGCCAGTATCACGCTGACAGAGAGCAGCGTGGCGGACGCAGGGAGCATGCAGGTGAGGATCGTGAGGATCACCCCGGACGTCCCGATCGTTTTGACTATGGCCGCGGCTTCGGACACGCCGGTCAGGAGCATGGCAGACGCAGTGCGGAGGAAAGAGACGTTCCCCGGGCCGGCAGGCATGACAGCTTTGCGCGCGACGGCGGCCGTGCAGACAGACGCGACCGCTTTGCAGGCGGCCGTGAGCAGGAACGCCAGGACAGTTCACGCCAGAACGGCTCACGCCAGGACGGTACACGGCAGCATGCTGTGCATGATGCTGCAGCAGTGAGCTTTCAGACACAGCCACGCAGGCGCTTCGGGGAACGTTTCCCTGCCAGACCTGCAGGCAGTGAAGGCCTGAGTGCACAGCGCTCTGACTGGAAGAAGGACCCGGACAGGGGCAGACCTTCTGACAGACCTTCTGACAGAGACGGGCGCCCTGCCCGCTACGACCGCGGGGACAGGGAGTCCGGCAGGGGCTTCCGCAGAGGCTTTGCCAGGGACGCTGACAGGGATTTTGCCAGAGATGCTGGCTGGCGTGCCAGTGATCACGATGCCCGCCCTGAGCGTTTTGAGCATGCAGACAGGTATGCGCGCAGGGACCGTGCCGGCAATGAGCGTGCTGAACGCGCAGGACGCGGCTTCGACAGGCGTGATGCCGACAGGCGGGCTTCTTATTCCGACGCAACGTATGCCCAGGCCCGCACCCCTGACTTTGTGCGTCCGGGTGACTGGGGCTACGAGGCAGAGGACAAGTCCAGAAAAGCCATGCTGAAACAGCGCACAGGGATCACGGACGTGATCATCCTTGGTGCCGGCGCAGCAGGCCTTATGTGTGCTGCGCATCTGACCGGGCTGGGCTTGAGTGTCTGCGTGCTGGACAGAAGCAGAACACCTGGCAGAAAGCTGGCCCTGGCTGGCGGCGGCCATGCCAATTTCAGCAATACGGATCTGCGCCCTGCCCACTATGTGTGTCGCGAAGAGGGCTTTGTGGCACCAGTGCTGGAAAGGATCGGCACCAGCGAAGTGCTGCGCACCATGGAGCTGCTGGGCCTCGGACACGAAACCAGGGAAAAGGGCAAGCTCTTCCTGACCGAGCCGGGCTCAGAGCTCGTCAAGGCGCTGCTCGCCCGCTGCCGCAAGGGTGACTTCACCCTGCTGCTTGGCGAGCATCTGCGCGAGGACTGCCTGAGCATTGCAGAGGACAGGGTCATTGTCAGAAGCGGTGATGCCCGCCTTGCTGCCAGACATGTGGTGCTGGCCCTGGGCAGTCCTGCCTGTCCTGCCAGCGGCGCATCGGGACTTGGCTATGCCATTGCCCAGCGCCTTGGCCATACCGTACTTCCCCCTGTGGCAGGCTTAACCCCTCTCACCCTGCCAGAGGGCAGTCCCTGGACAGCCCTTTCCGGTGTCAGCCTGCCTGTGAAGCTCACAGTGTGCGATACCACCATCAGTGACGACATGCTCTTTACAAAGACCGGCGTCAGCGGTCCTGCCATCCTCAAGGCTTCCCTGTACTGGCAGGAAGGGGAATCCCTGGAGATTGACCTTTTGCCCCGCGAGCTCAAGCCCCTGTTCGGGGACGAGAACGGCAAACGCACACCCCGCTCCGTACTGCAGCGTCTCATGCCCCAGCGCCTGGCAGACATGCTGCTGCCTGAAGAGTATGCCGGCAGACGCTGTGCAGAGCTCTCCCGCACTGTGCGCGAGAACCTGGAAGCCAGGGTGCATGCCCTGAAACTGCAGCCTGCAGCCCGTGCAGGCCTGCGCCTGGCGGAAGTGTGCCTGGGCGGCGTGGACTGCGCTGAGATAGAGCCCCTCACCTTTACCAGCAAAAAGCAGGACAAGGTGAGCATCATCGGCGAGATGCTGGATGTCACAGGACACCTGGGCGGCTACAACCTGCACTGGGCCTTTGCCTCGGCACTGCTGTGTGCGGACAGCCTGGCAAAGGGCATGTACCGTCTGCGCAAGGGCACTGACCCGGAGCGCGCAGAGCGTGCTGATCGTGACAGGCGCGACAAGCGCAATCCGGACGCAATGCATTAGGCAGGCCCGGGCAGCGAGCGCGGGCACACAAGCCTGAACAAGAGACAAACTCTAGAGGAGTACTTGAATATGTTTCAAGTGCTCCTCTAAATATATGCAGTGTAACAGGTTGTGAGAATATCTTTTTTTACGCAGTACTTCTGCAGGTTATGGGAATGTCCATCCAGGGCAGAAAGCGCAGACTGCTGCACAATCCCGGGGTCATCTGCACGGTAAAAGGCCCCGCGGACTGCGTGCCTGATGTTTGGGGCCTGAAACTGCAGGCCTGCCAGTGCACGTTTCTCCAGACCTGCAGGCACCTGCCGCTACTTCTGCTTCTTCTTCCACGGCCGTGTGACGGAGATGATGAGGGTGCACACAAGGCTGACGACCTGGATCCTGCCCCAGAAGGAGATCTGAGCAATGTTGTCCAGATATGTCTGCGTCCCGGCAGCATAGTCTGCCAGCTGGTCAGGCGATCAGAAGAACCATGGCAGTGGCACCACCGACCCACATACAGGCACAGAGCTGATGCACAATCTTCAGAGTACGCAGGCCATTTGCGTTCAGGGGCTTCAGCATACAAACCTCCCTGCTGTCTGTTCCGAAACATATGCCGGAACAGTTTCTGCACGAGGCTACACCAGCATGATGGTTGCAGACATGGGATGCTGAGCGCCCTGCTCTTTGTGCCGGGCCTGACAGGCCCTGGCGGGCTGCTGTCTCTGCCGGCTGCCAGGCTGTCAGCGGGCAGCCAGTCACTGTGCCCGTGTGAGAGAAAAGATGGTATGGGGCATGTCCCTGCCCTGGTAGTGCACCATGTGCTCGCCGCATACCTGCATGCCAAGGCGCCTGGCCACAGCTGCGGATGCAGTATTTTCCGGGCGGATGAGGCAGAAGACGGCATCAGCCCTGCGTTCAAGAAAGGCCTGGGTGAGGAAGAAGGCACCAGCCTCAGTGGCATAGCCCTTGTGCCAGGCAGCATGTCCCAGGATATAGGCAAGCTCCAGGCAGTCCCTGCCATGAATCTTTTTGGGCAGAAGGCCTGCCTGGCCAATAAGGCGGCCAGGGACACTGTTGCCCTGTGCGTCAGTTTTCTGCAGGCACAGGGCCTGATAGCCCAGGGAACAGCCAGGCACAGCACAAGGGTCGTCAATGTGTGTCATGCGCCAGATCCACGCCTGCACCTCATCAGGGGTAAAGGCATGCTCCCAGGCGTACATGACGCGTCTGTCCCCCATGATGGCACAAAGGGCCGTGCAGTCCGAGGGCTCAAGGGGACGGATGCAGAGTCTGGCTGTGGTGGCAAAGGGCATGGCTGTTTCTCCCGGCTGTCTTGCTGCTGTCCTGCTGGCAGCCTTTCCCGGCAGCTTTTCATGGCGCTGTCTGTGTTGTGTGCTGATAGCCCTCTGATGAGAGGTGTGCAAGCAGAGCTGGGGATGTGACGCAGGCAGAAATCGCAGGCAGAGTCGCAGGCAGAGTCGCAGGCAGCATGATTCAGTCCGCTGGCAGGTGGACTGGATGCAGTGCATGCAAGACACAGGCACACAGCAGAAGAAGGACACACAAAACAGCCATTTCGCAAAAAAGAACCGTCATTTTCACTGTCTGGGTAGCGCTGGCACAATGCCTTGTGCAGAAAAACTGCAGCTCGCTGTACTTTCTGGAAGAGCAAAACACAGTCATCACAGTGGAACGTACGTCCACTTTTTGCAAATTTCTTGCCTTTTCCTTGCCAGATACGCACAATAGACGGCACTCTGTACGTACTCTGTGCGCATTTTCCTGCCCCGTTCAGCCCCATACCCACAGCCCATTGCAGGCTCCAGGCCAGGCTGTGCCGGCAAAAAAACAGATGCAAGAGGGTCTTTCGGCCCGGCTTTTTCACACACAAGGCAGGCGCTGTTTCGCCAGCATGCGCGGGACAGCACACGCGGAAACATACCCATGGGCACTGATTCTTCTGATTCTCTTTTCACTGGTCTTCTGACAGTTTTGCAGCGGCTTGCTGAGCGTATTTTCCCGGACAGCGGCAGTCTCACCAGTCTGTCTGCCACCTCCTCCACGGCCCAGCTCACGGATGCCGTGACCCTGATCTTCATTCTCTTCACCCTGCTGCTCTTTGCAGGCTTTCTGCTCTGGTATCTGTCAGCGCTCGCACGCTCGAAGCACAGAATGACAGGGGCCATGCAGGCCCTGGCAGGGATCCGGGAACATGATCCTGCCGGGGACGTCACCCGCACCCTGAAAGACGTCCCGGTACTGAAGCACTTTGCCGACTCGCTCATAGACTACCACGGCAAACTCTACCTCGGCCAGGAGATCACCTATTACATCAACGAGCAGAGCATGGCCCCGGGCATCCTCTGCTCGCGCGTGCTGCCCCTGGGTGCAGCCCTGCTCACGGGCATTGGCGTGCTCGGTACCTTTGTGGGGCTGCTGCTCGGCCTCAACGGCCTCAACCTTGACGGCGACATGGAGCATCTGCAGGAACAGATTCGTGTGGTTGCCCAGGGTGCCTCAGTGGCCTTTGCCACCTCGGTCATAGGCGTGTCCTGCAGCCTTGCCCTCAACCTCTGCGAAAAGATCATGGCCACCAGTGCAGCCAACAGCCTGCGCGCCCTGCAGGACAGGCTCGCCGCCCTCTTTGCGCCCTTCCCGGTCATGCAGGCCTTTGCAGACATCCGCTCTGCAGAGCGCGAGTCCACAGATCATCTCGGAGCCCTTGCCGAGCGCATTGGCGACAGCATGCAGCACTCCCTGGACTCCTTCATGCAATCCCTCTTTGACAAGCTGAGTACAACCTCGGAGAAGACTGCAGCGGCTATCTCAAGCTCCATCGACACCTCCCTGACCGGCATCATGCAGTCTTCCCTTGTGCCTGCCATTGAGCGCATGTCAGCTGTCACTGAGGAAATGGCCAGCCGTCAGGCACGGGGTGCGGAGCAGGCCCTGGAACGCCTGCTCGGGGAGTTCACGGAAAAGGTGGGCCGCCAGGGCACGGAACAGCGCGATTCCATGCAGCATGCCACAGAGGCCTTTCAGAAGACTGTGCAGGAGTTCTCCGGCTCCATGACAGACATCATGGCTGCCATGAAGGAGCAGCAGACCTCCATGGCAAGCAGGCAGCAGACACAGATGGAAAGCCTGGATGCAGCCTTCAAATCCATGAGCTCTGCCCAGGGTGAGACAATAGCCAACGCCCTGGCTGCCATGGCCAGCCAGCAGGAAGCTCTGATCACGCGCCAGCAACAGCAGATGGAGAGCCTGGATACGGCCTTCAGGACCATGGCAGACAGCCAGAGCGCAAATATCACCAGGGCAGGCGAAGACATGCGCTCCTCCATTGCCGAGGCTGTGGGCGCCATGACTGCCACTGTGCAGGGCATGATGACAGCCCTCACAGAGCAGCAGGAGAGCCTGCGCGGCCAGCAGCAGGCACAGATGGAACGCCTGGATGCAGCCTTCACCTCCATGAGCTCTGCCCAGAGTGATGCTATTGCCAACGCCCTTGCTGCCATGGCCAGCCAGCAGGAAGCCCTGATCGCGCGTCAGCAACAGCAGCTGGAGAGCCTGGACGCTGCCTTCAAGGCCATGGCCAGTGCCCAGAGCCAGAACATTGCCCAGGCAGGCAACGAAATGCGTTCTTCCGTGGCTGAGGCCATCAGTGCCATGACAGCCTCCATGCAGGGTATGATGACAGCCCTCAGAGAACAGCAGGAGAGCCTGCGCGGTCAGCAGCAGGCGCAGATGGAACGCCTGGATACAGCCTTCACCTCCATGAGCTCTGCCCAGGGTGAGACAATAGCCAACGCCCTTGCCGCCATGGCCAGCCAGCAGGAAGCCCTGATCACGCGCCAGCAACAGCAGCTGGAGAGCCTGGATGCAGCCTTTAAGGCCATGGCAGGCAGCCAGAGTCAGAATATTGCCCAGGCTGGGGACGAGATGCGCTCGTCTGTGACTGAGGCCATCAGCGCCCTGACTGCCACCATGCAGGACATGATGACAGCTCTCACAGACCAGCAGGAGCATCTGCGCAGCCAGCAGCAGACACAGCTGGAGAACCTTGATACGGCCTTCACGTCCATGAGCTCTGCCCAGGGCGAGACAATAGCCAGAGCCCTTGCCAGCCTGGCAGACCAGCAGGAGAATCTGCGCAACCAGCAGCAGGCACAGCTGGAGAGACTTGATGCAGCCTTTAAGGCCATGGCAGGCAGCCAGAGCCAGAATATTGTCCGGGCAGGTGACGAGATGCGCTCGTCTGTGGCTGAGGCCATCAGCGCCATGACAGCTACCATGCAGAGCATGATGGCAACGCTCACAGACCAGCAGGAGAGCCTGCGCAGCCAGCAGCAGGCGCAGATGGAACGTCTGGATGCAGCCTTCACCTCCATGAGCGCTGCCCAGAGTCAGAACATTGCCCAAAGCGGCAGCGAAATGCGCTCGTCTGTGTCTGAAGCCATCAGTGCCATGACAGCCACCATGCAGGGTATGATGGCAGCCCTCACAGACCAGCAGGAGCACTTGCGCAGCCAGCAGCAGACACAGCTGGAGAGCCTTGATACAGCCTTCAGGACCATGAGCACTGCCCAGGGCGAGAGTATTGGCAAGGCCCTTGCCAGCCTGGCAGAGCAGCAGGAAAGCCTGCGCAGCCAGCAGCAGGAACAGCTGGAGAGGCTTGATGCAGCTTTCAGGGCCATGGCAGGCAGCCAGAGCCAGAATATCGCCCGGGCAGGTGACGAGATGCGCTCGTCTGTGTCTGAAGCCATCAGCGCCATGACAGTCACCATGCAGGGTATGATGACTGCCCTCACAGAGCAGCAGGAACATCTGCGCAGCCAGCAGCAGACACAGCTGGAGAGCCTGGATGCTGCCTTTAAGGCCATGAGCGGCGAACAGCAGCAGCATCTCTCAAGGGCCGGCGAAGACATGCGCTCTTCGCTGGGGGACTTTGGCAGACACATGGCTGACGAGCTCTCCCGCCAGAGTGCTTCTCTGGGGAAGACCACAGAGAACTTCTACAGCTCCATAGAGGTGATGACAGACTCCATGCAGGGCTTTCTCAGCTCCCTGGAAAGCCAGCAGAAGAGCATGGCCCAGTCCCAGGACAGCAGGGCAAAGCAGCTTGAGAAGAGCATGCAGGCAGTGTTTGACTCGCATGCAAAGAGCATGGCCAGTGTGGACAAGCTCATGACCAGCCATGAGAGCACTGCCAAAAGTCTGCTTGCCCAGGGCAGGGAACTGCAGCAGAGCATCACCCAGGACAGAAGCAGACTTACCCAGTTCTCCACAGCCATGGAGACAGCCACTGCCACCTTGCGCGAGGCAGGCCTCAGTCTGCAGAAGTTCGGCCAGAACGTGGAATCCGCCATTGTGCTGACAGCAGACACCCTGGAGAAGACAGGAGCACTCTACGCCAGACTCTCCCAGTCCCTGGATGCTTCCCACAAGGCTGTGAGCACGGACCTTGGCAAGGTGCTCACCGGCCTGGCAGCCCTGTCCCAGTCCATGGCTGGCTCGGTGCAGACTGCAGATGCCAGCTACAAGGCACTTGCCGCCCACTACAGCGGCCTGCAGGAGACCCTGCGCAAACATATGGCAGCCCTTGATGCACAGACCAGGGAGCAGGTGGAGGAGCTCGACAATCACATGACAAAGCTCTTGCAGGACTACGGAAAGCTGGTGCAATCCCAGGTGTCAGAGCGCATGACACAGTGGGACAGCCAGACCAGGAACTTCTGTAACAGCATGATCAATGCCGTGCAAACCATCAACGAAATCGTGGACGCCATGGACAGGCGGCCCAGGCGCTAATGTGCAGCCGGAGTTGCAGTCATGGCAGCCTTCTTCACCCGCAAAGACACGCCTGTGCCGCAGTCGGAAAATCCCTACTGGATGTCCTTTTCCGACATGATGTCAGGCATGCTCATCATCTTCATTCTCATCTGCATTGCCCTGCTCTATACCTTGTCACAGATTGAGGACAAGGTGACGCAGAATATTGACGAGCTGCGTGAATCCACCAGGGTGCGCTCTGTCATTCTCTCCGAGATCAGGGACAGGCTCACAGACCTTGGCATCAAGGTGGAAATCACGGACAATGACTCTGTGCTGCGTATCCCCGAGAGCAGCTTTCACTTTGAGACAGGCAGCTATGAGATCACAAAGGAACTGCAGCCCACAGCAGAAAAGATAGGGCGTGTGCTCTACACCACCATCAGCAGGGACGAACGCTGGCAGTACCTGGACACTGTCTTTGTGGAGGGCCATACGGACAGCCGCGATGCCCCCGAGTACCGCAAGGGCAACTGGGAACTGTCCGCCATGCGGGCCATTTCCCTGTGGGAGTTCTGGATCAGTCAGCCTGACTACGGCGAAGCCTTGAAAAACCTCAGGTCCCGCGAGGGTGCCGGAGGCAGGACCAAGTATCTCTTCTCGGTCAGCGGCTATGCGGCCACACGGCGCGTGGACGAAGAGGAGGCCTCGGAAGAGGGCCTGCGGAGGAACAGGCGCATAGACATCCGCTTCACCACCCGCCAGCCCACCATCATGGACATGGAAAGGACCATTGCCCCGCTTCGAGGTTCGTAGCCATGCTCAAAGATATCACGCTCAAAGATCTTGTCCTTACCCTGAACCTGCCTGTCCTTGCCACAACAAGCACGCAGGAACGCTATGATGCCCAGGCCGCAAAGCTGGACAGGCTTTCCCAGAACTCAAGCCTTGGCAGGGGCTCAGCCTTTGAGCTGCGCAAGACAGAGCTGCACAAGGCTGCCTTTGCCACCACCAGGGGCCAGGCACTGGTTCCCGGGCAGAACCTCGCAAGGGTGTGCAAACTCATGGAGGATTCTGCCTGGATACGTCCGCTGCTTGACCTGTGGACGACAAATGCAACATTTATCCAGGCCCTGCCCCCGTGTGACGAGATCCTTGCCCATGTGCGCAGAGTGCTGCAAAAGACCAGAAAAGGACGTTTGTCCCGCCTGGCCATGCGCGAAAGCTGCATGCTCTTCTTTCAGAAATACGACCTTCTGCCAGGGTATGGCCTGTTCGGAGAGTTTGTGCAGGAACAGCTTGCAGCCTATGCAGACCATGAACTCATGAATGGTCTTGATGTCCTGAAAGAGGTGCGCAAGGATATGCTGAGCGACCAGGCGCACCGTGCCTTAGGCTCAGCCCTGCCCGAGCGCTGGCAGTGCAACCTTGCCGGGGCAGCCGAAAAGCTCGGCATCCCTGCACAGTCACGGCTCTTTGCAAAGGCTGTGCAGGTGCACTACCTTGCCCGTCTGCAGGCCCTTCCGCCCAATGCCGAAGACAGGCTTTTGACCGAGGTACGCAACCCTGACCTCTATGAGCAGTTTGTGAACAAATCCCTGCGCTTCGGGCACATGGTGCTGCATGTGCTCATTGCAAAACTGCAGCAGGCAGGGGCAAAGCCCTGCGCCTTGTGGATGGACACATTGCTTGCCATTGGCGGGGACCCGCGCCTGCCCAGGGAGTCTCGCAGCTTTCGCATGTGGTGGAAGCCTCTGGAAGAGCAGAAGCCAGACTTTCTGCAAAGCGTGTACGAGTGGCTCTCGGAACAGGACCTTGAGCTCTTTTTGCAGATCTGCAGAGAGTTCAGCTCCCAGTCCTCCCAGGAGGCCATGCGCAGGCTCTACCCTGAGCGCGAGTACTTTCTGCGCGGCCTGTTCAAAAAAAAGCTCATCCGCCAGACACGACTCTTTCTGGGCAGCAAGGTGCAGGCCTATGTGGAACGGAGCTTTGCAGGCAAGAAAAAGCCCTGGTTCACCCGCTCCACAGGCAATCCGGACCTGGCCATCTTCTACCTCAACCTTGGCAATGCCCATATGATTGAAGGCTCGCACAACTTCACGGCCACCCTCATGGACCGCATTCCTCCAGCATCCGTGCTTGCCTCCTGGCAGTCCCAGGTGGCACAACGGGACCTGGGACCAGGGCTGGAAGAGCAGTACAGGGAAGCCTTTCCGGGATCCAGGTTTCTGTTCCGCTTTCGCCACCACGCCAATGGCAGGTGGAAGCTGGACACTGTGCAGGCCCTGCGTGACTTCGGGGTGAACGTGGTTGAGTCCGATGTCATGCCCCTGAGTGACTACTACAAGATCCGGAGATACTGATGCTGGACATCCTGGCCAGGCTCTTTCGCAGGGCCGAAAAGAACAGGGAAGTTTCCTGGCAGTGGGAGAACACAGGCTTCGGGCTGCGTTTTTTCCTGCCCGGAGCCGAGCCGGGTACCAGGCGGGGAAGCATGCGTCCGCCTGCCTGTACGGACAGCCTGGCTGCCATGCAGTATGTGCTCCTGCAGCAGCTTGTGGAGGCCGGAGAAGCTGTGGCAGGGCCTGATGGCACGGAGATTCCTGCAGAGACAGCCTGCCGTCTCGACGAGACTGCCAGAGACCTTTTGCAGCTGCCCGGACCCTGGCCCGGGCGCATGGAGCTGAAGGCAAGGGGTCGCACCACGGATGCCACCTTCGAGCTGGAACTTCTTTTGTGCGAGACCAGAGGCATAGGGGAGCTCTCGTATCAGCAAAATGGCGCCATTCTCCATGCGGCAGGCGAGGACTTTCTGCCTGATGCAGCCCAGTGGCAGGCCTTATGCGCTGTCCGCGAGCATGCGGCCACAGCCAGCGGCATGCGTACGGAAGCGCATAATCTGCGCGCAGTCTATGCCCTGCAATGCGCAGTCCGGCAGGGCCTCAGCCTTGACATGCGCCGCTTTCAGGAACTGCAGGTGCACATCCCGGACAGCGTCGGGGTCACAGTGGTGGAAAATGCCGACGGCAGCCTGCGCCTTGTACCTGACCTTGGCGAGGGACTGAATCCTGAGTCCCTGGAGCCGCGCCTTGGCCAGCTTGCCGAAAAGAGTGTGCTTCGCTCCGGAGCTGCCATTGTGCTGCTGGATGAAAAGCGCCTTGCTGCAGTGCAGGAAATCCTCTCCTCCAGGTACATCTCCCGCAAGGACAAGGCGCGCTTCTTTGCCACGCCCACTGCCTGGCTGGATGCTGCCCTGGTGGACCTCGACATGGGCTTTTCCGCGCGCATGCACGGCATGGAGGTCTTCAAAAAGGCCTATTTCGGGCTTACCGAGCCCTCGGAGCTCGACTGGTTCGGCGAGGAAGGCAGTCTGCCGCAGCTGCTCCTGCTCAGTGCCTGCGCACCCCTCATCACTACAGAAGCAGAGCTTGCCGGGCTGACCAGGGATGTGGAACAGGCCCTGACACAGGGAGAGGACAGTCTGAGCTTCGGCAGGGCCACCATCCTTTTGCCGGCAGATGCCGAAGAAACCAGACAGACGCTGGCACAGGTGCAGCACACAGTGCGCGAGCGCTTGGCACAGGAAGCAGCTGATGCTGCCATGCGCGATGCCGGGAAGGACGACAGCGGGGAGGACGGGAGGTCTGACGACGAGCAGGCAAAGCCTGTGCAGATCAGTGTGAGCATTGACCTGCACGATGAGACCATGGATGGCGCACATGCTGCCGCAAAGGACAGTGACAGCAAAGACGCCCTGCCCTGCTATACGGGCGATCTGGCCTGCGAGGAGCTCAACTATACCTTCAAATCCTATCAGGAAACAGGCACGCGCTGGCTGCTCGGACTCATGGCCCCCCTGCTGCAGACCCCCTCTGCCGGCAAGGCTTTTGAAACTTCCAGTCTGCCCGTGGCCTGCGGGCGCAGCGGCACACGTTGCGAGGTTGTGCGCGCTGCCGGAGAACCTGGCACTGCACAGGCCCCTGTGTCTGTCCGGGATCAGCAGGACCAGGCCCGGGCTCAGCTGCCAGGTGCAATGTCTGGCCAGGCAGATGCCCCGGGCAGCACTGGCACACGCGCTGCCGGTGCCCTGCTTGCGGATGACATGGGCCTTGGCAAGACCTTCATGGTGCTGGCTGCCCTCAATGTGCTGGCAAGGACCTGCAAACAGCAGGGGCGCATCTGCAAGCCCGTCCTGGCAGTCATGCCTGTGGTGCTGCTGGAAAACTGGCGGCAGGAA
>CASEWR010000142.1 GCA_949291675.1 uncultured Desulfovibrio sp. | reverse complement strand
CAGGACCACGAACTATCCGAAGCCCGTGTTCGGCTTCATTGCAGGCCTCACAGCGCCCAAGGGCAAGAGAATGGGCCATGCCGGAGCCATCATCAGCGGCAACAAGGGCCGCGGCGAAGACAAGATAGCTGCCTTCGAGGCAGCTGGCGTCACAGTCATTCGCCAGCTCGGGCTTTTTGGTGAAACTGTAGCCAAAGCCCTTAAAAACTAGCCCGGACGGGAGGAAAACAGGAAGGACAGGAGCACGTTGACCGATCTCACGTCACAGGGCCCAGGGCCCCCAAAGGGCCGCTTTTCCGGACCCGAGACTGTGACAACCGCAGCGGCACAGGGCCGGACAGGCCAGGCCTTGTGCCGCAGCGGGCATAATGCAGGACATTCTCCCTACCAGTGAACCCTCCCGCTCTGTGCCTTCCCTGCGGGCAAAAAAGCCCGCAGGGAAGTATGAAAGCTTTTGTCAGGGAAGACGCAGCCCTGCTGCAAAACAAGAGAAGGAGGTCAAGGTATGTCTGCATACATCAGGAAGATTGCCAGTGCGCTCAAGCTGTTGCAGATGGAACACTGGGTGGGCTTTGTCCTTGGGGTGGCAGCCTTTGTTGCCATAGTCGCAAGCGAGCCCTGTCTCGGCATGCCGGAAAACGCCTGGCACTGCCTGGCCCTTGTGCTGCTCATGGTCATCTGGTGGGCGACAGAGGCTGTTCCTCTGCCTGTGACTGCCCTCTTGCCCATGATTTGCATTCCCATGCTGGGTTTAGGCAGCGTGAAGACGGCAACCGCTCCCTACGCCAATCCCACCATCTACCTTTTCTTTGGTGGCTTTCTGCTCGGCCTTGCCATGGAAAAGTGCAATCTCCACAAGCGCATAGCCCTGAACATCCTGGCAAGGGTGGGCTCCAACCCCAGGCGGCAGATAGCTGGCTTCATGATTGCCACAGGCTTCATCAGCATGTGGGTCAGCAACACGGCCACAGCTATCATGATGCTGCCCATTGGCATATCCGTATCTGCGGTTGTCACCAAGGGCCAGGACGAGGGCGAGTCCAGGCGCTTTTCCGCAGCCCTCATGCTTGCCATAGCCTATGCCTCAAGCATAGGCGGCATGGGAACCCTTATTGGCACGCCGCCAAACGCGCTCCTTCGGGCCTTTCTTGCGGACAGGTACGATGTGCACATCGGGTTCGGCCAGTGGATGATCCTGGGCGTTCCGGTGGTCATAGTCCTTAGCCTCATCACCTGGTGGTGGCTGACCAGAAAGGGCTTCAACTTCGAGCAGACAAACGTGCAGGAGCATATCGAGAAGGAGCTCGGGGAGCTTGGTCGCATCAGCCACGCAGAGATACTGACCTCTGTGCTCTTCGGCAGCGCAGCACTGTGCTGGATTTTCCAGCCTGTCATAGGCTCTGTCCTGCCCTTCGTGGACGACACCTTCATTGCCATGACCTTCGGCATCCTGCTCTTCATCGTACCCGTTGATTTCAAGAAGCACTGCTTTGTCATGGAATGGAAGGATGCCCGCCAGCTGCCCTGGGGCATATTGCTGCTCTTTGGCGGCGGGCTTTCCCTTGCAGGCGCCATCAATTCCACAGGCCTTGCCTCGTGGATGGCAGAGCTTCTGAACTCCCTGCAGCACATCCCCTTCATCCTCATGCTCTTCATCCTGGTCATAGTCGTTCAGCTTCT
>CASEWR010000141.1 GCA_949291675.1 uncultured Desulfovibrio sp. | reverse complement strand
CACGCGTTACTCACCCGTGCGCCACTCTACTCATGGCCGAAGCCACTTTCTCGTACGACTTGCATGTGTTAAGCACGCCGCCAGCGTTCAATCTGAGCCAGAATCAAACTCTCCAGTTTAAATCTGTATCAAATCCCTGCGCAGTACCGAAGCACTTTGCAGGAATCAGAATCTCAAAGTTCTTTTTCCCATTCGCTCTTCAGTTGTCAATGAACCAGAACCGCCGCCGTTTCAAGCGGCGTTGGGCTTTATGCCCTGTTTCCTTTCGACTGTCAAGAACTTTTTTCGCATTTCCGAAATTTTCTTCTCGGAGCCGCTCGTTCTTTCGAGTCGCGGGAAACTTTTTTATAGGCTTTTCAGCTTTCATCTGTCAAGCATTTTCTGAAAACTTTTTTTGGGGAAGTTCTCGAATCTGCCCGCCAGAGGCCTGTTGGCCTGCGCTGCGTGAGGCGCTTGGGAAGCGTGCTCACTTGGCGCGAGGAGCGTTTCTACGCTTGTGGCACCCTGCTGTCAACAAAAATTTACAAATCAGGCAAAGTTTTTTGCAGATTCCTGCTTCTGGAGCCATTATGCCTGCTTCAAAACGGCCAGTGAAGCGGATTTGCAGCGCACAAACAACTTCAGACTCACTCTGCGTCAACGCATCTCTGCAACTATCTGTCAGCCCGGCGAGCCTGGAACAATGACGATGAATACGCCGGCAATCCCTGCAATAGGCCTCTGAGCGCCTGCCGCACTCCATCCATCCGGCAGTGATGTCCCCGGGATTTGGCGGCTCTCATGTGGACGAACTGACCTGGAAGGTGCCGTATCGACGCAGATACCTGGCGCGGCGCTGAAGAGACACAGTAAGGGACAACTACCGTTTCTCAGTGCTCTTCACCTGCAGCTTCCAAACATGTGATGCACTCTGTCCGTGGCCATGGCACAAAGGGCCCACTGAGAGTGCAACTCCTCTCAGGCCTTCTGCAGATATGTTCTGCAGAAGGCCTTTTGCTGTCCGGGCTGCCTGACCTGGGTGGCCGTATGAAAGCATGCCAGCCGGCTGCGAGACTGGCCGAGAGCCACAGGACAGAACGCACGCGGAAAAAGTGACTGTGTCACACGGACGCTGCTGACAGTGCCCTGTCCTGTCCGGGCCCTGCAGACAAGACGGCACCGCACAGGGTGACCGTCCCGGTGCAGTGCCGTCTTGTACGTTGCACTGTCTCGTCCCTCAGCAGGAGGCGCTCTCTTTTTGCAGAACCGGCCCTTCTTGTATCCCTCAAAAAGAACCAGTTCTGTTTTATGACAGTGCTGTTTTTCTGTGTCTGAGCCCTTGTCCCCTTGTACTTTGGGCCCTTGTACTCTGAATCTTTTCCGGTTCTGTGCTCAGCGCATCACCACCAGGCGCTGTCCTACATGAATGTCCTGACCGCGGAGATTGTTCCAGCGCTTCAGATCGTCCACACTCACATTGAGTTTGCGGGAAATCTGCCAGAGGTTGTCCCTGGGCTGCACCCTGTAGGTGTTCACGCCACCCTTGCCGGTGCGTGTGCTGCCTGCCTGGGCAACTGTGGTTGCCCTGCCGGGGATGGCCAGTGTCTGTCCGGCATGGATGCTGTTGGCATCACGCAGATTGTTGGCTGCAAGCAGGGCCTGAACAGAGGTATTGTACTTGCGGGCAACCCTGGTCAGTGTATCGCCGGGGCGCAGGGTATAGGTGCCGCCCCTGCCGTACGCCGCCTTTTTCGCGGAGCCGGAGGCTCTGGCTGCCTTGCCTGTTCCTGTCGTTTCAGCAGAAGCGAGCATGACGGTGGAGACACTGACGGGGTTTCTTGCGTAGGCCATTGCCATGGCACCCCTGCTCTCAGGCACGTAGGCATTGGTGTGCTGGCTTGCGTGGCTCACTGACCTCTTGAAATGGGGGTTGTAGGTCTGGAACTCGCCCCAGGACATGCCGCAGGCGCTGGCCATGGCCTTGAGATTGGTGCGCGGGCGGATGCGGACCTTTGTCATTCTGGCTGCGCGCTCGGGATGAATTTCCTCAAAGCCCAGTTCGGGCAGATTCTCCATGATGGCGGTGACAGCCAGGAATCTGGGCACATACTGCAGGGTCTCGGCCTTCAGTCTGGTCTTCTCATCAAGCCTGTCATTCTTGCGCATGACACCGAAGAAGGTGCGCTCACCAGCGGCTTCGCAGGCGCGGCTCATCTTGCCTTCACCGGCATTGTAGGCAGCAATGGCAGTGGGCCAGTCGCCAAAGTCATCATGCAGTTTCTTCAAGTAGCGTGCTGCAGAATCTGTTGCATGGTAGATATCCAGGCGTTCGTCCTGCCACTTGTCCTGGGCAAGACCGAACTTCATGCCTGTGTAGGGCATGAACTGCCAGGCACCGGCGGCACCGGCGCGGGAGCGTGCCCTGGTATTGTAGCCGCTTTCAACCATGGCAAGGTAGGCCAGTTCTTCAGGCAGGCCATGGGAGCGGAACACGCCCCTGGCGTAGGCGAGGTAGTTCTCGGCTCTCTTTGAGGTCACTTCCATGGTCTTGCGGCCACCGCGCAGGAAGTATTTGGACTGCTGTTCCACCACAGGTTCTGCATAGGCAGGCACCTGGCGGGCGATTTTGCCGCGATTTTTGGCAAGAGAGGCCTTTTCACTGTCGCTGAGGGGCGCGCCCTTGACGTTCAGGGACAGGCTTCCGGACGCATCAAGCCCGGCCTGTTTGGAAGAACATCCCGCGCACAGCGTGCTGACGAGGAAGCACAGGACCAGAACTCTGAACAACTCTGACTTGACGATGGAACTTGCACGTGTCATGGCGCACCCGGAAAAATCGCTCTTCTTGCCTAAAGAAATTGCTTCAGCTAAAAATCACAAAGGAAACAACTCTTTCGGAGACTGTCATGGAAACAAAAGACACTGTCCTTCTCCCTGGTCTCAAGCCCGTGCTTGAGCTGTTGAGAGAATCGCCTGAACGTATAGACAGCGTGGCCTGCCGCAAGGGAAGCCGTGCACCGGAGTTCCTGGAGATCCAGGAATTGTGCAGGCAGCATCATGTGCACTACACGCTGGTGGAAAACACCGCTCTGGACAGGCTCTGCCGCTCGGGCAATGCCCCGGCTCATCATCAGGGTGTGGTTGCCAGATTGTCCTGTGTTCCCACAGTCTCGCTGGAAAAGCTTCTTGAAGATGCTCTGCAGGCGCCCTTCCCCCTTGTGATTGCCCTTGACCAGGTCAAGGACCCCGGGAATGTCGGGACACTTGCCAGAACCATGTACGCCCTGGGCGCAGCAGGTCTGCTTCTTCCGGAACATAATTCAGCTTTTCTGGGCCCCGCAGCCTTACGGTCCTCAGCCGGAGCTCTTGGCCGCCTTCCCGTCACACGTGCCGTGAACCTGGCCAGGGCCCTTGATGAAGCTGAGGAAAGGGGCTTTACCATCTACGGAACAGGCCAGTCCGGCTCTGCTCCTGTGCTCAACCCCTATGTGCAGGGGCTTCAGCTGCCCGCGGTCCTTGTTCTTGGCAGTGAGGAGAAAGGTGTGCGGCCGGGCGTTGCCAAGAGGTGCTCGATGTGGCTGAAGATACCCTTCAGTCGTTCCTTCGATTCTCTGAATGTGGCCCAGGCAGGCGGGATACTCCTTGCCCTGGCACAAGCGCACAACGCCCTGTCAACCTCCTTATCGACTGATCGGGATAATTCTTAGGGGCTCACACACCCTTTTTTTCACCTCTGACCAGGATTCTCTCCCATATGCTGTTTCCCGATATGCAACGCTTTGAGGCCAGGGCCTTTCTCTGCCTTGTCCTCATGGCTACAGCCCTCTTCTTCTGGCTGCTGCTGCCTTTCTTCAATGTTCTGCTCTGGGCAGTGGTCATTGCGGCAGTCTTCACACCGATTAACCGCAAACTTCTCACCCTTCCCCACGTAGGCCCCAACAGGGCTGCCCTGCTCACTGTCCTGCTGGCCCTCTTTCTTATCATCCTGCCCCTGGCCTGGATTCTCTACACAGGCGCGCGCGAAGCCCTGCTTCTCTACCAGCAGATTTCGGAAAACCCGGATCATGTGCGCGAGCTGCTGACCAGACTGCACAACTCCTTCCCTGCTGTGCAGCGCATCCTGGACAAGTTCGGCTATGACATGAGCACCCTGACCTCGGATCTGTCTGCCCTGGCACTGTCAGTGGGCGGGTCCCTGGCCAAATACACCATGGCCTTTGGCGGCAGCGCTGCCAACTTCATGACTGACCTGGCCATCTGCCTCTATGTGGCCTTCTTCTTTGTGCGCGACTCGCGCAAGCTCAGCGCGACCTTCGTGCGCATCATGCCCTTTGGCGACCACAGAGAACGCCTGCTCATGAGCAAGTTCGCCGGCGTCATGCGGGCCACGGTCAAGGGCAGCCTGCTGGTCGCCATGGCCCAGGGCGCTCTTGGCGGACTCATCTTCTGGATACTGGACATCCGTGCCGCAGTGCTCTGGGGCGTGGCCATGGCCATCCTGTCCCTGATTCCCATCGTCGGCGCGGCCCTTATCTGGCTGCCCACAGCCCTCTATCTGCTGGCGACCGGCGCCTATGTGGACGGCATTGTCCTCATTGCCTATGGGGGCGGCGTCATCGGCCTTGCAGACAATATCCTGCGCCCCATTCTGGTACGCCGCGGCACCAGAATGCCTGACTACCTCATCCTGCTCTCCACCCTGAGCGGCTTTACCCTCTTCGGTATGGACGGCTTTGTGACCGGCCCCCTGCTGGCTGCCATCTTCATCACGGTGTGGCAGATCTTTGCGGACGAGACCACAGGCAGACGGGAGCCAGATGAAGCTGCAGACAAAGACGAGTCTGCGGAAGAAGACGCAAAAGAAGTCTCAGAAGCAGATGGCAGAAAGGATGTCGGAAAGGACGCCCGGAAGGATGTCAGAAAGGGCACAGGGGACGACAACGCACTGCAGCCAGCTCTGCCAGCTGCCTCTCTGTCAGCCCCAGTCCGGCCAGCTCAGCCAGTTCTGCCAGCCAGGGTCCCTGTCCGGCGCCAAGTATACTCCTCCCTGCCCCCGCAGACACGGGCACGCACACGCTTCTTCCCCAGAGGCAGTGCCCCTGGCAGTCGCTGCAGACCTGCCGGGCGTGCAGAGACTTGTTCCGGCACACACTCAGGAGCAGGCCCTGAAAGCGGTGTTGCGGCACAGACAAGGACAGAAGACGCATAGCCTCTGACGCAGTGCAGCAAATATGGCAAAGCCCCGGCAGACACTGATCTGTCGGGGCTTTGCGTCTCAGGCGTGCGCTGTCGCACAGGGTTCTGCCTAATCAAACTGCACAGGCAGACGCCTCAAACCTTCGTGCTGTATTCTCGACTGCACCGCAGGGCCCTGCTCATAGAGCCAGGGATCTCTGCTGTTCGTCATGCCCTGAGCCACAAGCTCATCAGCCACGCGCTGGCAGATGTCCTCAATGACAGCGGCATAGTCGGAAGCAGTATGTTCCAGGGGCGTGAGGCTGTTGAGCTGCTCAAGGGAGGCGGCAATGCCCTCTGCCAGAGGAATGCCGCTGCGCCCTAAGGCCACATGTGCCCACTTGTAGAAGGGCATGAAGCGCTTGCTGAGCAGAAAGATCATGCTGATGATGGCTTCTGTAAAACGCACGCAGCAGATATTCACAGAGGTGTAGGCATGGCGGGCCAGCATGCGGGGCAGATTGTACTGCCCTGCCTGAGAGGCAGCCACACAGCGGGCGGCAATCTTCTTCAGGCGCAGGTCTTCAGGATAGAACTGCAAAAGCTCGTTTCTGATGCCGGTAAAGATGCCGGCAGGGTCGCAGAAGACCTCACCGTTGGTGGCAACTGCAAGGTAGTGCTCTGGAATGGCACGCCATTCTCCAATGGTCTGCGGACAGCGGGGCACATTGAGGAAGCGCTGATAAAAACCCTCAATGGACAGAGGTCCCACTCTGCCAATGCGATCATCAGGATGCATGCGCACCCTGAAGCCGTCCACTGTCTCGGGGAGCATGCCAAGAACGTCCTCAATGCGCTCGATATTGGCAGCGAGCATCTCCTGGGGCAGCCACAGACAGAAGGCCGGGCCCCAGTCATGGTCCTGAGAAATCTCGTCATCAAAGCCAAAGCAGTCAGAGCCTTCGCCGACCAGGCCGACAGCAATGTGCGGCTCAAGGTCAGGCAGTTCACTGGCAATACACTCTCTGCCAAAGTTTTCGTAGAGTTTGCGGGCCAGATCAAGTCCGTGTACGGTACTCATGGGCAAAGTTCCTCGTAATGCGGGCATTGCCTGAGAAAAGGCAAAAGCGTAGTGATGAAAACAGGTTCAGGCTGGCCGCACCGGCCTGCGCCATGGAGAGCCATGGAGAACCAGAGAACCAGGGCGAACAACAAGGGAGAAGTACAATGGACAGCACAAAGGCTGCAGACGCTTGTATCGAGCGTATCGTGACACGGGAGTGGAATCTCTTCCAGAAGGTCAACAATGTCGGCGGCAGGGCAGACTGTCAGGACAGCCCAAAAACCTTTGCCATCATGCGCAAAAGCCAGTTCGCAAGCTGGCCTGAGGATGCGCTGGCAAGCTACGAGGAAGACCTGCGCCAGGCAGAGGCGGAAGGCCGCAATCCCCTGGCAGAGAAGTACGGCTATATGATGCGGCGCACCCATCCAGAGGAATACAGGCGCATTGCAGACCAGCTTCCCGAGATCAGCAGGGAGAAGGACGAGCTTGTCCGCGCCATTGTGGACATCAATGTTGCCTGGGAAGGCGAGTGCGATGCCCGCTATCCTCATGTGCGTTCCACAGGACGCCCTCTGCGTACCGCACAGGATACAGCCTGTGCCACGTCCTTTGAGACCTATCTCGAAGGCGAGCTGCTCACCTACAGCGAGAACACGCTTTGCTGCCTGCACAGGCATGTGCTGGCAGCAAAGGAGCGCGGCGAGAACCTGGCGGAAAAGAACCTGGATGACATGGTCAGGGCCTATGGCTACAGCAGTGCCCGGGCCCTGGAAGACGAACGGGCAGGAAAGTAGTCAGGCCTGTCTGCACTCAGGCCTTTTTGGGCGGTCTCTGCCCGAAGATATCCGTTCCCACACGCACAATGGTCGCACCTTCGAGCACAGCCCACTCAAAGTCGCCGGACATGCCCATGGACAGCTCCGGAAGGGCAAGCCCGGTGTAGGTGCGCAATTCCTCTGCCAGCCTGCGCAGCCTGGCAAAGTAGGGTCTGGCACCCTCACCCGCATCAAAGACCGGGGGAATGCACATCAGCCCCTGCACATGCAGATGCGGGCAGGACTGCAGCACATGATCCGCAAGCTCGTGCAGGCTGGCAGCGTCAATGCCGCTCTTCTGGCTCTCCTCGCCCACATTCACCTCAATGAGGACGTTCTGCCCGGCACCGGACTTTGCCAGATGCTTTTCCATGGCACTGGCAAGCTTTACGGAGTCCAGGGTGTGCACCAGGGTGAAGCTGCCGGCAACAAGGGGCGCCTTGCGGCTCTGCACATGGCCAATCATGTGCCAGGAAATCTCCTTTGCAAAGCCAGGCATGGCGCCCAGCTGTTCGCGCTTTTCCAGAGCTTCCTGCACGTAGTTTTCCCCGAAGTCCGCCTGGCCGAGTTCCGCCACTGCTGCCACCATCTCAGCCGGGTGCAGCTTGGAGACGGCAATGAGCCGCACCGAGCCTGCAGCCCTGCCTGCCATGCTGACTGCCTTGTCCAGACGCTCAAGCACAGCCTCGTAGTGCTGTGCCAGAGATGCTCTTGCTGCACTGTCCATGACTACCTCCCGGCCCTGCCTCAGTGCTGCGGGCCGTCTTCCTCCACAGGGATACCAAGGTTCTCCAGTTCCACCTGACCGATGAAGTTCAGATCCTCGCTCCAGTGCTCGCGCACCTTGACCCACAGTTCCAGGTGCACCTTGCCGTCAATGAGCTGCTGAATGTCCTGTCTGGCCTCGGTGCCAATCTTCTTGATCATGGCACCCTGCCTGCCGATGACCATGGCCTTGTGCATGGGACGGCTCACATAGATGGTGGCATAGATAAGGGTCTGATTGGTCTCGGGGTTCTCTTCCCACTGCTCAATGGTCACGGCAGTGCCGTAGGGCACTTCCTCGCGCAGATGGAGGAAGAGCTTCTCGCGGATGAGCTCCGAGGCCATGAAGCGCACTGGCAGCGTGGAAACCTGGTCCTCGGGGAAGAGCGGCGCACGCTCGGGGAGCTTGCTGCGCAGCACGTCCTTCAGCCCCTCAATGCCGTCCTTGTTGAGGGCGGACATGGGGTAGATTTCCGCGTCAGGCCAGATTTCATTGAGTCTGGTGAGCAGGGGCAGCATGCGGCTCTTGTCACCAAAGAGGTCCACCTTGTTGACGACGACCACCATGGGGCGTGTCTCGCCGCGCAGCGCCTCGATAATGGGCTCAAGGTCGCGGTCCAGGTATTCCGGGTGCAGGATATAGGTGTGTGCGTCCAGCACAGGCATGATCACTTCTGCCTGACGCAGACTCTGCCAGACTGCCTGCAGCATGGTCTTGCTGAGCTGGCCGCGGCCCTGGGAGAGGCCGGGGGTGTCCATGAAGACAATCTGCAGGTCCTGTTCTGTGAGAATGCCCACAATCTGATTGCGGGTGGTCTGGGGCTTCGGGGTCACAATGGTGACCTTCTGCTCGATGAGGGTGTTGAGCAGGGTGGACTTGCCGGCATTGGGCGGTCCCATGATGGCAACCCAGCCGCAACGATGTGTTGATGAGCTCACGTGGCTCCTCCTTGATGTTTCGGATGCCGTCTGGCTGCCTTGCGCATGCCGTCTGACATGCCTTCTGACGTGTCCCTGACATCTCGCCTGGCGTGTCAGCCTCCCGGATGTCCTGTCCGAAAGAGCGTCTGCAGAACATCCTGCGTTTCCGGGATGTTGCAGAAGGCTTCAGGCGCACTGTGACGGCGCTATTTCTCAGAGGCCCTGGCCTCTGTTCCATTCGTCTGCATAAAGGTCGGCAATGCCGGCATGATACTCGGCAAAGCGGCCTTCCAGGATTGCGGCACGGGCGCCGCGCACCAGGTTGAGGAAATAGGTGAGATTGTGCACGGAGTTGAGCCTGAAGCTCAGAAGTTCCTTGCTGACATAGAGATGGCGCAGATAGGCCCTTGAGAAGTTTCTGCAGGTATAGCACTGGCAGGCCGGATCCAGAGGCCCGTCGTCCTCGGCATACTTTCTGCCGCGGATGTTGATCTTGCCCACAGAAGTGTAGAGCGTGCCGTTGCGGGCATTGCGGGTGGGCAGCACACAGTCGAACATGTCTATGCCCTGCGAGATGCCTGTGACAATGTCCAGCGGCGTGCCCACGCCCATGAGATAGCGGGGCTTGTCTGCGGGAAGCTGCGGCGCTGTGTGCTCAAGCAGCTCGTACATCTCGTGCTTGCTCTCGCCCACGGACAGGCCGCCTATGGCAAAGCCGTCAAAGGGCAGCGCACAGATTTCTTCCACGGAGCGGGTGCGCAGCTCCCTGTAGAACCCGCCCTGGGTGATACCAAAGAGCAGATTGGGGGCAGAGCCGGGAGGATAGGCATCAATGGCCCTGGCAGCCCAGCGGCTGGTCAAGCCCAGGCTCTTTTCCGTGTACTCGCGACTGGCGCCATAGGGCACGCACTCATCGAGCATCATCATGATGTCGGAATTGAGGGCAAGCTGGATCTCAAGCACCTTTTCAGGGGTGAAGAGATGCTTTGATCCGTCAAGATGGGAGCGGAACTCCACGCCTTCCTCGCGGATCTTGCGCAGGGAGCTCAGGCTGAAGACCTGAAAGCCGCCGCTGTCCGTGAGAATGGCACCCGGCCAGGACGCAAAGCCGTGCAGGCCGCCGTGGCGGGCCACAAGTTCGTGGCCAGGGCGCAGGTAGAGGTGATAGGTATTGCCAAGGATGATGGGGGCACCAATTGCCTGCAGATCATCCGGGGCAACGGCCTTCACAGAGCCCACAGTCCCCACAGGCATGAAGATGGGGGTGGGGATGTCGCCGTGGGCAGTGTGCAGGATACCTGCTCTTGCCCTGTTGTCAGTGGCCATGAGGGTGTAGGCACAAGCCATACGTTCTCCTTCTCAGATACTGCCCTGGCAGGGCGTGTGCTGGCTGTCTTTGTGTCCCAAATCGACTCTGATAGCAAGAGGCAGGCTTGAGAGGCCGGCCGCAGGAGAACCCGGGGACAGGGAGGGGGACTGGCTTCGGGACAGCGCACCAGGACCGGAACACGAATATTTCCTTGCTGTACAGGCACATTGTCTGGCAGAACTGTCCCTCGCATCCCGGCCAGACTGCGCTGCAGCATCTTGCAAGCTGAAAGGCAAAAGCGTAGTTTCCCGGAGTTTTCCCTGCACGGCCGTCCTGCCCTTTGTGTGGTCAGACGCTGCGCTGCAGACGCGACATGTGCCCGAAGGAATGCCCCTCTCCTGCGGGTTTGCCAACAGACAGATGCAGCAGAGAACGATTTTCAGCACAGGCTGTCCATTGCACTGGCCGACAGCCCCTGCTTTTCAGGAGAGGAAATGACGCCCTGTAAATTCTCCCATACGCTGTGCCACATCAATCTTGGTGCCCTGGTACGCAACTTCAGACGCTGCGGCAATCCGGCAACACTCATGCCGGTGCTCAAGTCCGACGCCTATGGCCATGGCCTGATTGAATGCGCCACTGCCCTGTCGGCTGCCGGCGCCGCACGCTTTGCCGTGGGCTATGCAGACGAGGGCCGGGCACTGCGCGAGGAAGGCTTTACCCAGGAAATCATGCCCCTCATGGCACCTGTGTGCAGAGAAGACTGGCAGCTTATCACCTCCTGGAATCTTCTGCCTCTGATCTGCAGCCTTGAGCAGCTTGAGGCAGCCTCGGCCAGAGCAACAACAGACCATCCCCTGCCTGTGGCCATCAAGCTAGAAAGCGGCATGCACAGACAGGGCTTTCGCGGCGAACAGCTGGCTGTGGTCATCGACAAGCTCAGACAAAATCCTGCCCTGCAGCCGCGCCTGGCTGTCTCCCACTGCTCCTGCGCAGACATCCCCTCGCGTCACAGCTTCACAGTACAGCAGATCTCACTGTTCACGGACCTGGCAGGCTGCCTGCTCAATGCCTTTCCGGGCATGAAGGCCAGCCTCTACAACTCGGCAGGCATCCTGGACAGCTCCTACAGACACAACCTGGAGGACATCTGCCGCCCGGGCGTGGTGCTCTATGGCGGCAACCCCTTTGCGGGCACGGAAAAGGAATACCTTGGCCAGGACTTTGAGTGGGTCATGGGCCTGTCCACCCGCATCCTGCAGGTCACGGAGCTGCGCAGGGGCGAGGGCATCTCCTACGGCCAGCTCTTCCATGCAGACCGTCCCATGAAGATAGCCGTTGCCGGCGCAGGCTATGCCAATGCCCTGCCCCGCGCCCTGACCTTCGGCCTCAGCGCCCTTGTGCATGGCAAAAAGGTGCGCTCTGTGGGCAGAGTGTGCATGAATATGACCATGTTCGATGTCACGGACATCGACAACGTGTGCCCTGGCGACGATCTCTGGCTGCTCGGCGGCAATGCCGCAGACGGTGAGCAGGCCGTGAGCGCCCAGGACTGGGCAGACAAACTCGAGACCATCTGCTACGAAATACTCTGCGTTGTGGGCAGCATGAATGCCCGTACCTACAGCAGAGACTGAGACTGGCCGGACACTGACACAAGTCAGGCTGCTGACACAGCAGCAGATGCTGTCTCGCGCACAAAGCGCTGAAAACGCCCCTTTTCCTCGCAGGGAGAAGGGGCGTTTTTCGTCTGCAGTGACTCTGTCAGCCTGAGCTGTGCCCGGACTGTGCCGGCCAGCAGCGGGACTGTGCCCGGCCTGTGCCCGGCCTGTATCGGTAACCTACTTCAGAATGCCGTTTTCAGACGGGGAAATGTCGTCATAGCTGGCAGTAAGATCCTTGAAGCAGGTGTACTCGCACATGTAGAGCAGATTGACTGTGCCTACAGGACCGTTGCGCTGCTTGCCTATGATGACTTCCGTAGGACTCTGCAGCAATGGCTCTGAGTGGCCGTTCTTGTCATGGCGCTTGTAGACGTCATCCCTGTACAGGAACATGATCACGTCTGCATCCTGTTCAATGGCGCCGGACTCACGCAGGTCTGAGAGCATGGGACGCTTGTCCGAGCGCTCTTCGAGCTTGCGGTTGAGCTGACTTAAGGCAATGACGGGAATGTCAAGCTCCTTGGCCAGGGACTTGAGGGTACGGGAAATATCGGAGATTTCCAGTTCACGGGAGTTCAGGGGCCGTGAGGGGCGCATGAGCTGCAGATAGTCCACAATGATGAGGTCAAGGCCTGAGCGGGCCTTGAGGCGGCGGGCCTTGGCCCGCAGATCCATGGTCTTGAGGGCCGGGGTGTCGTCCACGTAGAGACCGCAGTTGAGCTTGTCAGCGCCCTTGTAGACCTTCTGCCACTCCTCGTCCGTCAGATAGCGGGGCTGGCGGATCTTGAACAGGGGCACTTCGGCGCAGATGGACATGAGACGGGCCACCAGCTGCTCAGAGCTCATTTCCAGGGAGAAGAAGGCCACCTTCTTCCTGTCCAGGGCGGCATTGAGCGCCAGGTTCAGAGAGAAGGCCGTCTTGCCCATGGAGGGACGCGCTGCGACAATGATGAGATCCGATGCCTGCAGACCGCCGGTCTGCCTGTCCAGGTCCGCAAAGCCTGTGGTCACGCCAGTGAGGGCACTGGGATTCCGGGCATTGGTCTCAAGCTTGTCAAAGAAGGTATCGCGCAGGTCGCCGACCAGGCGCAGATCGCCGCTGCTGGCAGTCTTTTCCGCAATCTCGAAAATGCTGTGCTCGGCTTCGTCCAGCAGTCCTGCCACCATGTCATGGGGAGTGTCATAAGTGGTGGACATGATGCGCGCGCAGGTATTGATGAGCCTGCGCTGCATGGACTTGCTGCGCACAACAGGAGCGTAGAAGTCCGCACCGTTGACGGCAGTGACCTGCATGTCGAAGAGGGAAAAGAGGTATTCCGTTCCCCCTGCTGCCTCAAGGAGCTTGCGGGTGAGCAGCGACTCGGCAATGGCCTGGGGAACAAGGGGCGAGCGGGCCTCGTGCAGATCCGCGCAGGCCTGGAAGATTATGGCGTGCCTCGGCAGATAGAAGTCTTCTGCCTGCAGCATGGCGAAGATGTCATCGCACTGATCTTCGTGCAGCATGAGCGCGGCAAGAACAGCCTGTTCTGCCTCCTCGTTGTAGGGAGGCATGCGCCTGACCAGCTGCTCCTGCGCGTTTTTGGCAGAAGTTTTCGTGCCCTTAGCAGAAGCGCTCCCGGCAGAGCGTCTGCCGGGAGCGCTTTTTGGACGTGATTCCCTGTCCATGAAAAATCACATGTACCGGAAATTACTATTCAGCTGCGGTCTCAGCCTCAGCAGTCTCTGCGGCCTCGGCTTCCACAGCCTCGGGAGCTTCCTCTTCCACAGGCTGGTGGTCGGAAACGACCTTGACCTGCAGGTTGGCGAAGACGTCGGCGTGCAGGCGCACACGCACTTCGAAGTCACCAAGGGTACGGATGGGGGCGTCGAGCAGGATGCGACGACGGTCAACTTCCACACCCTGAGCCAGCACGGCATCACCAATCATGGTGGTGGTCACGGAGCCGTAGAGCTTGTCGTTCTCGCCCACATGCATGGGGATGACGATGCTCAGGGCTTCGAGCTTTTCAGCCAGGCTGCGGGCTTCGGCGCGCTGGGCGTCCATACGGGCCTGCAGCTTCTTGCGCTCAAGCTCAAAGGCATGCATGTTGCCTTCGGTGGCCAGCATGGCCAGGCCCTGGGGCAGCAGGTAGTTGCGGCCGTACCCGGGCTTCACGGTCACCACATCACCAAGAATACCGAGATTTTCCACGTCGGCGCGAAGAATAACTTTCATTGATACGCCTCCTTAGATCATGCTCTTTTTCTTGACGTTGGAATCGTGAGTAGCGGTGTAGATGAGCAGAGCCATCTGACGGGCACGCTTGATTTCACGGGTCAGCAGGCGCTGATGATGAGCGCAGGTACCGGTGATGCGGCGGGCAATGATCTTGCCGCGCTCAGTCACGAAATCGCGCAGAATGTCGGCGCGCTTGTAATCCAGAGGCAGTTCCTTGTCAGCGCAGAAGCGGCAGAACTTGCGGCGCGGTGCGAATCTCTTCCTGAAAGCCATTATGCGACCTCCCCGTCCTTGGCAGCTTCGGCGACTTCATCTTCCAGACGCACGGTCAGGAACTTGAAGATGCTCTCGTAGGCGATACGAATGTTACGTTCGAGCTCGGCAACCAGGGAGTTGGGGCCGGTGTAGACGAGACGAACATAGAAGCCGCGCATCTGCTTGCGCACAGGGTAGGCGAGATCGCGCATGCCCCAGGAATCCACTTCCGCGACAGTGCCACCTTCGCGCTCAATGACTTCCTTCAGCGTGTTCACGACCTGGTCGCGATTGTCGCTGGCCAGTTCGGGCGACAGAAGGATCAGTGTTTCAAATTTCCGCATGAATATCTCCTTACGGCTTAGACAGCCCACCCCGTCCCTGGGGTGAGCAAGGGAAGACGCCTTATAGCCGTGTCCCCTGCCCTTGTCAAGAACTATGCCACGCCCTGATCGAGTACGGCCAGCAAATGGCCCGCATGCGGCACAACAGCCTGCCTCTCCCCTCTCCCCTTCGCTGACAGTGCCCCGGTTCCGGAAAGGACGGCTGCAGACGAAATTGCGCGATACAGTCTGTGCTGCTCGTGCAGGAGCCTGGAATTACTGACAGAGAGCAGGAGGAACGACACAGTTCCCCGGGGCTCTGCGGCTCAAAGTGACACAGTTCCCCGGGGCTCTGCGGCGCAAAGGGACACAGTCCTCCGGGGCCCTGCGGCGCAAAGGGACACAGTTCCCCGGGGCTCTGCAGCGCAAAGTGACACAGTCCTCCGGGGCCCTGCGGCGCAAAGTGACACAGTCCTCCGGGACTCTGCAGTTCAAAGTGACACAGTCCTCCGGGGCTCTGCGGCGCAAAGTGACACAGTCCTCCGCGACTTTGCAGCTCAAAGTGACACAGTTCCCCGAAGACTTTGCAGCTCAAAGCGACACAGTTTCGGGGCATGACACAAGGCAACGTGACACAGTCACACAGGGCAGCACGAGCCTGTCCCCAGTGCCAGACGTCAGGGCAGTGGCACGAAAAGCGTGCCACGCAAAAAGTACCACTCAGTGCCACTCAACCTGGCCTTCCTGGTGGCACTCAAAAGTGACACGCGGTTGCACGCATGATGGCGTCGTAACGTGCTGCTGCAGCCGGGAGCCTGACAGGCACACAGCATGCTACGCACACGGGGAAGTAGGACAGGGGTACAGGCCCTGAACAGCAGCCCTGAACAGCAGGCAGGGCAGCAGCGTCAGCTGAGATCAAAGAGGACTGCCTTCCGGCGAGAGACATCGCGAAAGGCAGTCCGTTCAGGAGACAAAACACTGTCTGTCAGCCTGACATGGTGTCAGGCCCCGGGAGGACTATCCGGTGTATGGCAGAATGTGATCGGTTGTGACTGGTTACGACGCGTGGCAGGCAGAGCCCTTGCAGCCGGTCAGCTCCTTCTTGCGCTCGGGCTGTTCCTTAACAATCGCCACGTGACAGGACATGCAGGTCTGATGGGCAAGAGCCTTTCTGCTGTGCACCACGGCATAGAGGGCAGGAGACTTCTTGCCGGTGAGATCGTCATGGCAGCCGGAGTTGGCGCACTTGCCGTAGTCTTCCTTGCCATTCACTTCGTGGTGGCAGATCTTGCACTCATAGTCGGCATGGGTCTTGTGATTAAAGATGACGCTTTTCTTGGCACCCTTGAACTCCAGGGGACCATCCGGCACTGCAGGAGCAGACCAGGACGTTGCCGGAGCGGCAAACAGCATCAGGGCCAGCAGAGAAAGGCAAAGACAACAGGTACGCATAAATATCCCCTCCTCTCGAAAAACTCTTCGCAAGCTGCTTGTTCAAACTGTTTGTCGTAACTGCGTCGTACAACTGCATATTTCAACTGTTTGATCAATCAATTTGCGACTGATAGTATGTTCAGGATAGGATACTATGCAGTCTGTGTCAACAGGGAGAGCGCCAAAACAAGGGAAAATACATGCAAAGGACACTGCTCTTTTCTCTATCTTTGCCCAAAGTGCATGTGCTTTTTCTCACAAAAGAGCTTTCTGAAAGCGTGTTTGCCTGCAACTGTGAAGCAGCAGCTCTGCAAAGGACAGATCAAAAAAGAGCCCCGGGCAATCCGGAGCTCTGAAGGACAGGAAAACTGTCATGCTCTTGTCCTGCCGGGCAGCCGGACAAAAGCGAAATTTCGCTTGTTCTAGAAGTTCACCTTGCGGGCTGCCTCAAGAGCGCGGGCAAAGTCATCGTCTGTATGCGCAAAGCTCACCATGCCGGTTTCAAAGGCAGACGGAGCGAGGTAGATGCCCTGTCTGCGCATCTGCTGATAGAACTCAGTGAAGAGCATCTGATCGCACTGCTGCACTTCCTCAAAGCAGGTCACAGGCTTGTCAGAGAAGTAGGGCGTGAACATGGAGGCAATGGTATGCACCTGGATGGGGCAGCCCTTGGCCTTGAGAATGGACTCAAGCTCTGCGGCAAAGCTGGCTGTCCTTGCTTCCAGGGCATCGTAGTTCTGCCCCCTGAGCAGTGCCAAGGTGGCAATGCCTGCGGCCATGGCCAGGGGATTCCCGGACAGGGTGCCTGCCTGATAGACCTCGCCGGCAGGAGCAAGGTGCTTCATGATCTCAGCCTTGCCGCCAAAGGCGCCCACAGGCAGACCGCCGCCGATGATCTTGCCGAAGGTGGTCAGGTCCGGGGTAATGCCGAAGCGTGCCTGGGCACCGCCATAGGAGAGGCGGAAGCCGGTGATGACTTCGTCAAAGATGAGCAGGGCACCAAAACGGCTGGTGATCTCGCGCAGTCCCTGTAAAAAGCCTTCCTTCGGAAGCACAAGGCCCATGTTGGCGGCAACAGGCTCCACAATGACTGCGGCAATGTTCTCGCCTTCCTTCTCAAAGAGTGCTTCCACGGCAGCCAGGTCGTTGTAGGGGGCAAGCAGGGTGTCAGCCACCACTGCAGCCGGCACGCCGGGGGTGCCGGGGATGGAGAAGGTGGCAACGCCGGAGCCTGCATCAGCCAGAAAGCTGTCCGCATGGCCGTGATAGCAGCCGATGAACTTGACCAGCTTGCTGCGGCCTGTGTAGCCGCGGGCCAGGCGCAGGGCGCTCATGGTGGCCTCTGTGCCGCTGTTCACCATGCGCACCATTTCCACAGAGGGCAGTGCCTCGCAGACCATGCGGGCCAGGGTGACCTCATCCTCGCAGGGAGCACCATAGCTTGTACCGCGCATGACTGCGTCCTGCACGGCTCTGGTGACAGAGGGCTCGGCATGGCCGAGAATCATGGGACCCCAGGACAGCACGAAGTCCACATACTCCTTACCATCCATGTCGGTGAGGTGCGAGCCCCTGCCCCTGGCTATGAACAGGGGCGAGCTCTGCACGTTGTGGCAGGCACGCACGGGGCTGTTGACGCCTCCGGGGATGAGCTCGCAGGCCTGTGCAAACAATTCTTCCGATCTGGTTGCCATGATTGTGCTCCTGAACAAAGGCGAATGTTGAAAGGACGGGTGTGAAAAGAAGGTACGCTGTTAGAAGTAGGTGGGCGAGATCTTCTTGAGCTCTCTGATGCTGGTCAGGACAAAGTAGTCCTGCAGGCCAATGCCGTCATGCAGCTCGGCAATGACAGCCTCGCACTCTTCCTGCGAGCGGGCATGCACCATGGTGTAGAGCTCGTAGCGCCAGTCCTCTGCAGAAGAGGGACGGTAGTAACAGTGAGAGACGTGCTCGTGCTCTGCGGCCTTCCTGCCCAGGGCATCCACGTCTGCCCCGTCGGGCACCACCCAGGCAACCATGGCGTTGACATTCCAGCCTGTGCGCTGATGCTTGATGCTGGCCCCGAAGCGGCGAATGACGCCCTCATCCTTCAGGGTCTGCAAAAGCGAAATGACCTTGTCCTCGCTGGTACCGGTCGCAGCGGCAATGTCTGCGTAGGGCGTGAGCGTCTCCGGCAGGTCTGCCTGCACAATGCGCAAAATGTCACTCTCTTCCTTCGTGAACTCACGAGCCATGGCACCCTCCCTGGAGGAAGAACAAGAACGTACAAGAACGTACAAAAACTTAAGAGCAGTGAAGAAAAAAAGCGCCCTCAGGGAAAAACGGTCCCTGACAAGCCCGAAGGCCTGTTCAGTGACTGTTTTTCTCCCGGGGACTTGTCTGATATCCGTCAAAAGCCCTGCGGCAGCAGGCTGTACCCGTGTGCCTGGCTTGTGCCTGGCAGCTGCCTAACGGTTGAAGGAACGCTTGAAGAGGTCGCTGATGGCGTCGCGGCCGTTGTCTTCCAGGAAGCGGGTACCCGTGGCTGCAAAGTGGGCCTGCTCCACAACGGGGTTTTCCACAGCCTGCCAGCAGCTCTTTTCCCAGGTGAACCAGCCGTTGCGGACCTGGTCGAAGACAAGCAGGGGCTTGTTGCAGATCTTGGCAAACTCTGCACCCCAGCCGGTGCCGCCCTTGACGGTGTCGTCAGGCTGAATGGCACCAACCACGATGACCTGGTTGCCGCTGCTCACCTGCCAGCAGATGCTCTGCAGGATTTTGCGGAACAGAGGAGCGCGGGTGTATTCGCGATTCATCAGCTTGGAGACATAGGTCAGGCTCACATCCTTCAGTGCAAGCTCTTCGCTGGTCAGCACGCGCACGCCGCGGCTGCGTTCGATCTGATGGCCTTCAAAGCTGTAGTTCACTTCCTCAATTCCCCAGCCTTCGGCCAGAGCACCGAAAAACTGCTCGGTGCCGGCAGCACCGCCGCTGTACAGAACACACTGTGTGGCGTTGAGCATGTATGATATCCTCCGGATTGGTATGGCCTGCAGCACTGGCAGGCAGACGTGCCCGTATGGGCAGTGGAACTTACTTCAATTGTTGCAGTGTAGCGGCATCACGTGCCAGAAACACAGGGAACACGGGTACCGAAAAAGACATACTCCTGCTTTCTTAGTCTAAACAGGGCGCGCGATCAACTGCCGCCCGGCCCTCATTTTGTCCGCAAATGCCGCAAAAACAAGGGCTGAGGCCTGTTGCAGGTTCGTGCTTTGCTATCGACAAAGAGCCGCAATACGGCTAAATCTGTGACTGAAAAAACGGCACAAGCCTGCACAGATGCCGGCCTTCCCCTGTCTGCAGCCCCGCATCCTCCGGGATGTCTCAGCAGGGAAAGCCCTGCCGGCACAGGGGCAGAAAACTGCGTTGAGGAAGTCTATGAGCGAGAAGAACCGCGATTCCGGCGCCGAGTCCGGCAGGGACAGTGTTCCCGCGCCCGCTGCCGGGCCCACTGGTACCGGACCCATTATAGATCTGACCGAACTTGTTGTGCGGGGTGATGCTGCGCTGGATGTCGCTGCGCAGGCAGAACATGCCCCGGAAACGGACACGGTCGGCAAAATCCCGGACACAGCCCCGCTCCCCTCGCCCCTGCTCGCAGGCATGCTGCCCGGGCTGGTGGAGAGAGTGTCCGGCCTTGCCCATGACCTGGATGTGGTGCGCGACAAGATGGAGCAGATCAGCCTGCGTCAGAACCGCATTGACCAGGCCCAGCGCCGTGCTGCCTCTCTGGGCACATGCCTGCCCCATGCAGAGGAACTGGCCCTGCTGGTCACGCCCATGCTGGACCCCCTGAATGCCAGGATCACGGCTCTGGAAGGGGCCCTTGAGGACCGAGATCAGGACCATGCCGCAGGGACTGGCAAAGAAGGCGCAGCGCAGGACGCGGCACAGCAGTCTGAAGAAGGCAGCTGTGACATTTCCGGCATCAGCACGCGCCTTAATGAATGTGAAGAACAGCTTGCCCTGTGTGTGACACGTGCAGACCTGGAACAGACCTGCACTGCCATTCTCGACAAGCACCTGCCTGCAGCCTTTGAGGAACTTGCGCAGGCAGCGTCAGGCAGAGAGGCAGACAGGACAGAGACGGCAGACATGGAAGACCAGACAGGACAGCTCATGAATCAGTCCGCGCACCAGCGCCTTGATGACATCAGCTCGCGCCTGCAGGCCCTGGAAAACGGCCTGGCAGCGCAAGCGGACATGGCAGAGGCCCAATGCTCCGAGAAACTGCCTGAAGACATGGCTGAAGCCGTGGCTGCTGCCGAGGCTGATACTGTGACGGATGGCTGTGCTTCAGCACAGCCAGGACAGGCTCAGGCCACTGCCCTGCTGGCAGAGCATGAGGCCATGTTCGAAGGTCGCCTGACAGCCCTGGAAACAAGCCTTGCCGGCGTGGAAGAAGGCCTTGGAGAACTCGCCGCAAAGCTTGCCAGGGGCCTTGAGGACCTGGACAGCCTCTCTGGCCGCATGCAGGCTGTGGAATCCTCCCTGGCCAGCGTTCTTGCCCGGGATGCTGCCGCAGCTGCGAGCGAAAAAAACGAGGCAGAAGACATTGCCGCCCTTGCCGTGCGCCTGGACAGCCTGGAGAGCTGGCGTGCAGAGGAAGCAGTGCTGCGCGAGGGACTGGCAGAAAGCCTTGCCGACAGGGCACAGGAGCTCGCTGCCTTGCGCAGAGACGCTGCCGGTGCCGGGGAGGGCCTTGTCAGGCGCCTGGATGCGCTGGAAGACACACTTGCTGCCCTCACTGCAGCACAGGAAGCCGATCAGGCTGCTGCCGGGGAAAGTGCTCAGAACGGTGCCGGGGAAGACCTTGCCAGACGCCTGCAGGCACTGGAGGACACACTTGCTGCCCTCACTGAGGCTCAGGAAGCCGAGAAGGCTGCTGTCGTGGAAGCTGCTCAGAACGCTGCCGGTGCGGAAGAAGGCCTTGCCAGACGCCTGCAGGCACTGGAAGACAGACTTGCTGCCCTCACTGAGGCTCAGGAAGCTGCCCGGGACGCTGCTCAGGCTGCTGCCGTGGAAGCTGCTCAGAGCGCTGCCGGTGCGGAAGAAAGCCTTGCCAGACGCCTGGAGGCACTGGAGGACAGACTTGCTGCTGTCACTGCAGCACAGGAAGCTGCCCGGGAAGCCGAGAAGACTGCTGAAGCTGTCCGGGAAGCCGGGCAGGCTGCTGCCAGCCCTGCCTCTCTGGAACTGCTCGACAAGCTGGCAGAGCGCCAGGCAGGCCAGGACGCAGAACTTGCCGCCTTGCGCGAGAGCCAGACAAGCGCCCGCAACAGCCTGAACGCCGTGCAGGAGACGCTGAGCAGCAAGTGCGATGTTCTGGCCAGCCGCATGGCTGCCCTGGAAGAGCTGCTTGGCGAGGAGCACCTGGAACGGGTTGCAGCCAGAGCCTGCATCAGGGTCCTGCGCGAGGAAATCGCCAGCATCATGCAGGCAGGCAAGTAAGGCCCTGCAGCCCTTTGCCCTGAGCCGGCCTGGCAGGATAAGGCAGAATCCGGCCCGGGGGGCCTGTGTGCAGCGTGCTGCCGCAACGGCACGCCTGCCGGAAAACTGGCCCTGCAGCGCACTTTTTGCCTTTTTGCCTCTTGTATGCTAACAGCCGCCTTCTGCAACAGACCGCAACCTGCTCCTGCGTTTCGTCTGCTGCACCATCACAACTCACACCCCATGCGGTCAGACGCCGTCATATGCCGCTATATGCCGCCTGTGCCGCATGGATGCAGTACACTGCAGCAGCTGCCTTGTGCACGCGCCGGCATATGCTGCGACCCATTCAAAAAGAGGGCGGGGGTTATGGCTTCCGTCTTTTTCCCGTCCGGCGTGATCCATGGTGGGTCATGGCCATTCCCCGAGGACGGGTTTCTTTTTTCGCCACGAGCTGTGCTGCCCTTCGCGGTGCCGTCACGGCACTGCCAGGGGCGCCAAGGATGCAAGCATGCTGGACAAGGATCAGAAGGAAGCCCTGCAGGTGGCCAAGGAGCTTACGACCAAGCTCATTGAGATCCGCACGGTGTCTCAGAGCAATATCGCAGACGTCTTCCCCACCATCTTCAATGTGGTCTATACCACCATTCTTTCCGTCTCCAAGCCTGACTCCGGGAGCCGGGGCCAGAGCCGTTAGGCGGCATAGCTGTCGTCACAGCCGGCGTCACGTCTGGCGCCCTGCCATGCCGCCATATCAGACGCCATATCAGACGTCATATCAGTCGTCATAAGCATAATGAGCACTTCTTCCATCACTGACATCACTGAACACGATCAGGCCGTTTCGGGCATGTTCGGCCGCATTGCGCGCTTTTATGACCTGCTCAACCACGTCCTCTCCTTAGGAATAGACTGCTACTGGCGCAGGGTGCTGGCCCGCTCCGTGCTGCCCGGCGCCACACACCGTTTCCTGGACCTGGCTGCAGGCACGCTGGATGTGTCCTTTGCCCTGCGCAGGCAGCATCCAGGCTATGACGTGCTGGCTCTGGACTTCTGCCACCCCATGCTGGTTCATGGCACAAAGAAGCTTGCCAGACGCAAAGAACAGCGCATCTTTCCCGTCACTGCCGACGGCAAGCATCTGCCCCTGCCTGACAACAGCACAGACAGCGTGACCATAGCCTTCGGCATACGCAACATTGTCCCCCGCATCGAGGCGCTGAAGGAAATGTACCGTGTCCTCGCCCCCGGAGGCAGAGTCTGCATTCTTGAGTTCGGTTCCGGGCGCGACCGCATCTGGGGCGGGCTTTACAATACCTACCTCACCCGTCTTCTGCCCCATATCGGCAGGCTCGTGTCCAGCGACCCGGCAGCCTATACCTATCTGGCCCGCACCATCATGGAATTTCCCAGCGCTTTCGAGCTGGCCAGGGAGATGGAGACTGCAGGCTTTGTGCGCGTGCACTACCAAAAGCTCACCTCGGGCATTGTCTGCCTGCACATGGGCGAGAAGCGCTCTGCCTGACCCGGATGCTGCCCGGATGCTGCTCTGGCACAGCCCAAATGCTGCCCTGACGCAGCTTACAGGCTGACCAGGGCACACAGACCACAGCCCAGGAGCAGGCTGAAGATCCCAGTGCTGCGCACGGCCTTTTCCCCATTTCTGACCACATCTTCCAGGACCCTGCGCGTGTAGGCAGGAAAGGCTGCCCAGAGACAGCCTTCCAGCACAAAACCAAGGCCCAGGGCACGCAGCAGAAGATCCACATCGAAATTTTCCATACATCCTCCATTCTGTTTCACGAGATATGCACAGCCGGATCATACCAGAGATCAGGACACATCAGGGCAGAATTCGGCAGAATACGGCACAAAAGGCATCATCATGACTACATTTGCAGAACTTGAATCCGGCAAAGCCTCCCTGGCAGTGGTCGGCCTCGGCTACGTGGGCCTGCCTCTGGCAGTGGCCTTCTCCAGACACTTTGACGTCATTGGCTTTGATATTTCAAGTGCCCGCATCCGGGAACTTGAAGGCGGCCATGACCACACCAACGAGGTGAGTGACGAAGCCCTTGCCAGCGCCAGGATCCGCTACACGGCAGACCCTGCAGAGCTTGCCAGAGCCGGCGTCATCATTGTGGCAGTGCCCACGCCCATTGACGAGCACAGAAATCCCGACCTCACCCCTGTGGTCAGCTCCAGCCGCACAGTGGGCGAGCACATGCAAAAAGGCGCTGTGGTCTGCTACGAGTCCACAGTCTACCCCGGCCTCACCGAGGAAGTGTGCGTGCCGCTGCTGGAAAAGCACAGCGGCCTCACCTTCGGCAAGGACTTTACTGTGGGCTATTCTCCCGAGCGCATCAACCCTGGTGACAAGGTGCACACCCTTGAGACCATCGTCAAGATCGTCTCGGGCTCTGACCCCGAGACTGCTGACCTGCTGGTACAGGTCTACGGCAGCGTGGTGAAGGCCGGCATACACAGAGCCAGCTCCATCAAGGTTGCCGAGGCTGCCAAGGTCATCGAGAACACCCAGCGCGACCTCAACATCGCTCTCATGAACGAGCTCTCGGTCATCTTCCACCTCATCGGCATCGACACCCTGGAAGTGCTGGAAGCCGCTGGCACCAAGTGGAACTTCCTGCCCTTCAGGCCAGGCCTTGTGGGCGGCCACTGCATTGGCGTGGACCCCTACTACCTCACCTTCAAGGCCGAGGAGCTCGGCTACCATCCCGACGTCATTCTCTCAGGCCGCCGCATCAATGACTCCATGGGCCGCATTGCCGCCCAGCGCGTGGTTAAGAACATGATCTGCAGGGGCAATATGGTGCGCGGTGCCCGCGTGGGCATCCTGGGCCTCACCTTCAAGGAAAATGTGCCTGACCTGCGCAATACCCGTGTGGTGGACATCATTGCCGAGCTGAAGGAGTTCGGCACTGAGGTGCTGGTGACAGACGCCGAGGCAGATGCCGGCGAAGCCCTGCGCCTCTATGGCCAGCAGCTTGTGCCCCTTGCCGACATGACAGACCTCGACGCACTGATCCTGGCTGTGCCGCACAGGGCCTACAGGGAGCTGGACCCGCAGGCCATTGCCGCCCTCTTCCGCGAGGGTGCCACACCCTTTGTCTTTGACATCAAGGGCTTTTTCGACAAGCAGACCATGCTTGACGCAGGCATTGACTACAAGCGCCTGTAAGTTCTGACATTTCTTCTTCCCGTACACGACAGACTCACACATGGCACTTCTTCTTCTCAAAGCACGCATGGCCCTGGAGCTTCCCTTCATCAACAGGGCTCTGGACCACCTTCTGCAGGAACTGCCTGCCCCGTCCCGGCCTGCTGCCAGGCACACCGTGGAAGCAGGCGGCAAGAGACTGCGTCCCCTGCTCTGCCTGCTCTGCGCCCGCCTGCTCGGCGCAGACGAGAGCAACGGGGGCAGGGAAAGGCTCTACCGCCTGGCCTGCACCCTGGAAATGCTCCATGCGGCAACCCTCATGCACGACGATGTCATTGACAATGCGGATCTGCGCAGAGGCCAGCCCGCTGCGCACACAGTCTATGGCAATACCGAGGCCATTTTGGCAGGCGATGCCCTGCTCTCCACTGCCAATGCCTGCGTTGCCGCCTGCGGCAGCACAAAACTGTGCGATGTTTTTGCCAGGGCCACTGCCGAAACAGCTGCAGGCGAAATCCTCGAGCTGCATGCCCTGCGCAACTGCAACCTTGCCAGCGAGGAATACCTTGCCATCATCCGCGGCAAGACAGCCTGCCTTATCCGCGCAGCCTGCGAGATGGGTGCCATCTTTGCCAATGCCTCCGACGAACAGGTCGCTGCCTTCGGCACCTACGGGGAAGCCCTGGGCATGGCCTTCCAGATTGTGGACGACGCCCTGGACGTGGCTGATGCCGAAGTCATCGGCAAGCCCACAGGCGGCGATTTGCGCGAAGGCAAGCTCACCCCGCCCCTGCAGCTGTGGAGAGCATCCCTGTCACCCGAAGAGCGCGAGGTCTTCAACGACAAGTTTACCCGCGGCGCCTTCACGGAAGAGGAAGTGGCAGATACCTGCAAAAAGATCCGTGCCGCAGGCATAGACACGCAGGTGCGCGCCATGGCCCAGGGCTATCTTGACACGGCAAAAGACGCCATCATGAGCCTTCCCAAAGGAAGCGACCTTGACGTTTTGCTGGAAATTCTCACCTATGTGCGCGACCGCAGGAAGTAGGCTGTCCTGCTGCGACCCAACGGGCGTCTGAAGGCTCTTGAGGGCACTGAAGGGCAGTGTCTGGCAGCATGCGCCAGCCTGAGCCGGACGCAGCCCCATGTTTCAGCCAGCTTTGTCGCGTTTTTTCCTTTCACTCTCACCGGGCAGCGCTTTGCGCCATACGTACTGTCAGTCCGCGCAGCGCTTCGCGCCATACCCATCTCATACCACCAGGAGTCATAATCTATGCTCTACCGCATTGAAACAGGTCCCAGACCGGATCTTGCTGACATTCAGGGCCAAAGCACGGCCAGGGCTCTGAAAAGCGCCCTTGGCGTGGATGTGAAGGCTGTCTGGCAACGGAAAATCTTCACTGTGGATGGTCTTGAGGAGAGCGAGGTGCGCCGCCTTGTGGACGACGGTATCTGGCACGACCCCATCCTGCAGATTGCCTCCATTGAGCCTCTTCCTCTGCGTGACCCTGCGCCTGACTGGTTTGTGGAAGTGGGCTTTCGCCCTGGCGTCACGGACAACGAGGCCCGTACTGCCCGTGACACGGCTGCCCTGGTGCTTGAGCACGACAGGGAGTCCATCCATGTCTACACGGCAGTGCAGTACCAGTTTGTCAGTGCTGACAACGCTCCGCTCACTGAGGAGCAGGTGAAGAGCATTGCCGAGGATCAGCTCTGCAACGGCCTTATCCAGCGCTACCGCATCAAGAGTGCAGCCGAGTGGGCCAGAGAGCCCGGCTTTGCACCCCAGGCAGCCAGAGTCACAGGCGCTGCCAGCAGCCAGGTGGACATCATCGAACTGTCTGCCATGGATGACGACAAGCTCATGGAAATGAGCCGCGCCAATACCTGGGCCCTGAATCTCACCGAGATGCAGGCCATCCGTGACCACTTTGCCGGCAGCGAGCAGGCTGCACGCAGAGCAGCACTGAACCTGCCTGCCAATCCCACGGACCTGGAAATGGAAGTCATGGCCCAGACCTGGTCCGAGCACTGCAAGCACAAGATCTTTGCCTCCAAGGTCACCTATGAAAACAGGGAGACCGGACGCAGAGAAAATATCGACAATCTCTACAAGACCTGCATCCGGGACACCACTGCCCGCATTCGCGAGCAGCTCGGCGATGAGGACTTCTGCCGCTCTGTCTTCAAGGACAATGCCGGCGTCATTGCCTTCTCTGACGAATGGGACGCCTGCATCAAGGTGGAAACCCACAACTCTCCCTCTGCCCTTGACCCCTATGGCGGTGCGCTCACAGGCATTGTGGGCGTCAACCGTGACCCCATGGGCACAGGCATGGGCGCCAACCTGCTCTGCAATACAGACGTGTTCTGCTTTGCCTCTCCCTTCTACGACAAGGAGCTGCCTCCCCGCCTGCTGCACCCGCGCAGAGTGTTTGAAGGCGTGCGCTGCGGCGTGGAGCACGGCGGCAACAAGAGCGGCATCCCCACTGTCAACGGCTCCATCGTCTTTGACGAGCGCTACTTAGGCAAGCCCCTGGTCTACTGCGGCACAGTGGGCATGCTGCCTGCCAGACTGAAGAACGGCCAGCCCGGCTGGAAGAAGAAGGCCGAGGTGGGCGACTGCATTGTCATGGTGGGCGGCCGCATCGGCAAGGACGGCATCCACGGTGCCACCTTCTCCTCTGAAGAGCTCAATGAGAACTCCCCTGCCACAGCTGTGCAGATTGGTGACCCCATCACCCAGCGCAAGATGTATGACTTCATCCTGCGTGCCCGTGACATGGGCCTCTACCATGCCATCACCGACAACGGTGCAGGCGGCCTCTCCTCCTCTGTGGGCGAAATGGCCGAGGACACAGGCGGCTGTGTGCTGGACATCTCCCTGGCGCCCTTAAAGTACGACGGCCTGCGTCCCTGGGAAATCCTGGTCTCCGAGGCCCAGGAGCGCATGACCCTGGCAGTGCCGAAGGAACACGTCACCTTCTTCTGCAAGATGGCAAAGGACATGGACGTGGAAGCCACGGTGCTCGGCAACTTCACCGACTCCGGCTACTTCGAGGTGCGCTACGGCGACCGCGTTGTGGGCTCCATTGACATGGACTTCATGCACGACGGCGTGCCCCAGCTCTCCTTGAAGGCTGCCTGGGAGCGTCCTGCGTACAGGGAAGTGAGCCTTGCAGTGGACACTGTGGAGCAGGGCAGCTTCCTCAAGACCATGCTTGGCCGTCTCAACATCTGCTCCAAGGAATACGTGGTCCGTCAGTACGACCACGAGGTCAAGGGCGGCAGCGTCATCAAGCCCATGTGCGGCATCAAGCGTGACGGCCCTGCAGACGCCGGCGTACTGCGCCCTGTGCTCACCTCGGAAATGGGCCTGGTCATTTCCCATGGTATCTGCCCGCGCTACAGCGACTACGATACCTACTGGATGATGGCCAATGCCATGGACGAAGCCATACGTAACGCCGTGTGCGTGGGCGGCAATCCTGACTTCATGGCCGGTGTGGACAACTTCTGCTGGTGCGATCCTGTGGAAAGCGAGCGCACCCCTGACGGCCAGTACAAGATGGCCCAGCTGGTGCGTGCCTGCAAGGCGCTGCAGCACTTCTCCCTGGCCTATGGCGTTCCCTGCATCTCCGGCAAGGACAGCATGAAGAACGACTACATGAATGCCGGGATCAAGATCTCCATTCCGCCCACGGTGCTCTTCTCTGTCATCGGTGTCATCAACAATGTGGTGGCCACCCAGACCTCTGACTTCAAGAAGCCCGGCCAGGGCATCTACATGTTCGGTGCCACCCGCCGCGAGCTCGGCGGCTGCGAGGCTGCCCTTGAGCTCGGTCTGTCCGGCGGCATGGTGCCCACCGTGGACGCCCAGACTGCCCTGCCCCGCTACCGCGCCGTCCACGGCCTCATGGGCCAGCGCGCCATTACAGCCTGCCATGACTGCTCTGACGGCGGCCTTGCCGTTGCCCTGGCAGAAATGTGCATAGGCGGCCGCCTCGGCTGCGACATTGACCTGGACAGCGTGCCTGTGTGCGGCGCTCCCATGTCCCTGACCGAGCTGCTCTACTCCGAGTCCGCCAGCCGCCTCATTGTCACTGTGCGACCCGACATCGCCCCCATCCTCGACGTGCTCGGCAGCTGGCAGATCTGCCGCCGCATCGGCACTGTCACCGATGACGGTGTCATGACCGTGCGCAGCGGCTCCAGCACTGTGCTGAGCGAAAAGGTCGAAGACCTGGCCACGGCCTTCAAGCAGACCCTGGACTGGTAATCAGAGCTCATTCCCGGGCAGGGTCAGGCAGCACATCTGTCCTGCCCTGCCCTTTTTCTTTTGGCAGCGTTTCTGCAGTATTTCCGCATCACAAGTGCCTTTTTCTGCATCATGACTGCAGTGTGACTGCATCGCAGCAGCATCACTGCTCTAACACTGCTCTAACACTGCTCTATCACTGCTGCATCATCGCTGCCTTCTTACTCCATCACTGCAGCATCACTGCTGCATCCTTTCTGTCTTCATGACTGCACACAAAGGACTGTGCCCGGCAGCAGGGTCCGCTCCAGGGCAGGCCGTATGCAAAACTGACCGTATGCCTGTATCAGGCCTGCACAGGGCCTGCAGCATACCTGTATCCGCTATGCACCTGACGTGCACATAACGTGCATCAGGCAGACAGTGTCCTTTGCTGCACATGAGAACAGACGTTCACAAAGGAGAACGTTCCCATGAAACAACCCTCCTGCTCCATTACGCGGGAAGGCTATCCCGTTATCTTCCTCACCGCACTTGGTGCCCTGGTCTTTGCCATGCTTGGCTGCGCCGTCATGGCAGTGATCTTCTTCATCCTGTGCTGGTTCTCCCTCAACTTCTTCCGTGACCCGGAGCGCGTGGTGCCTGACGAGGACGGCGTGGCCGTGTCCCCTGCAGACGGACGCATTGTGAAGATCGAGCGCAGGGAAGACCCCATGACCGGCGAGAACCGCCTGTGCGTGTGCATCTTCATGAATGTCTTCAATGTCCATGTGAACCGTGTGCCTGTGGCAGGCACCATCACCGGCATCAGGTATCATGCCGGCAAGTTCTTCAATGCCTCCCTGGACAAGGCCTCCAAGGACAATGAGCGCTGCACCTATCAGCTCACGGATGCCGACGGCAGGACCTGGACCTTTGTGCAGATTGCAGGCCTTGTGGCACGCCGCATTGTCTGCCGCACAGATCGCGGTGACAGCCTGGCCAGAGGCGAGCGCTTCGGCATGATCCGCTTCGGCAGTCGAGTTGACCTTTATCTGCCTGACGGCTATATTCCCACTGTTGCTCTTGGCGACACAGTGCTTGCAGGACAGAGCCTGGTAGCACGTCGCATTGCCGACATAACGTCTGAATAAGAGCGCAAAACTACAGGTACATTTCAGAAGTACAGGCAAAATACCTGCCGCAGGCATTGTGGAGGCTTTGCGGCAGCATGTGACAGACAGGGGGAGCTGCTCCCCCTGCAGCAGATGTGGAGTATTCAGGCTGTGGCAGCAGAGCATAGCACACAACCCAGGGCAGCAATGACCCCGGACAATGGCATTGCCGACAACGTCAGCATGGCAGGTCCCGAGGCAGAAGAAGCTCATGTGGAAACTCATGAAGAAGTTCATGAAGAAGTTCATGGGCCAGCTTCTGCAGCAGGCGGTCGCATGGGACGTCTCAGGCGTCTGAAGGACAAGCGTGCCGTCTATCTGTTGCCCAACATGATTACCTGCACGAGCATGTTCTTCGGCTTTCTGTCGATCATCTGGTCCACACAGGGACGCATTTCCGATGCCTGTCTGGCCCTGCTTCTCTCGGCCCTGATGGACGGGCTGGACGGCAAGGTAGCCAGACTCACCCATTCGGCGAGCGAGTTCGGCGTGCAGTTTGACTCCCTGGCAGATCTTGTGGCCTTCGGACTTGCGCCTGCAGTGCTCATGTGGAACTGGCAGCTCGTCGAAATCGGCCGTCTCGGGGTGGCACTGGCCTTCATCTACGCGGCCTGCGGTGCCCTGCGCCTGGCCCGCTTCAACGTCAATGCCCACACAGGCAGCAAACGTTTCTTCATAGGTCTGCCCATCCCGGCAGCATCCTGCACGCTTGTCTGCTATTCCTTCTTTGCAGGCACCTTCCAGGAAGCCCTGCCCACCCTGACCCTTGTCTGTGCTGCCATTCTCACGGCAGCCATAGGCCTGCTCATGGTCAGCAATGTGCGCTACTTCTCCTTCAAGGAGTATGACATCTTCCGTGCACATCCCTACAGGGTACTCACCAGCTTCCTGATTCTTCTTGCGCTGCTCTACAGCCAGCCCAAGGTCTTTGGCTTCTTGTACTGCGCGCTCTACATTGCGTCAGGTCTGATTTACACCTTTATTCTGCTTCCCAGAAATTCTCAGAGGCAGCTACTACGCACTTCGTCTTCCGACGACTAGTGTGTGGGAGCGGCGTGCCGCGCAACAAGCGGCCTTTAAAAAGACTCTCTGCAGGTAGAAGCCGCAGCGCGGCCGTTTTTTGCACACAAATACCAGTATGCAGAGGAGTCTTTTTTTATGTCTGACAATCGTCTCATCATTTTCGATACAACCTTGCGCGACGGTGAACAGTCCCCAGGCTGCACCATGAATCTGCAGGAAAAACTGCGCATGGCCCATCAGCTGGAGCTTCTGGGCGTGGACGTGCTGGAAGCAGGCTTCCCGGCCTCCAGCCAGGGTGACTTCGAGGCCGTGCAGGCCATCACCAGGCAGGCAGGCCCCGATATCCAGATCTGCGGTCTTGCCCGCTGCATGCGCAAGGACATTGATCGCTGCTGGGAGGCCATCAGGGAAGCTGCCCATCCCCGCATCCACACCTTCCTGTCCACCAGCGATCTGCACATGACCTACAAGCTGCGCAAGACGCCTGACGAAGTCATTGCCATGATCAAGGACTGCGTGTCCTATGCCGCCAGTCTGACCTCCAATGTGGAGTTCTCCTGCGAGGATGCCTCCCGCTCTGACAAGGACTTCCTGTGCAAGGCCTGCGCCACGGCCATTGCAGCCGGTGCCACCACCATCAACCTGCCTGACACTGTGGGCTATGCCGAACCCGGCGAGTATGCCGAGCTCATCGACTACGTCATCCGCAATACCGAGGGCTCCGAGAAGGCCGTCTTCTCCGTGCACTGCCATGATGACCTGGGCCTTGGCGTTGCCAACTCCCTGGCAGCCCTGAAGGTGGGTGCCCGCCAGGTGGAAGTGGCCCTGAGCGGCATCGGCGAGCGCGCCGGCAATGCCGCCCTTGAGGAAGTGGTCATGAACGCTGTGGTGCGCAAGGACTACTTCGGCCTTGAGTGCAATATCGACACTGCCCAGCTCTACCCCAGCTGCCGCCTGCTCTCCATGATCATCGGCAAGCCCATCCCCAACAACAAGGCCATTGTGGGCGCCAATGCCTTTGCCCATGAGTCCGGCATCCATCAGGACGGCATGATCAAGAACCGTCAGACCTACGAGATCATGACCCCTGCCTCTGTGGGCCGCACCGAGACCAGCCTGGTCATTGGCAAGCACAGCGGCCGCAATGCCGTGCGCGTCAAGTTCGAGGCCCTGGGCTACAAGCTTTCCGACGAACAGCTGCAGGTTGTCTTCGAGGCCATCAAGGATCTCGCAGATGTGAAGAAGACCATCTACGACGAAGACCTCATGGCCATGGTGCAGGAAAAGATCTACCGCAAGCCCGATGTCTACCGCCTCAATCACCTCTCCGTGCAGAGCTCTGATACAGGCGGCATTCCCCCGACAGCTGCCATTCTCATGGACGTGCACGGCGAAGAGAAGAGCATGGCAGGCTTTGGTGCCGGTCCTGTGGATGCCGTCTTCAATGTCATCTGCCAGATAGTGGGCAGAGAGCCGCATCTTGAGAACTACAGCATCAATGCCATCACCGGTGGTTCCGACGCCCTTGGCGAAGTGACCGTACGCATTTCCGAAAAGGGCTTCACAGCAGTGGGCCGCGGCGCCCATCCGGACGTCATTGTGGCTTCCGCAAAGGCCTATGTGAACGCCTTGAACCACCTTGAGGAAATGGAAGCAACAGGCCAGCGTGTCCACTGCCAGCACGACTAGGCCAGAAGAATAACAGTGAGGGGCTGGAGCCGCGCGCAGCAGAGCTGCGGCTTCAGCCCCGTATCACGGAGTTGAACATGGCTCAGACACTTGCACAGAAAATTCTGCAAAAGCACACGGACGAGGAAATTGTCAGTGACGGCCAGATTGTGAACTGCCGCCTTGACATGGTGCTTGCCAACGACATCACCGGTCCTCTGTCCATCAGGGCCTTCAGGGCCATGGGTGCCACAAAGGTCTTTGACAGGGACAAGATTGCCCTGGTCATGGACCACTTCACCCCTCAGAAGGACATTGCCTCGGCAAACCAGGTCCTTGTCAGCCGCGAATTTGCCGCAGAGCAGCAGATCACCCATTACTATGAAGGCGGCGACGCAGGCGTGGAGCACACCCTGCTGCCCGAGCAGGGCATTGTGGCCCCGGGCGACCTTGTCATCGGTGCTGACTCCCATACCTGCACCTATGGCGGCATCAGCGCCTTCTCCACAGGCATGGGCTCCACAGACGTTGCTGCAGGCATGGCCCTTGGCGAGAACTGGTTCAAGGTGCCCCCCACCATCCGCGTGAACTTCGAGGGCGAGGCAGACAAAAATCTGCGTGCCAAGGACCTCATCCTCATGCTCATCGGCAAAATCGGCGTGGACGGCGCGCTCTACAAGGCCCTGGAGTTCGGTGGCAGCGTCATCGACAATCTGGAAGTCGAAGGCCGTCTCACCATGGCCAACATGGCCATCGAGGCTGGCGGCAAGGTCGGTCTCTTTGCCTGTGACGACAAGACCCTGGCCTACTGTCATGCCCACAAGCGTCCTGACGTCACCGAAAAGTTCGCTGCTGACCCGGGCTGTACCTACGAGCAGGAACTCACCATTGATGTGACCGGCCAGGGCCCCGTGGTTGCCTGCCCCCACATTCCCAGCAATGTGAAGAGCGTGGCCGAGCTTGGCGATGTGCCGATTCAGCAGGTTGTCATCGGCTCCTGCACCAATGGCCGCTACTCCGACATGCTGGACGCAGCCAGCGTGCTCAAGGGCCGCAAGGTGAAGAAGGGCGTGCGCTGCATCATCCTGCCCTCCACCCCCACAGTGTGGAAGAAGTGCCTGTCCGAGGGCCTTATGGAAATCTTCATGGACGCCGGCTGCATCGTGGGTCCCTGCACCTGCGGTCCCTGCCTTGGCGGCTACATGGGTATCCTTGGCGACGGCGAGCGCGCCATTTCCACCACCAACAGAAACTTCCGGGGCCGCATGGGCAGCCTTGAGAGTGAAGTCTATCTGGCCAACCCGCTTACTGCTGCAGCAAGCGCCATTGCCGGCCGCATCATCGGGCCTGATGCCCTGTAGGCCCTCCAGGAGGTCACATGCAATTCAAAGGTACTGTTCGCAAGGTCGGCGATCACATTGATACGGACGCCATCATCCCTGCCGTCTATCTGGTCACCGGCGATCCCAAGATCCTTGGTGAAAAGTGCATGGCCGGTCTTGACCCCGACTGGGTCAAGCAGGTGCAGGAGGGCGACATCCTGGTGGCAGGCCGCAACTTCGGCTGCGGTTCCTCCCGTGAGCACGCCCCCATTGCCATTCTCGGCGCCGGCATCCCGGTGGTCATCGGCCACAGCTTTGCCCGCATCTTCTACCGTAATGCCTTCAACACCGGCCTCATGCTCTTTGAGCTCGGCGACGAGGTAAACGACATTCAGGACGGCGACACCCTGGAAGTGAATACCGAGACCGGCACCATCACTGACCACACCAATGGCAAGTCCTGGTCATGTCCTCCCATTCCCGCCTCCATGGCGGAAATTGTCTCTAAGGGAGGCCTGGTCAACTACGTGAAGTCCCGTCTGGGCGCTGAATAATGCAACGCCGCTGTTGCGGCGGATATCAGGAAAAGCCGCGATTGCGGCGGATGTTAAGCAAAAGCCGCGGTTGCGGCGGGTATCAGGAAAAGCCGCGATTGCGGCGGATGTTAAGGAAAAGCCGCACTTGCGGCGGGTATCAGGAAAAGCCGCTGTTGCGGCGGATGTTAAGGAGAAGCCGCGGTTGCGGCGGACAATTATGAGCAAAACAATCTGCCTTCTTCCGGGCGACGGCATTGGCACCGAAATCGTTGCCCAGGGCCGCAAAGCCCTTGAAGCTGCTGCAAAGCGCGGCGGCAAGGAACTTGTCTTCACTGAGGCGCTCATTGGCGGTGCCGCCTATGACGCCACTGGCAATCCCCTGCCTGAGGAAACCATTGCTGCCTGCAAGGCTGCTGACGCTGTCTTCCTGGGTGCTGTGGGCGGCCCCAAATGGGATGCCCTGGCTCCGGAAAAGCGTCCTGAAAAGGGTATTCTCGGCATCCGCAAGGCCCTTGGCCTCTTTGCCAACCTGCGTCCTGCCCTGCTTTTACCCGAGCTTGCCGGCGCCTGCCTGCTGAAGCCCGAGACAGCGCAGAAGGGCCTGGACCTCATTGTGGTGCGCGAGCTCACCGGTGACATCTATTTCGGCCAGCCCCGCGGCATTGAAGAACGCGACGGCATGCGCACCGGCTACAACACCATGCTCTACTCCGAAGAGGAGATTCGCCGCATTGCCGTGGTGGGCTTTGAGACTGCCATGAAGCGCAAAAAGCGCGTCTGCTCCATCGACAAGAGCAACGTGCTTGAGACCTCCCGCCTGTGGCGCGAGATCGTGGGCAGGGTGGCACAGGACTACCCCGAGGTGGAACTCTCCCACATGTATGTGGACAATGCTGCCATGCAGCTTGTGCGTGACCCCTCGCAGTTCGACGTGCTGCTCACCGGCAACCTCTTCGGCGACATTCTCTCTGACGAGGCTGCTGCCATCACAGGCTCCCTGGGCATGCTGCCATCAGCGTCCATGGGAAGCGCAGCCCCTGCCCTCTTTGAGCCCATCCACGGCTCTGCTCCGGACATTGCCGGTCAGGACAAGGCCAATCCCCTGGCCACCATCCTCTCCGCTGCCATGCTCCTGCGCCTTGGCCTCGACATGCCTGAGGAAGCCCTGCTCATCGAGCAGGCTGTCAGCCGCGCCCTCAAGGACTACCGTACTGCTGACATCATGGAAGAGGGCAAGACCCTGGTCGGCTGCGAAAAGATGGGGGACATTGTCGCTGGCTATATCGCCGGCTAGTCTGCAGCGGCAGCGCTGGCATCACCCTGTCAGTGCTGCCTGTTGTGCCAGGCTGCAGCAGACGCAGACCAGACACAGATAAGACACAGACCAAAAGAGCAGCCTTTCCGTCGTGTACGGAAAGGCTGCTCTTCTTCTGTGCGTTTTTTGTGGACGCTTGTGTGTGTGCGCTTGTGCGTGCTCTCCCGCGCGCTGTCCTGTGCGCACCTGGTGCGGGCCGCAACGCCTATGGGGCTGGCTTTTGTGCGGACTCGGTCCTGCTCTTGTCATCCAGGACCACGTTTGCCTTGGGATGGGCTACGGCCAGCGCCTGCTGCAGGGCTGCAGCATCTGCGAAATTGTCATACGGTCCGTAGCGTTCTGCTCCCGCAGCGCTGTCAAATTCCACGAAGAAGGCCTGTGCGTCATTGAGAGGCTTGCCCCTGGAGTCGCTGACCACCTCAAGATTGACTGTGGAGACACCCTTGGTGTCCAGGCCGATACGGTCCGCGGCAGCATAGGACATGTCAATGATGCGCCCCTTGATGAAGGGCCCCCTGTCCGTGACGCAGACCATGACACTCTTGCCATTGTGCTGATCTGTTACACGCACAATGGTTCCGAAGGGAAGTGTCCTGTGCGCGGCTGTAAAGGTGTACATGTCATAGGGAACACCGCTTGCCGTTGCACCGGAATGAAAGGAACCGCCATACCAGGAAGCCTTGCCCTGCATGAAATCGGCATTCTTCCTGGCGCGCTCAAGCCAGAGACCACGAGTGTCACTGTTCCCGGCTTTTTTCGCGCCTGCTGTTGTGCCGGCCTTGTCGGTCCTGCCGGCTTTGTCTGCCTTGTCGGCAGCACAAACCATATCTGCCTGAAGAGGCAGTCCTGCCCCGAGCACCATAAGGCACAGCAGGGTCAGCCAGAGTTTTTTCAGAGGTTGTGCCATGAAACCCTCCCGCGTTGGGGATCAGGCTTCCCACCCGGGACTCTCCAGGGACTGCCTTGTGACCTTCATACGGGCTTTCCTGAAACGCTCTGCCCTGTGCAAGAGAATAGAAAGCCGGTCATGAAGCTGTTCCTGGAGCGGGTCAAGGAAGGTTGCACACGGTGCAACGCGGCCAGTGTCCGGCGGGCAGGGGGAGAACATGGCATGTACTCCCTGATTGGACTTGGGCCGTCCTTAAAATATGCCAGAATACCGGGAAAAGTTGTACGCTCTCGTTTTTCCTGTGTCAAACTCATGCCGGTTTTTCAAAACTTCTGTGCCTTTTCCGGCCCTCCTGCGGCCTGTAGTGTGCCATGCAGGCCTGGGGAAAACACGTGGGTTCACAGCCCTTCCC
>CASEWR010000140.1 GCA_949291675.1 uncultured Desulfovibrio sp. | reverse complement strand
CCCGTCACTATGGCGGCAGCTTCCATTTGCGCATTGAGGACACGGATCTTCTGCGCTCCAAACAGGAATATACAGACTCCATCCTGGCTTCCATGAAGTGGCTTGGTCTGGACTGGGACGGCGAGCTGACCTATCAGACCCGGCGCATGGACCTCTACAGGTCCTATGTGCAGAAGCTGCTGGACAATGGCCAGGCCTACTGGTGCTCCTGCACTGCCGAGGAAGTGGAGGCCATGCGTGAGCGTGCCCGCGCTGCCGGTAAAAAGCCTCGCTATGACGGCCACTGCAGATGCCTCAACCTCGGACCGGGCGAAGGCCGCTGCGTGCGCCTCAAGTGCCCTGACTCCGGCAAGATTGTCTTTGACGACATGGTGAAGGGCCGCATCTCCGTGGACGTGTCCGAGCTGGACGACATGGTGATCCAGCGCGCCGACGGTACCCCCACCTACAATATGGCCGTGGTGGTGGACGACTACGAAATGGGCATCACCCATGTTATTCGCGGCGATGACCATGTCTCCAACACCCCGCGTCAGATCATCCTCTACCGCGCTCTGGGGCTCAAAGAACCTGTGTTCGGCCATGTGCCCATGATCCTGGGCCCTGACGGTGCCAAGCTCTCCAAGCGCCACGGTGCCCGTGCCGTCATCGAATACGAGAAGGACGGCCTGCTGCCCCATGCCCTGGTGAACTACCTTGTGCGTCTGGGCTGGTCCCACGGTGACCAGGAAATCTTCGGCCTTGAGGAACTGGTGCAGCTCTTTGACGGCACCCACCTCAACCCCTCTGCCGCCCGCTTTGACACCAACAAGCTGCAGTGGCTCAACGCCCACTACATGCGTGCCCTGCCTGTGAGCGAGCTGGCCCGCCTGGTGCGTCCCTTTGCCATTGAGGAAGGCTACGGCAAGCTGGACGAGCAGCGCCTGGAAGGCCTGTGCACCCTCTTCCGCGAGCGCGCCAAGACCCTGGTGGAGCTGGCAAAATGCTTTGCGCCCATGCTGACCACGGCTGCCGCGCTCTCCTATGACGAAAAGGCAGTTGCCAAAAATATCACTCCCGAGACAAAGGAGCGCCTGGCAAAGCTGGCCACAGTGCTTGAGCAGACCCCGTCCTTTGAGGCTGCACAGCTCAACGAGGTCTTCAATGGCTTTGTGAAGGACAATGGCCTCACCTTCAAGGAAATTGCTCCTGCCCTGCGCACAGCCCTGGTAGGCTTCATGGGTGGTTCTCACCTGCATGACATCATGGCCTTCCTCGGCAGGGAAGAGACTCTGGCCCGCATTGCCAGAGTGATAGCCCTGTGACACGAGCGGAACACACAGAGACTGCAGACAGGGCTGGCAGCAACGTCAGCCCTGTCTTTTCGCATGCAAAGGGGGGCGGACAAGGTCGCAGCCAGGCTGACCAGCGCAGTGACAGTGTCACTTCTGCCCCTGACAATGCCGCTTCCACTGGCCAGGGCGCTGACAGGGGCGCCTCTGGTGCTGGCAGTGACCGTGCGGCTTCTGCCGCTCCGGTCCCGGACAGTGTCACTTCCGCCCCTGACAGTGCCGCTTCCACTGGCCAGGCTGGCCAGGCTGGCCAGGCAGGTCTGGACCTTCTTGATCCGCGCATTGCCGCCTGGGTGCGCACACTTGGCTGGCAGGACCTGCGTCCTGTGCAGAAAGCAGCCCTTGCCCCTGTGCTCTCCGGGGAAACGGACGTCATTCTCTCTGCAGCCACAGCCTCCGGCAAGACAGAGGCTGCCTTTCTGCCGGCCTTCTCCAGGGTGCTTGCCTGCCATATCCAGGGCACGGCACTGCTCTACGTAAGCCCCCTCAAGGCCCTCATCAACGATCAGTACCGCCGCCTTGCGCCCTTGTGCGCAAATCTCGGCCTGCCCATCATTCCCTGGCACGGGGACCTTCCTGCCCAGGCAAAGCGCGCCTATCTCGACACTGCCACAGGCATACTGCTCACCACCCCTGAGTCACTGGAAGGCTTTCTTCTGCGCCACTATGCCTTCTGCTGCAGGGCCTTCTCATCTCTTTCCCACATCATCATTGACGAATTTCACTCCTTTGCCGGCACTGAGCGGGGCAGACAGCTCATCAGTCAGCTGCACAGGATAGAGGTCCTGGCCCACAGAAAGATTCCCCGCATCGCCCTGAGCGCCACCTTCGGGGATGCCAGGGACATGCAAAACGAGCTGCGCCCCCACAGAGGCGACTTTCCCTGTGAGGTCATTCAGGACGAGCAGGAGCGCCGTCCCCTGGTGCAGCTGCGCGCCTATACGGAAGTGCCGCCCTTTTTGAAAAAGCACATCCCCGATCGCGGCGTGCAGGAAATGGCAGATGATTTGTTCAACCTGCTTTTGGGGGGCCATCATCTGGTCTTTGCCAATTCCAGGGCCAGAACCGAGCAGGTGGCAAGTCTGCTGGCAGCAAAAAGCAGGCAGATGGGCGTGGAAAATGAGTTCTTCCCCCATCACGGCAGCCTCTCCCATGCCCTGCGTGCAGGTCTTGAGGCCAGGCTGCAGGACCCTGCCAGACCCACCACTGCCGTGTGCACCTCCACCCTGGAGCTGGGCATAGACGTGGGCAACATGGACAGCGTGGTGCAGATAGATGCCCCGGGCGCTGTGGCCAATCTCAATCAGCGCCTGGGCAGGGCAGGGCGCAGGGGCGGCCAGCAGCTGCTGCGCATCTGCCTGCTTGAACACTTTGTGCTGCGCTCTTCAGGCCTTGCCGACAGGCTGCATCTGGGCCTTTTCCAGTCCCTGGCAGTACTGAAGCTTTTGCAGCAGGGTTGGTGCGAGCCTGCAGCATCCGACAGACCCCATTACTCGACCCTGGTGCAGCAGATCCTGGCAGTGCTTGGCCAGTATCAGGCAGTGCGCCCCTCACAGCTCTGGCATCTGCTCTGCCAGACAGGCCCCTTTGCCGTGACAGCAGCGGACTTTGGCCTGCTGTTGCAGGGCATGGCTGCCCACAGGCTGGTGTGCAGGCATGAGGGGGAAAAGGACATACGCCTTGATGAGCGCGGCAGGCAGCTGGTGGACAGCTCAGACTTTGCAACTGCCTTTCGCACTGCCGAGGAGTTTGTGCTGGAAAGCGAGGGCAAAAGCATAGGCAGGCTGCCCATGACCAAGCCCCTAGAAAAGGGGCAGTGCATTCTCTTTGCCGGCAGAGCCTGGAAGGTGACGAACATGGATGAAAAGGCCAGGCGCATCTTCCTTGAGCCCGAAAAGGAGGGCAATCCGCCAAAGTTTGCCGGTGCCGGGCAGAGCGTGCATGACAAGGTGCGCATGACCATGCAGACCCTGTATGAGCGCGGTACTGCGCCGGGCTTTGTCAATCAGAAGGGCAGGGTGCTCTTTCGGGATGCGAGCACAGCCTACTTCATGTACGGGCTTGCAAAAAGCCGCCTTGTTGTGGACGGCTCGCGTCTGTGTCTCTTTCCCTGGCGCGGGGACAAGTTCTGCAGCACTGTGGCTGCCCTGCTGCGCCTGGCAGGTATTGAGGCCAGTGATATGGCAGGCATTGTAGATTTGGGCGTGCTCTCCTCCTTAAGCTTCTACAAGAAGCTGGAGAAACTGCTTGGCAGAGGAAAGCCCACCCCGGAAGAGCTGACAGAAGGGGTACAGGACAGCCTGCAGGAGAAGTTTGCCCCCTTTGTGGACCCGCATCTGCTGGCAGAAGACAATATGGCCAGGTTCTATCAGCTTGATGAGGTCTGGACCTGGCTGGAAGAGCTTGTGGCAAAGCGGCGCTGAAGAAGCTCAGAGCGCAGCCCTTATGTCTCTGTTGCGTCTGTGCTGCGTCTATGCAGGCAGCAGTGAGTAGTGCACATGGAAAAGACGCCAGTCATCCTGTGACTGTCTCCAGACTTGGCTTTCTCTGCCCCTGGTAAGCACCGGGCTGCCATCTGCGCGTGCTGTGGCCGTGAACTCCCAGTCAAACTGCACAAGGGCAGTGTTGCCCCAGATATCGATCCTGGGAGTCGTGGTCAGGGTCAGGACACGCTGTGTGAACTTGTCCGCCATGACAGCCTTGTAGAAGTGGTCACGAATGGCTTGCCAGCCGCAGACGTTTCCCAGGGGAAAGATCAGGGAGGCATGCTCGCTCTGCTCCCAGATCTGTGCTGCAAGGCAGGCATTTTCAGCATGATCAATGGAATCGCGATAGCGTTGCACAAGGTGCAGCAAGTTCTCGGATGTTGCAGACATCGTCTCTCCCTCGTCAGAGGCCCCGGGGTTCAGGGACGCGTGTCCCGGGGGGCTTTGTGCTGAAGTGTCTTTGTGCTGAGGTGTACAAGGGGACTGCCGTATGCAGGCAGTCCGAAGGCGCTAGCCGTTTCTGGCAGCAGTGTTTTGTTCCAGCCGTGCTTCAATGTCAGGGACATTGGCCACCTGTCTGGTACAGAGAATCTTGTCCATGCGCATGGTGCCGGCACCTGCGCCCTTTAAGGGGCGGACATGGCGGATCTCACAGTAATTGAGTGAGGCAGAGGGCTCGTTTTTCAGCCAGCTCTTGGCTGCAGCCAGCGCGCCTGCCTCATCCAGGGTGCGCTGAGGCACATCCTCTGCAGCATGGCTTCTGCGGATGATGACATGAGCGCCTGGGCCGCCTTCCACGTGCACCCACAAGTCATGGGGCGAGGCCATGCGCCTGGCGTCCTGGTTGCCCTTTGCACTGCGACCGCGCAGGAGCACAAAGCCGTCTGAACTGAAGAAGAGCTGCACTGTGGCAGGCACCTGGGGCAGGACTTCTGCTCTGCCTTCTCTGGCCTTTTGGGGCCTGGCTGGTGCCGAGCCTGACAGGCAGGCTTCCTTCTGTCTGCGCACAGCCTCAAGCTCCTGTTCCAGCTCCAGGGTCCTCTGGCCAATTCTGGCCAGGCCGCGCTCGCCCCTGCGGGCTGTGTGGAAGAAGCGCTCCATGTTCTCGCGCACTGTATAGCGCGGATCAAGGCGCACTTCGGCTGGATTGCCCTCAAGGTCGTACACCTGGGCAGTCTGCAGCCTTTTGTCCTGGGGCAGCTGCCAGAGGTTGGCCTGCAAAAGCAGTCCCTGCTCGCGCCTTGCAGACATCTTCTGCAGTCGTTCCTCGTCCTCGCGCTGCAGCTCCAGGCGTTCTACCAGCTTCTTTTCCTTGCGTATCCAGGGTGCTGCAGCCCGCTTTGCGGCCTGCTTTGCCGAAGAAGAGAGCACAAGGTCCGTGCCTGCCTCAGTGCAGGCATCAAGAATGTCCTCACGCACTTCCTCCGTGAGGGTGGCGCTTTCAGGCAGGGGCCAGGCACTGATGCGGGCCACTGTGCGCCTGGCGTGCTCCCCGTCCTTTCCCGCGTCTTCTGTATCCGCAGTCTTCTCCCTGTAGACAAAGAGGTCGCCGTCGCCCTGTTCAAGGTCCACAAGCAGGGCTGCGGCATCACCGCTGTCCATGGCCCTGATGCTGCGGCGCAGGGCAGGGGTGAGCACAGGCCACTCCTGCCAGTTCTCCATGGCATCGCCAAGCTGGCCTGCGCCGGGCCAGAGGGGTTCTGCCTCACCGGGGACGTCGTTTTCGTCTGCAAAGTGCAGCTTCGGGCCCTCGCGCAAATTCAGGACCAGCCAGACAAGGCGGGTGTGGCCTTCCCCCAGCCCTGCTTCCGGGCTTTTTTCCTGTGCCGCATGCTCTCTGGTCTCAGTCAGGGCAGCAGGCATGGCCCCTGACATGAGCAGCCACAGCTCGCGTTTCTGCCACAGGGCCAGGGCATGGCGTATGCTTCTGCCGCCTGCGTACTTGCGCAGGCGCATGACTCCTGCCGAGGGTGAGGCATTGGCACTGATGCGCGACTTTGTCAGAAAGAGGAAGGGCTCCTTGCGGCCGCTTTTCAACACAAGCTGCACCTTGCGGTCTGCAGAGCGCACAAAGAGATCCAGGCTGAAGGTGTGAATGTTCTCAAAGGGTTCCTGGATTTTGACAAGCCGTGCGCCGGCAAGAAGCGGGACAAGTTCCCGTGTGAAACGACGAAAAAGATGCGCGTCCATTCGCTGCGTCCCCCGCTGTGGTCACCCTGCAGGCACCCTGCAGCCCCTCTGCGTCTCTCTTCAGACCTCTGTGCTGAAAAGCGTGTTGTTCTGACAGCTTTTCGTGACAGATGCCCGCAAAATGCGTGACAATTCTGGCTGACATGTCGCACGGATTCTGCGCAAATCCGGGCTGAAGATCCTGAATTTTTTGCGAAAAAGGGCACGACTGTCTCTCTCAAGACAGCCATGCCCCAAAAAAAGTATGTATTACAGCAGGCTTAGCCGCGCTGGCTTTCGTCCTGTTCCTGTTTGGCCTTGCAGTTGATGCACAGCCTTGTCACAGGACGGGCTTTGAGGCGGTTGATGCTGATTTCTTCGCCGCATTCCTCGCAGATGCCGTAGGTGCCATCGTTGATGCGCTGCAGGGCTTCCTTGACCTTTTTGATGAGACGGCGCTCGCGGTCCCTGATACGCAGGGTGAAGGCACGGTCAGATTCGGCCGTGGCGCGATCTGCAGGATCAGCAAAAAGTTCGTTGTCGCCGCTCAGTTCCTGGATGGTACTGTCACCCTTCTGCTGGGCTTCGACAAGCATGTTGCTCAGGAGAGTCTTGAAGTATTCGATGTCCTTTTGTTCCATATCTCTACAAAAGCGCGAAGGATGCTTCGTGCTGCCACGAAGGAGAACCGCGCCCTCCCTTCGGGAACCGGCAGACTCTGCCCTGCACGGCAGGTTTTCACCGTGCCTGGTTTTGTTCCCGCATGAAAAGTAGTGATGAAGATGCCAGTGCCCGGCACAGAGTTTTTTCAGGCAAATGCTTTGAAGACAAATGCTTTGAGACAAATGCTTTCAGACAGCTGCTGCAGAGAGATCTGGCAGCTGACTCCGGCCGGAGGGGAAGCACATGGGGTCTGCAGGTGTCCCTGCAGTCTTGTGCTGCGGACTGTTGCACAGTGCCCCGAAACAGCCTTTGTGACTGTGTGCGGCAGGCTGTGCGCAGACCTTTTGCCCGGGTGTCTCCTGTGCAGGAAAGCCGGGCATAAAAAATTTCGCCCGGATCACATACGCACAACCTGGCATTTTGTAAAGGTTTTTTTTGGCGAAAGGGAAAAAGTTCGCTGAAATGCTGCAGACTTATATTGCAGTCCTGTCTGCTGCTCTGTTGAATTCCACACCCTTTGCTGCATTGGCGCGCACAGCCTGCAACACAATGTTTCACCCTGTCTGTCAGTCCCTGTGTCCATGGTTTTTGCATGGGCGCAGTCCTCTTTATTGCCAGGGCAGTGTGCTTTGTGAAGACTGTGTCAGTGCAGTGCGCACAGCATCAGCTGCAAGCTGCTGTGCAGCACTGCTGCCCTGCGACTTTAGCACATTGAAAGGCGAAGGGGGCTGTGATACGCAGGCTGTGACACATGAGGCTGTACTTGTGTCCTGGACAGGTCCGGCATGCAGGCACGTAAAGGTCTGCAACACGCAGGACAGCACAGAACACAAGACCGGAAACACAAGGTACTGAGGGACCACAGGACTGGGACCAAGGGTAAGGACCACAGGGCAAGGAGCACAGGATGGCAAGGACGCAGAATCTTCCCGCCGGCGCACACGAGCGGGCAGCACAGGTGCTGGAGCTTTTGAAAAAGCGCTACCCCGAACCGGAAACAGTCCTGGAGCACGCAAGCCCCTGGCAGCTGCTGGTGGCCACTGTTCTTGCAGCCCAGTGTACGGATGCACGCGTCAATACCGTGACCCCCACCTTCTTTTCCCGCTGGCCCTCTCCGAAGGAGCTGGCCACTGCCACGCAGGAGGAGATCGAGGAGGTCATTCGCCCCACAGGCTTCTACCACAACAAGGCAAAGAATCTGCTCGGCGCTGCCAGACTGATCAGCGAGCAGTACGGGAACGAGCCGCCGCGCACCATGGCAGAGCTTGTGAAAGTGCCGGGCGTGGCCAGAAAGACAGCCAATATCGTGCTCTTCGTAGGCTACGGCATCAACGAGGGTATGGCTGTGGACACCCACGTCAAACGCATCAGCCACCGTCTGGGCCTGACTTCGCACACGGACCCTGTGCGCATTGAGCGCGACATGATGGCGTTGTTCGAGCAGTGCGAGTGGGGCGACCTCAATCACCGCATGGTGCTCTTCGGGCGTGATGTCTGTCATGCCAGAAGTCCCAGGTGCGGCATCTGCGAGATGGCAGGCTTTTGTCCCCGCCTTGAGCCTGAGAAGAAGTAAGGCGCATGCAGGCCAGTACAGCCCGCACTCAGGGCGCTGGCAGCAGGGCTTCAGCTGCTCACTGCCGGCAGGCACAGGCAGCAATGCCAAGGGGGATGCGCTGCTGCGCAGCGCATCCCCCTTGGACAAATGTTTTCGCTTCGGACAAATGTTTTCTGTACACGTTCGGGGCAGTCTTAGTGCACCACAGTGCCAAGGCCCGTTTCCCCGCCAAGCAGGCGGCGCAGAGAGGACTTTTCCGTGCCGTTGAGGATCAGGGCCTTGCGGCAGCCCTTGTCTAGGGCGTGCAGGCAGGCATCCACCTTGGGAATCATGCCGCCGCTGATGACGCCGGACTCTTTGAGCGCGGCAATATCTTCGCGGGTCAGGGAAGGGAGGAGCTTTTTGTCTGCGTCCAGCACGCCGGGCACGTCGCTGATGAGCACAAAGTACTCGGCCTGCAGGGCACCGGCAATGGCGCCTGCAGCCGTGTCGGCATTGATGTTGAGCGCACCCCTGCCTTCCTCATCCTCGGCAATGGGGGCCACCACAGGCACAAAGCCGCCGGCAAGCAGGGTCTGCAGAATGCCGGCATCCACCTGACTCACGGCACCCACGCGGCCGAGTCGGGGATTGATGACCCTTGCCTGCAGGAGCGGACCGCCGTCCCTGCCGCTGATGCCGGCACTCTTTGCCCCGTGGGCAATGAAGGCAGCCACCAGTTCCTTGTTGACCTGGCCTGCCAGCACCATTTCCACAGCTTCCATGGCAGCATCGTCGGTGACACGCAGCCCCTGCTCGAAATGGCTTTCAATGTTGAGACGGGTGAGCATGGAAGAAATCTGCGGGCCGCCGCCATGGACCACCACGCACTGCCTGCCTTCCCTGGCCAGAGGAGCGAGATCCGTGGCAAAGGCATCGCGCAGTGTGGGATCGGTCATGGTATGACCGCCGAATTTGATGACAATGTAGTGTGTCTCCATGGCTTGTCCTCCTGAAAAGGGCCTCGGAAAAGAGCATGGGAAAAGGGCATGGGAAAGGAACACTGGAAAGGGGCCCTGGGAACGGGTCCCGGGGAAGGAACCTGGGGAAGGAACCTGGACAGGAATCCCGGGCAAGGAGCCGGGAAAGGATCGCGAAACGCCTGGGAGACGGCCTGTATGGCAGATCTGCGCTGCCAGGCTGCACGCTGCCGTTTACGACTGCGCAGTCTCTGTACAGGACTGCGTCTGCGCAGGGGCCCCGGCAGGATCCTGTTCCTGGTCCCCGGCAGGGGCCTGGTCCTGTGTCCGGCCATGAGCCTGGTCATGAGCCTGACTATGGGCCTGGCCATGCGTCTGTTCCCAGGCAAGCTGTCTGGCCTTGCGCTCTGCAGCCAGCTTTTCCTTGTGCAGCACGTCCATGCGGCTTGCTAGTGCGTGCTTTTCTGCCTTCACATCCTCCCAGCTGGGGATGGAGAAGTCTGAGCGGCTCTCGCTGGCCAGGACTGAGAGAATGCCTCCGGGACCTGTGACGGCATTGCGCATCCACACGCGGATTGGCTGGTCAGGGGCCTGCTCGCTGGCCTGTCTGGCCCTGGGAGCATAGGAGAGGAACTGGGCTGCTGCCTTGAGCTTTTGGGCCTCAGTCCAGTGCTCGCCATCGCGCCAGAGTGCCAGGGGGCCGGGGAAGTCGCACAGCCCCACCAGCAGGTCCTCACCTGTTGCCGCCTGACGCAGGCGCTCGTTGTCGCGATTGTTGCGGGCAACAATCATCCAGCAGGCAGCATCGTCTTCCGTAAGCCAGAGCTGACGGCCTGTTCTGGCAAGGCGGTAGTCCTCCACGCCGGCATGGGGACGGTGCTGGCGCAGGGGCCAGTAGTGGCGGGCATTTTCCCGCTCTGTGAGCAGACAGCCGCCGCCGGGAGAGGGGATGTCCTCCCAGCCGTACTGCCTGGCCAGGTCCAGCTGGTCCTGGCGGCCTCTGCCGTGCAGGCCAAGCAGTCTGGATCTGTCCACAAGGCCCGAGAGCTCAAAGGGCGTCGGGTCAAGGTGCTGGGCGCACAGGGGGCGCAGCAGCAGATCTTCCACCCCTGCCTCCCTGCGGATGCGGTTCATGATGTCGCGGCGCTGGGACATGGGACGCTGGCCCACTACCTCGCCTGTGGCAAGAAACTGCGCTCCTTCCTTTTCAAGGCGCTTCTTTGCCAGCTTCAGCAGGGTGATCTTGCAGTCCACACAGGGGTTCATGACCTTGCCAAAGCCGTGTTCCGGCCAGCCTGAGACAAGCTCGACCATTTCCCTGCCTGCGTCTGCAATCTCCACGTCAATGCCGTAGAGCTCCTTCCAGCGCTTTTTTGAGCCAGGGCTGCCGAAGAAGGGGGAGACATAGTGCAGACAGAGAATGTCCAGGCCCTGATCCATGAGAACTCTGGCAGCAAGCAGACTGTCGAGTCCGCCGGAGAAAAGGAGAATACCTTGAACAGACATGAAAGTGCGGTGTCCTGTTGTGTCCCGGAAACAGGGTCCGGGGCTGTGAGATAAGCAGCGCAAAACGACAGGGAAGCAGCACAGTCTCGCATGCGAAAAAAAGCTGTGCGCAGGGCGCCCTGGCAGGGCAGTTTCCGGGACCTTGTCTTGCCCGGTGATGCGTGCTAAGGTTGCTTTTTTAGTGAAATTATTTGTTTTTTGTCAATTGAAAATCTTCCATCTTTTCTTCAAGGAGACCACTCATGGCAAAGAAACCAGCCATCTCTCCGGAACAGGCCAGAAACAGCGCCCTTGAGACTGCCCTGACCACCATCGAACGCAAGTTCGGCAAGGGATCGGTCATGCGCCTCAAGGATCAGGCTGTGGAGAAGGTGCCTGTCATTCCCACCGGGTCTCTGGGCCTCGATATGGCCCTTGGCGTGGGCGGTATCCCCAGAGGACGCGTGACGGAAATTTTCGGTCCTGAGTCCTCGGGCAAGACCACCCTGACCCTGCACATCATTGCCGAGTGCCAGAAGCGCGGCGGCACCTGCGCCTTCATTGACGCAGAGCACGCCCTGGACGTGTCCTATGCCAAGGCTCTCGGCGTCAACACTGACGAGCTTCTGGTCAGCCAGCCGGACTACGGCGAGCAGGCCCTGCAGATTGCCGACATGCTGGTGCGCTCTGCAGCCGTGGAGCTCGTGGTCATTGACTCCGTTGCCGCCCTGGTGCCCCAGGCAGAACTCAACGGTGATCTGGGCTCCATGCAGGTGGGCAGCCAGGCACGCCTCATGTCCCATGCCATGCGCAGGCTCACGGCCACCATCCACAGGTCCAACACAGCCGTAATCTTCATCAACCAGATCCGCATGAAGATTGGCGCTGTGTCCTACGGCAATCCCGAAACCACCACCGGTGGCAATGCCCTCAAGTTCTACTCCTCGGTGCGCATTGACATCCGTCGTGTCCTCACCATCAAGGACAGCAAGGACAATGCCATTGGCAACCAGACCAAGGCCAAGGTGGTGAAGAACAAGGTCGCACCGCCCTTCCGCACAGCTGTCTTCGACATCATGTACGGACGCGGCATTTCCCGTGCCGGTGAGCTCATCGAGCTCGGTGTGGCTGCGGACATCATTGACAAGAGCGGTTCCTGGTTTGCCTACAAGGGCGAGAAGCTCGGCCAGGGCAAGGAACGCATCAGGGAGCTGCTCGAAGAAGACGAGGAACTGCGTACACAGGTGGAAAACGACGTGCGCGCCTTCCTCGGCCTGCCTTCCATTCAGGAGGCAGAAGCCAGCGCCGTGGCTCCTCTGGGCGCCCCCCAGCCCCTGGAGACGGACTCCATGACCCCGCCTGTGGACACATATGGTCCTGACGGGGCTGCCCGGCCCTACGGGTCCCCCGAAGGCCAGGGCTATGACGAGTTCGGCGACTAAGGCATTTGCCTGTCGAAATGCGATTCTGGCAACGGAATAGCCTTTTGCCGGCCTGTTCCGTATACTGTCTGTCCTGTTTCCGCCCTGGCGGGAACAGGACACTTCCATCACCAGGGACGAGGCAGGCAAGCATCTGCCCGGGGAACGAGTATGCTTACACCACAGGAAATACGCCGCCGCTATCTTGAATTTTTTCGCAGCCATGGCCATGAGGTCGTGCCTTCGGCTCCTCTGATTCCGCCGAACGACCCGACCCTGCTCTTTACCAATGCGGGCATGGTGCAGTTCAAGAAGTGCTTTACCGGCGAAGAGGACCGTGGCTATCACAGGGCCTGTTCCGCGCAGAAGTGCCTGCGTGTGTCCGGTAAACACAATGACCTTGAGAACGTGGGCCGCACAGCCCGCCACCACACCTTCTTCGAAATGCTGGGCAACTTCTCCTTCGGAGACTACTTCAAGAAGGAAGCCATTGCCTGGGCCTGGGAATTCTGCACAAAGGAGCTTGAGCTGCCAAAGGAAAAGCTCTGGGTCACGGTCTTCCGTGATGACGACGAGGCAGCCGCCCTGTGGCAGGAGATTGCCGGTCTGCCTGCAGAGCGCATTGTGCGCATGGGCGAGAAGGACAACTTCTGGACCATGGGCGACACAGGCCCCTGTGGCCCCTGTTCGGAAATCTACATTGACCAGGGCGAGGAAATGTCCTGTGGACCCGACTGCGGCATAGGCAAGTGCGACTGCGACCGCTTCCTGGAAATCTGGAACCTTGTGTTCACCCAGTTCGAGCAGTTTGCAGACGGTCACAGAGAGCTTCTGGCCAGGCCCAACATTGATACCGGCATGGGCCTTGAGCGTATTGCTGCAGTCTGTCAGGGCAAGAAGTCCAATTTTGACACCGATCTCTTCCAGGGCATCATCCAGTATGCCGCAGAGCTGGCCCATGTGCAGTACTCCTTCTCGGAGCCTGACACCAATGATGTGGACACTGCCCTGCGCGTCATTGCCGACCATATCCGCTCTGCAGCCTTCCTTATTGCCGGCGGCACCCTGCCGTCCAATGAGAGCAGAGGCTATGTGCTGCGCCGCCTGCTGCGCAGAGCCCTGCGCTTTGCCAACCTCATCGGCGTGCATGAGCCCTTCCTCTACAAGGTTGTCTCAAAGGTTGTGGAATGCATGGGCGACGACTACCCGGAACTGAAGGAACACGAAGCCTTCATTGCCCGCGTCATCCATCAGGAAGAGCAGCGCTTCTCCCTCACCCTGGACAAGGGCCTGCATCTGCTGGAAGAAGAGATGGCAGAGCTGGAGAAGAAGGGCGAAAAGCGCATTTCCGGCTCCTTCTGCTTCCTGCTCTCCGACACCTACGGCTTCCCCCTGGACATCATCACCGACGTGGCCGCAAAGCGCGGCTTTGACGTGGACGAGGAAGGCTTTGCCGCAGAAATGGCAGAGCAGCGCGCCAGAGCCAAGGAAAGCCAGAAGAAGATGGGCCTGCTCGGCCAGGGTGCCGACAAGGGCCAGGCCATCTTCCTGCAGCTTGTCGAAGACGGCATTGAAAGCGCCTTTGCAGGCTATGACAGCCTCACTGCCCACGGCCGCGTGGTGAAGCTGCTGGATGAGAACGGTCTGGCAGTGGAAGAAATCAGAGCTCCCCATACCGGCTATGTGGTCACCACCCAGACGCCCTTCTACGGCGAGTCCGGCGGCCAGACCGGTGATACAGGTACAATCCTTGACGAAGGCATGAAGGCTGTTGTCTCTGCCACCATCAAGCCCCATCCCAGCCTCATTGTGCATGTGGTGCAGGTTGAGGAAGGCGCCCTTGCCCTGGATCGTGAAGTCTATCTGTGTGTGGACGAAGAAAAGCGCGCTGCCACTGCCAGAAACCACACTGCCACCCACCTTCTGCATGCTGCCCTGCGCAATGTGCTCGGCACCCATGTGCATCAGGCAGGCTCTCTGGTGCTGCCTGACCGCCTGCGCTTTGACTTCAGCCACATTTCCGCAGTCACACCTGAAGAACTGCAGAAGATTGAGGACGAGGTCAATGACGCCATCCTGGCTGACTGGACTGTGAAGACGGACCTCATGAGCCACGACGAGGCTGTTGCCAGTGGCGCCATGGCCCTCTTTGATGAAAAGTACGGCGATGTGGTGCGCGTGCTCAGCATTGGCGACGAGTCCACCCTGGTTTCAAAGGAACTGTGCGGCGGCACTCACCTGAAGCACACCGGCGAGGCCGGCCAGTTCATCATTCTGTCCGAGAGCGGTGTGGCAGCCGGCGTGCGCCGCATCGAGGCTGTGACAGGCAGGGGTGCTCTGGCCTATATGCGCTCCCAGCGCGAGACCATTGCCCGTCTCTCCCACACCCTCAAGGCCCGTCCGGACCAGCTTGAAGAGCGCGTCGAGGCCCTGCAGACAAAGGTGCGCAAGCTGGAAAAGGCCAGCGAAAAGGCCCAGGCCTCCAGCGTGTCCGCTGCAGACATTGTGGCAGCCGCTGAGGATGTCAACGGCATCAGACTGTGCTCTGCAAAGGTGGACGGCATCAAGGTCAAGGCCCTGCGCTCCCTTATGGACGATGTGCGCTCCCGCCTCCAGGGACCTGCCGTGGCAGTGCTCTTCGGCCAGGACGAGGGCAAGGTGGCCATCATTGTCTATGTGGCAAAGGAGCTGCATGACACAGTGACGGCACCCATGCTTGTGCGCGAAGTCTCCAGCCTGTGCGGCGGCGCAGGCGGTGGCGGAAGACCTGATCTTGCCCAGGCCGGCGGCACGGACTTTGGCGGTGCTGCCAGCGCCATGGCAAGGGTTAAGGAAATCCTGCTCGGTTAGTTTTCTTTCAGGGGCCTGCCCATGGCAGGCCCTCTTCCACATCTGCTTCACGTGCGTCCCGGCACACAATCTTCACCTGTCCGTCTTGCAGGACACAGGCGAATTCATTTCTAAAATCATTCCTAAAGGGAGGAGCAGGGGCCATGCCCCTGCAGTATATACATGATAGGCATTTCCAAGCTGTACTGTGGCCAGGTCGAGGAGTCCGACGTTCTGCGCTACGGTCGTCATTCCGGCAAACTGCCGTCCCATCTTCTGCAGTTCTCCAAGGACAAGAAGCCTGTTGTGGTCTGGAACATGACCAAACGATGTAATCTGAAGTGCGTGCACTGCTATGCCCAGGCCGTGAGCCTGCAGGGTAAGGACGACATCTCCACAGAGCAGGCAAAGGCCATGATTGATGACCTGGCAGGCTACGGCTGTCCTGTTATGCTCTTCTCAGGCGGTGAGCCGCTGGTGCGCGAGGACCTGGTGGAACTGGCCAGGCACGCCAAGGGCAGGGGCATGCGCGCAGTTATTTCCACCAACGGCACGCTCATCACGAAGGAGAAGGCAAAGGAGCTGCGCGACGTGGGGCTCTCCTACGTGGGCATCTCTTTGGACGGCCTTGAGGAAGTGCATGATCACTTCCGCGGCGTGAAGGGCGCCTTCCGTCAGGCCCTGAAGGGCATCGAGAACTGCAAGGCAGAAGGCCTGAAGGTGGGTCTGCGCTTCACCATCAACAAGCGCAATGTGAGCGAACTGCCCGGTATCTTCCAGCTTTTGCGCGACCTTGATGTGCCGAGGGCGTGTTTCTATCACCTGGTGTACTCCGGTCGCGGCTCCGAGCTCATCAAGGAAGACCTGGATCATGCCGAGACCCGTGCCTGTCTGGACCTGATCATGGACGAGACCAGGAAATGCTTTGACCTTGGCATGCCCAAGGAAATTCTCACTGTGGACAATCACGCTGACGGCCCCTACCTGTGGATGCGCCTCCAGCGTGAGGATCCCAAACGCGCCGAGGAAGTGTTCCGCCTGCTTCAGTACAATGAAGGCAATAACTCCGGCCGCGGCATAGGCTGTATTTCCTGGGACGGCAAGGTGCATGCGGACCAGTTCTGGCGTCAGCATGTCTTCGGCAATGTGCTGGAGCGTCCCTTCTCCCAGATCTGGGATGACCCCGACATCGAGCTGCTGCACAAGCTCAAGGACAAGAAGGCCCATGTGGGCGGCCGCTGCGCCAAATGCAAGTTCCTCAACATCTGTGGCGGCAACTTCCGCTCCAGAGCCGAGGCGTACTACGGCGACGAGTGGGCTCAGGATCCGGCCTGTTATCTCACGGACGAGGAAATCGGCCTCAAGTAGGGGCCTGCATTCCCCCATCTTCTGCAAGACCTGCCCCCGGCTTTGCCGGGGCAGATGGCAGTGCCAGAGACCCGGCATCCATGCCGCACAGCTGCGGCACTGCCTTTCTGATTTTTCCCGGACACGAGGTCCGGGTCAGGAGAACTGCACCATGCAGACGACATTCTTCCGCGGCCGCAGGCTGCGTCAGTCCGAACAGATGCGCGCCTTCTTCAGCGAGACCGCACCCATTCTCAGAGAAAACCTCATCATGCCCTACTTTGTGGTGGAGACTGAGGACCAGAGCTTTGCAAAGGAAATTGCCTCCATGCCCGGCCAGTACCAGCTGTCCTTACCCAAGCTTGTCGAGCGCGTGGAAAGGGCCGTGGACCTTGGTCTGCACAGCATCATCCTCTTCGGCATCCCTGCGCAGAAGGACGAGCAGGCAAGCCAGGCCTATGCCGAAAACGGCATTGTGCAGCAGGCCGTGCGCAGCCTCAGGGCAAAGTTCCCCAAACTGCTCATCATCACTGACGTGTGCCTGTGCGAGTACATGAGCCATGGTCACTGCGGCGTGCTGACAAAGGACGGCCGCGTGCTCAATGATCCTTCCCTGGAATACCTGGCCCGTACAGCCGTGAGCCAGGCCGAGGCAGGTGCAGACATCGTGGCTCCCTCTGACATGATGGACGGCCGCGTGGCAGCCATGCGCGCAGCCCTGGACGAAGCCGGTCTTTCCATGACCCCCATCATGTCCTATGCCGCCAAGTACGCCTCATCCTACTACGGCCCCTTCCGTGATGCAGCCGAGTCCGCTCCTGCCTGCGGTGACCGCAAGACCTACCAGATGAACCCCGCCAATACCCGCGAGGCACTGCGCGAAGTCTTTGCTGACCTTGATGAGGGTGCAGACGCCCTTATCGTGAAGCCTGCCGGCCCCTACGGTGACATCCTGCGTCTGGTCAGGGAGAATGTGGATGTGCCCGTCACTGCCTATCAGGTCAGCGGCGAGTACTCGCTCATCCGCGCTGCAGGCCTGAACGGCTGGGTAGACGAAGAGCGCGTCATGATGGAATCTCTGCTCGGCCTCAAGAGAGCCGGTGCTGACAGCATCATCACCTACTTCACCGAAATGGTGCTGGAAAAGGGGCTTGCCAGATGAGCATGCCCATGATGTCAGGAGCCGGCTGTCCGGCAGCGCATCTGGACTGTCACGCTGACCTTTCTCCTGCTGCCGGGCATCCAGGCGGCCACCCCGGTGGCCATCCAGGCGGTCACCCAGGCGGTCATCCTGGTGGTCATCCCGGAGGTCATCCCGGTGGTCATCCCGGTGGTCACCCTGGTGGCCATCCCGGCAAGACCGGTATGGGACCGAAGGTGCTTGAGGACGGCACGCCTGCCTGTCGTCTCATAGCCTGGGAAGTGACCAGATCCTGTAATCTCGCCTGCAGGCACTGCAGGGCAGAGGCGCATATGGAGCCCTATCCGGGAGAACTTTCCCATGAGGAGGCCATCTCCCTGATTGATTCCTTCTCCGGTGTGGGCAAGCCCCTGATCATCTTCACAGGCGGCGATCCCATGATGCGCCCGGATGTGTACGAGCTGGTGCACCATGCAAGCTCCCGTGGTCATATCTGTGCCTTCTCTCCCAACGGCACCCTGATCACCAGGGAAAATGCCCGTCTCATCAAAGAGTGCGGTGTGGATCGCTGCTCCATCTCCATTGATGGTGCAGATGCCGAGAGCCATGACAGTTTCCGTGGTGTGCCCGGAGCCTTTGACCGCTCCCTGCAGGGTATGCGCTACCTCACCGAGGCAGGCGTGCCCTTCCAGATCAATACCACTGTGACCAGGAACAATCTGTCCAGCTTCAAGAAGATCTTTGAGCTGTGCGAGCGCCTTGGTGCAGTTGCCTGGCACATCTTCCTGCTTGTGCCCATGGGCAGGGCCTCAGAGCTTGCCGATCAGGTGATCACTGCTGAGGAATACGAGGAAGTGCTGCGCTGGTTCTATCACTTCAGAAAGACCACCAGCATGCACCTCAAGGCCACCTGTGCGCCGCAGTACTACCGTATCATGCGCCAGATGGCCCGCGAGGAGGGCATCAGTGTCGATGTGGAAAACTTCGGCATGGATGCCCACACCAGAGGCTGTCTTGGCGGCACGGGCTTTTGTTTCATCAGCCACACAGGCCAGGTGCAGCCCTGCGGCTACCTGGAGCTGGACTGCGGCAATATCCGCACTACACCCTTCCCGGAAATCTGGCGCACGTCGAGCTACTTTCGGCAGTTCAGGGACCAGAGTGCCTACGAGGGCAAGTGCGGCGTGTGCGAGTACCACAAGGTCTGTGGCGGCTGTCGCGCCCGTGCCTACAGCATGGAAGGAAACCACATGGCCGAAGAGCCCCTGTGCACTTACGTGCCTATGAAGCTGCGCAAGGGCTAGAGGAGAATTCACATGGAACTGGACGCCACAGACAAGGCCCTGCTGGATATCATACAGGCAGATTTTCCCCTTGTGCCCCGTCCCTATGCAGTGCTTGGCGAAAAGCTCGGCATTGCCGAGGAAGAGGCCCTGGCAAGGGTGCGTCGCCTGAAGGAAGAGAAGATCATTCGCCGTATGGGAGCCAACTTCCAGTCCAAAAAACTTGGCTGGGTGTCCACCCTGTGTGGTGCCAAAGTCCCGGAGGAGGTCAAGGACAAGTTCTGCGAACTTGTGAATGCAGAGCCCGGTGTGACCCATAACTATGAGCGTGCCCACAAGTACAATATCTGGTTCACCTTCATAGGTCCTTCCAGAGCCTGGATCCAGGAGCGTCTGGACAGCATCACGGCAAAGACCGGTGTGCCCATTCTCAATCTCCCGGCCACAAAGCTCTTCAAGATCCGCGTCAACTTCAAAATGGCTGACGAGGACTAGGCGGGTCGGCCTGCTCCCTGTCTGAAAAAAGCAAGTAATTGTAACTTGTTAGTGAAAAAGGCGAAACTTTTTTTGAGAAATCTGCAATTTTTACTTGCCAGGCAGGGGGGATTTGTGTAGAAGTCTCTCTTGTGCAGTGCCGAGGTAGCTCAGTAGGTAGAGCGAGGGACTGAAAATCCCTGTGTCGGCAGTTCGATTCTGTCCCTCGGCACCACTCAAAGGTACGCATTCAAGTCCGCTTCGGCGGACTTTTTTT
>CASEWR010000139.1 GCA_949291675.1 uncultured Desulfovibrio sp. | reverse complement strand
GCATTCCCAATCAACGTAGCTTCCCTTTCGGAAAGCTGAGGCTAGTCAACTCAGGCTTTGTTCAAGCCTCGCCCTTCAGGGCGGGGTAGTTGACCGCCAGGTCAGCGTTTGATGGTTGCTGCCTGCGGCAGCAGCACAGGGTCCTGATGGTGCATGTAGTCGAAGAAGGACAAGACAGCTTCCCTGTCCTTGCCGGAGGCAATGGTGAGGGCCATGACATCGCCATTGGTGCCTACCCAGACAGTGGCAGGAGTGCCTGTGGCAGTGGCTTCAATGCGCATGACAGCGCCTTCCTGCACAGGATCCGAGAGAATGGTGATGCCCTGGTTGCCAAGGCGGGTGATGAGGCCCTCGGTCAGCTCTTCGAGGGTGGTGGGGGCAGTGGTTTCGCCCACCTGGATAAAGACAGAGGAGCTGGTCTCCTTGTTGACGTAATAGCCCACAGAGCTCTGTTTGCTGTTCAGGCCGGGGGCTATGTTCACCTGCCACTGATCAGGCATGTCCACAATGTCGTAGTAGTCACAGGTAAAGCTCTGGGCCTGGCCAGGCACGGGGCAGGCCAGCAGGGACAAGGCCAGCAGGACAAGGGCAGCAGGGAAGAAACGAAGACTGCGCATAGTGTATGATCTCCACAACTTTCTGGTGAGGGACTGGCAGGGGAAGAGCCTGTGCCTGCCCGGGACGCGAGGGGGCAGCACATGACACAGACTGGGACACAGCCACGTCCTCATGCATGAGCTGAGGCACTGTCTGGCCGCAGGCAGGCTCCTGTCCTCTGTCTGCAAGGGTATACGCAACTCCCCCGCGACATTCCAGACAAAATTTTCTGCCAGGCTGCGGCACCGCCATGGGCAGAAAAGCACAGGCAAAGCACAAAGGCCCGCATGATGCGGGCCTTTGGCGTATAAGGAGTGCTGCTTGTGTGTTGCTGAGTGGGTATTGCGTGCTGCCTGCGCCTTTCCTGCGCAGTTGCTGTCCTGCTTCGGGAGGCAGAGAGGAGCAGCCGTGTCAGGGGCTTACGCGCCCTGTGCGCCAGGGCTTGCCACTGTGTCAGGGCTTGCCACTGTGTCAGGCAGAGCCCTGACGTGGGCACTCTTCCAGTTGAGGAGCAGGAAGGAGTTCAGGACAACAAAGATGGAGCCTGCATTGTGCACCAGAGCACCTGTGACAGGGTTGAGCACTGCCGTCATGGCCAGGATGATGGCCACGAAGTTGAGGGCCATGGAGAAGGTCAGATTGGCCTTAATGGTACACATGGTGCGTTTGGAGAGGGCAAAGAGGTGCGGCAGCATGCGGATATCGTCGTTGACCAGCACAATGTCTGCGGCATCAATGGCAATGTCGCTGCCCACGCCACCCATGGCTATGCCGACTCTGGCACGCTTGAGGGCAGGAGCGTCATTGATGCCGTCACCAATCATGCAGACCGGAGCACCCTTCTGCTCAGAGGCAGCAATGTAGTTGAGCTTGTCTTCAGGCAGGCAGTCCGGATACACATCCTGCATGCCTGCCTGGGCGGCAATGTTTTTTGCCGCACTGGCATGGTCGCCAGTCACAAGGACAGGGCTGACACCTGCTTCCTTCAGGCTCTGCATGATGGCCGGGGCATCGGGACGCATGGTGTCTGCAAGGGCAATGAGGCCTGCCACGGCAGTCTGTGTGCACAGCCAGATAACACTTCTGCCCTTGTCAAGATGGTCTCTGGCAAGGGCCCGGGCCTCTTCGGAAAGGCTGAGCCCGAGGCTTTCCACCAGTTCCCTGTTGCCTGCGCTGATCTGCTGCCCATGGATGGTGGCCGAGACACCCATGCCTGGTGTCATGACGAAATCAGTGAGGTCCTGTTCTAAATCTGCACTTCTGCCAGCACCCTTTTTGCGCCAGGCCGAGACCACGGCCTTGCCCAGAGGATGCTCGGAGCGCTGTTCCACAGTTGCGGCAAGGCGCAGGATGTCGTCCTCGCCCAGTTCCTGCACAAAGCTTTTGACACTGGTCACAGAGGGTGTGCCGAAGGTCACGGTGCCGGTCTTGTCAAAGGCCACTTTGCTGACAGTGGCCAGGCGCTCCAGGGCGTCACCTTCACGCACAAGGAAGCGGTGTCTGGTGGCATTGCCAATGGCTGCCATGATGGCAGTGGGCGTGGCCAGCACCAGGGCGCAGGGGCAGAAGACAACCAGGATGGTCACGGAGCGCAGCACTTCGCCAGTGACAAACCAGCAGAGGATCGCGGCTGTCAGGGCAATGACCACAATCCAGGTGGCCCAGCGGTCTGCCAGGCCGACAATCTTTGCCTTGCTGGCATCCGCAGACTGCACCAGGCGGATCATGCGCTGCAGGGAGCTGTCTTCGCCCACCTTGAGGGCGCGCATGTCAAAGGCCCCGAACTGATTGACTGTGCCGCTGAAGACTTCGTCACCAGGGTGTTTGTCCACAGGCAGGGACTCGCCGGTCATGACGGCCTGATTGATGGAGGTGGAGCCCGAGAGAATGACGCCGTCCACAGGCACGGTCTCACCGGGCAGCACGCGGATCCTGTCGTTGACCTGCGCCTTCTCTGCCTCCACCACCACTTCCGAGCCGTCTTCCTTCAGGATGCGGGCAGTGCGGGGTGTCAGGTGTACCAGCTTCTCAATGCCTGCCCTGGCCCTGGCCACAGTGAGATCTTCCAGCAGGGCACCGAGCTGCATGATGAAGGCCACTTCGCCTGCGGCAAAGTCTTCACCCACAATGACCGCGGCTATGAGAGCCATGGAGACCAGCACGTCAGCCTTGATGTCAAAGGCTGTGACAAGGCCGTGAATGGCTTCCAGAATGATGGGAACGCCGCAGAGGATGATGGCAATCCAGGCTGCGTCAAAGGGAAGGGAAAAGAGTTCAAAGCCGCTGACAATGAGCGCCAGCGCCGAGATGATCAGGCAGATGATGTCCTTCTTCATCCCGCCGAATTCCAGAAATCGTTCCAGGTAGTCCATGGTTAACCTCCCGTGCAAATACCTATGGGGGTATAGGTATTCTTGCAGGGAACGCAAGTCAAGGGGCCGGGCTCAGGAATTACGCAGTCTTTCTGCCTGACGTGCACCTGATGTGCGCCTGCTGTGCGCAAGGCAGCGCGCATGGAGTCCGGCATGGGGTCTGGGCGGGGTCTGGGCGGGGTCCGGGCTTGGAACCCGGGCATGGCACCCGGGTATGGAGCCTGTGTGTGGCGGCCTTTTTCAGCGGTTTTGGGGCAGCGTGCAGCTGCAGCAAAGGTCTGCCCGGGTGGGTCAGTTCGGGCGGGGCAGTCCGGGCGTGTCAGTCCGGGTGGTCAGCCCTTCATGTTGGCAAAGCGCTCCACAGCCTTGGTGAAGCTGGCAATGGTCTGGTCTGCGTCACCGTGTTCAATGCCGTCACGCACGCAGTGTCTGATATGCCCTTCCAGGACCACCTGTCCCACCCTGTGCAGGGCTGCCTTGGCGGCATTGATCTGGGCAAGCATGTCCTCACAGGGCACATCCCTGTCCACCATGCGGTCAATGGCCTCGACCTGGCCGATAATCTTTCTGAGGCGCCTGTGCAGATTGGGCGCATCCATACACTGTCTCATGCAAAACCTTCCTTGCCGGGGTCTCCGGCCCTGTCTGCCGGCACACAAGACGTCACCACAGGAGCAGGAGAGGCAGGAGCGGGAAGACCCGCAGGTCGTGGTCTGAGGCCGGGAAGGCAAATTTCCACTTGCCTTGCAGGCCACAATACGATATGCAAGCCGCTCACATCAAGTAAGCACATCGGGGCAGCGGCCTGGGGTGCCCGGCACAGTGCCAGGGTAGAAGGGCCAGGGTCCCGGTGGAAGATGAACCCAGGAGGTACTTCATCATGGCATATGTTACCATGAAGCAGATGCTGGAAACCGGCGTCCACTTCGGCCATCAGACCCGTCGCTGGAACCCCAAGATGCGTCCCTACATCTTTGGTGACCGCAACGGTATCCATATCATCGACCTTCAGCAGACCGTGAAGCTGTTCCGCGTTGCCTACGACAAGGTTGTGGACACAGTGGCTCAGGGCGGCAAGGTCCTCTTCATCGGCACCAAGCGTCAGGCTCAGGAAGCCATTGCTTCCGAGGCCGGCCGTGCCAACCAGTACTATGTCAGCAACCGCTGGATGGGCGGCACCCTGACCAACTTCGTGACCATTCAGAAGAGCATTGATCGTCTGAAGAAGCTCGAAACCATGTTTGCCGACGGTTCCATCAACCGCTACCAGAAGAAGGAAATCCTGATTCTTGAGCGCGAAATGCAGAAGCTCGAGCAGGCCCTCGGCGGCATCAAGAACATGGACCGTCTGCCCCAGCTGGCCTTCATCATCGACCCCAACAGGGAAGACATCGCTGTGAAGGAATGCCGCAAGCTCGGTATCCCGATCGTGGCCGTGACCGACACCAACTGCGATCCCGACCTGATCGACTACATCATCCCCGGCAACGATGACGCCATCCGCGCCATCAAGCTCTTCGTGGGCGCTTTCGCCGAAGCCTGCCTCGAGGGTGAGGCTGCTGCTTCCGACAAGGGCAGCATGGAAGAGGCCATGGAAAAGGGTGCTGAAGAAGCTGCCCAGTAGGTTCAGCTGCACAACACAGGAACGAACGCAAGGAGGCGGCATTGTCTGCAGGGACGATGCTGCCTCTGTTTGAAAATTCAAGGAGATTTCAATGGCCATTACCGCTGCAATGGTGAAAGACCTGCGCGAAAGAACTGGCGCTGGCATGATGGACTGCAAGAAAGCCCTGGTGGAAGTGGGCGGCGACATGGAAAAGGCCGTCGACTACCTGCGTGAAAAGGGCATGGCCAAGGCTGCCAAGAAGGCCGGCCGCGCCACCAGTGAAGGCCTTGTTGTCTTCGCTCAGAATGCCGATGCCACCAGAGTTGCCATGGCATCTCTGCAGTGCGAGACCGACTTCGTGTCCCGCGGTGACGATTTCAAGGACCTTGCTGCCCGCGTTGCCAATGCCGTGCTTGAGAACAAGCCCGCTGACGCCGAAGCACTGCAGGCCCTCGTTGGCGAGGACGTGAACAACCTCATCGCCAAGATCGGTGAAAACATGCGTCTCGGCAACTTCTGCGTGCTCGACCGCGCTGCCAACGAAGTGATTGGCCAGTACCTGCACACCGCCAGCGGCAAGCTCGGCGTCCTGGTTGTGGTGGAAACCGGCAAGCCCGAGACCGCTGCCAGCGAGCAGGTGCAGAACCTCGCCCGTGAAATCGCCATGCAGGTTGCTGCCCTGCGTCCCATGGCCCTCAACCGTGAGAGCCTTGCTCCCGAAGTCATCGAGCGCGAGCGCAACGTCTACCGCGAAAAGGCCCGCAACGAAGGCAAGCCCGAGCAGATCATCGAGAAGATCGCCGAAGGCGCTGTGGTGAAGTTCTGCAAGGAAGTGTGCCTCCTCGACCAGCCCTACATCCGTGACGACAAGAAGTCCATTTCCGACATCGTCAGGGAAACCGCCAAGGCTGTGGGCGACACCCTTACCGTAAAGTCCTTCCAGCGCATTGAGCTGGTTGCTGAAGAAGCTCCTGCTGAAGCTGAATAAGGAACTGCACGTCTTGTACCTTGTCCCTGGCGAAGCGTGAACATCATTGTACAGGACTGATGTTGCATCGCAAACGTCCAGGGTAGTAAGGTCAGTCGTCTGCAGTACAGCTGCTGAATGCAGCAGAGAGTTCTCAAAGTAAATTCTCGCAGAGAATTTCAGGAGAGGAGTTCATTGCGAGCTCCTCTCTTTTTTTCTCTGCCTGAAAGCGTCTGCCTGGGTTTTGCAGACAGTATGCTCCCCTGTCTGCAACTGCCCCCTGTCCTGCCTGCTGTTCTTCTCTGCAATTCTCATGTATAGGCAGAGATGTCACCCGGAAAGGCAGGGTTGCAACCAGTCCTGCCATCACTCGTCCCCATTGTTTCAGAGAGTTTCAGGATGGTTCTATGGATGAAGTAGTTCTCACAAGGCTTCAGGACGCTGGTATTGATACAGACGATCTGCTCGAACGCTGCATGGGCAATGCAAACCTTGCCGGACGTTTGCTCGGGAAATTCCTCTCCGACAGTACTTATGAGAAGCTGTGTGCAGCATTGCAGAGCAATGACAGGGAAGAAGCCATCACAGCCTCCCATACACTGAAGGGGGTATGCGCCAACCTGTCCATGAAGAAGCTGCAGGCCTTGTGTGAAGAGCAGCTGGCACTGCTGCGTGCTGACAAGTTTGCCGAAGCAAAGGCTTTGCAGGGCGAAATAGATACTGCCTGTACTGCCATGCGCGCTGCATTGAAAGAGGTTCTCAGCCAGGGCTAGGGCTGGACAAAACCTCATGCACGTGCGCCTGACTCTTCCATGCAGGGCATCAGAAAAAAAAGACACTTTCGTTGCGGGGAACTTTCCTATAGCATTTTGCTATGCAGAAGATACGTCCCTCGCCCGAGTTTCAGCCCTGTTCATGGTCACTGAACGAGTCAGCTGTGTCAGCCGGATCACCCGGATCATCAGGGTCAGCCTGGTCAGTCATCAGGCAGGGACAGATGTCCTGCCGGGGTTTCAGCACAGAGCAGGGGTGCTGCCGGCAGACGAACGTCAATGCATATGGCTTCTGGCTCTTTGTCGCGGACAACGCGGGTCTGCTGCTTTGCCCCCGGCGACAGGGCCCTGAGCCCTCATGCGCAGAAAGTCAGGACAACGATGGAAGGGGCAGGAAGGCAGAGACAATGTCCCGGGCGGCTCTTCCTCGTGTGTCAGTGAGTTCCTGTGATGGCATGTGCATGCCGGCATGCTGTCATACTGACGGCACAGAGCCGTCGTACCATCCCCTGAAAAGACTGCCGTCTGCTCCGGCGGTCCAGGGAGCTTTGCTGGATCCGGATGTGCGTGGCTTGGGCACACATCCCGGTCGCAGGTTTCCCCTTCCCTCATCACATTACCCACCCTGCCACGGGGCAGGGACGAGACAGTTCGGGTACGTTTGACACACAGATATGGCAAACCGAAAAAGGTGTCGAAGATGAGCTGGCAGCAGTCAATCTCAGTCAATCTCATACAACAGGAATGGCGTGTGGACTGGAACACTGCGTGTTCCCCCCACTCTTCAGACTGTCCTGCAGGTACGTTAGTCGAAGTCTTTTCGGAAGTTTCTAACCCCGGCACGTTATCCCCCATATGCGTGCTGTAACGCTGTGCCCGGCAGCTGGGAGAGAGCATGAAGGCATATACCGGCAGGATAGTCATTCGTTTTGCTGTTTTTTTTCTCATAGCGTTGTTCTGCGCACTCGCCATTCACGTGCTGCGCCAGAATACGCTGCAGAATGCCCAGCATGTGGGCATGGTCATGACCAGCAACTACGCCTCCGAAGTGCGCAGGAATCTGCTGACCATGGAAAATCAGCTGAACTATGGTGCCGGCCTGCTCAACAGCCTGGTGCCGCACGCTGATGAACAGCAGCTGACAGAGACTGCGCTGCGCTTCATGGTGCAGGCCAGGGAAGTGATGCAGGGCAGGGTGATACTCTACCTGATAGGAGAAGACGGCCGCATCATGATCTCCTCAGGGTCCGAGCAGCCCATGGAGGATTTCAATGTCAGCTCTTCTCCCTGGTATGCCAGGACACTCGCCGGTGACAGCAGCATCTGTTACACCGATGTCTACCGGGACAGGATAACCGGGCGCGCAGCCATCACCATCTCCAAAAAGTTCAAGGACAGCAACTATGTGCTGGCCTATGATCTCTTTCCCGGGACCTTCAACTTCTACTTTGACAAAGAGCTGCTGCAGACAGGGGACTCCTTCTTCTTTACGGACAGCCGCGGGCGCCTGCTCTATGCCAGTACGGATCTGCGCAAACCGTCCGATGAACTGCAGGGCTATGTGCGCTGGCTGGTCACTGCCATCAGGTCCGGCAAATGTGCCTCCTATGAGGACTTCATCACGGACCTCGACGGCAGGCGCCGCGCTGTCTACTACACACAGCTGCAAAACGGCTGGTACAGCATTGTCACTGTTCCCCACGTCAATATTGTCCGTGATGTGGACATTCTCAATGGCGTGCTTGGCGTCGGGATGCTGATTTTTCTGGGCGCCATTGTCTTCTTCTCCTGGCGGGAAATGAATGCCAGAAAGCTCATGGAGCGATCCATCGAGACTGTGCGCGTGCTTGGCAATCACTATGCAGCCATCTACCGCATCAATTACGAGCAGAATACCTATGAGATGATCAAGGGGTCTGAGTACGTGCGCAGCAGGCTGCCTGCCCATGGCTCCTATGATGATCTGCGCAATGTGGTCATTGGCTATTTCGAGCCCGGGGGCGTGCAGGCCTTCTGGCAGAACTTCTCCACGGACAATATCCGCAAACTTGTGCAGCAGAAAGTGCGCAACTTTGCCGGAGACTTCCAGCGCCTTGTGAACGGCGTCTACCGCTGGACCACCGTGTACCTGCTCTTTGATGACTCCCTGGAAGAGGGCGAGGTTGTGCTCTGCTTTCGCGATGTGGAAGAAGAGAAGGTGAAGGAGCAGCGCGAGCGCCAGCTCCTCCAGGACAGCCTGGAAATCTCCCGGCAGAGCGACAAGTCCAAGCAGGTCTTCTTCAGCAATGTCTCCCACGAGATGCGCACGCCCCTCAGTGCCATCATCGGCATGTGCGATCTGGCCATCACCCGCCTGGACATGCAGGAGAAAAACGCTGTCCTGCAGGCGACAAAGGGCGTGGTTCCTGTCGGGGAAGACCGTGACAAGCAGCTCAATCTGCGCCGCTGCCTTGAGCAGATCCGCTTTTCCAGCCGGCAGATGAAGCACCTTATTGATGACATTCTTGAGTTCTCCCGTCTGGATCAGGGGAAGTTCTCCCTTAATAACGAACCCATCAACCTCTGGCAGTGTCTCAGTACTGCTGTCGCTCCCTATGCCCTGCAGGCTGCGGCTGACAAAAAGCATTTCACCTTCACCATGGAGAAGGACAGCCAGATGGTGCTTGGCGACCCCATGCGCCTTGCCCAGATCATGAACAACCTCATTTCCAATGCCTTCAAGTTTACTGCAGAAGGCGGGCATATTGATGTTGTGGCTGAGCGCATCATTCAGGTTGGCGCGGTCAGATACCGTATCAGCGTCACGGATGACGGGGCAGGCATGTCCAGGGACTTTCTGTCCCGGGTCTTTGTGCCCTACAGCAGGGACAACAGCTTTGCGGCACGGCAGACTGCAGGCACAGGCCTTGGTATGCCCATCACCAGAACTCTGGTCGAGCAGATGAATGGTGAAATCAGTGTGCAGAGCGAAGAGGGCGTGGGAACGACCTTTACGGTGGTACTGCCCTTTGTGCTGGCAAAAACCGAAAGCCCAGGGACGGAAGTTCAGACCAGGGAGGCTGGCGAGGCTGCACAGGACAGGCCGGAAGAGCAGGAACTGGCCGTGCTTGAAGGCGCCCGCGTCCTGCTTGCCGAGGACAATGCCATCAACATGGAGCTCACCACAGAAGTGCTTGCCATGCAGGGCATGGTCGTGACCCAGGCCTGGAATGGCAAAGAGGCTGTGGATATCTTCAGCCGCAGCGAGCCCTTCCACTTTGCCGCCATCCTCATGGACATGCGCATGCCTGTCATGGACGGCTGCGAGGCTTGCAGAGCCATACGTGCCCTGGACAGGGAGGATGCCGGCCTTCCCATCATTGCCGTGACGGCAAATGCCTTTGCCGAGGATATTGTGGCCTCCACTGAGGCGGGCATGGATGCCCATGTCTCCAAGCCCATTGATATTGACCAGCTGACGCAGCTGCTGGCCAGACTGATGACAAAGAGCAGACACTAAGGAACAGCATTGAGCACACAGCCAGGCACAGACGCAGGACCAGGATCAGGATAAGGACCGGCAGCCTGCAGCGCAGGAGAAAGGAGCATGTCTCGCAGCACAACACAGGAAAAAGGCCGTTTTTTCAGAGACTGGCCGGAGCTTGCCAGACGTCTGGAGCGCTATCTGTACGAGCATCTGCGTCCGGGGCAGGAGGCAGAGCCCCTGAGACGGCAGCCTGAGCGACAGTCCGGCCGGCATTCTCCTCGTTTGTCAGAGCGGATGTCTGCCCCGCTGTATGAGGACAAAGAGCTCTTTGAGCCTCTCGGGGGTGAGGTGGTCGCCTCCAGGCCCCTGGACGAGGAACTTCCCCGGCCCGGCGGAAAACGTTCGCAACCGGCAAAGCTGGCAAGGCCTGTAAAGGCCGCACAGGCATCAGAGAGCTCCGGCGTGCTGCCGCATTTGAGAGGCAGCAGAACAGTTGCCGGTGTCTGCGTTCCAGACACGTCTTTTTCAGGCACGTCTTTACAGCATCTGCTGAACAAAAAGCTGAAGGACAGGGATGAGTCCTTCTCGGAAATGCTGCTGCGCAAAATCAGCGAGCGTGGCATGTCTTCTGCAGAGTGCTACAAGAAGGCCCTGGTAGACAGGAAGCTTTTCTCCAAGATTCGCTCGGACAAAGGCTACAGACCTTCCAGGGAGACCGTCCTGGCCTTTGCCATAGCCCTTGAGCTGGATATTGAGGAAACAGACAGGCTCCTGAAGACAGCAGGCTATGCGCTCTCGGACAGCAGGGTCTTTGACATCATCGTCCGCTTCTTCATTGAACATGGGCTCTACGAGATAGATACCATCAACCAGGCCCTCTATGACTGGGATCAGACCCTGCTCGGTATTCCCAGATAATCAGCCTGCGCCCGCTTTCAGGGCCAGGCCCGGGCATACGGCACGTTTTTGTGCAGTGGTGAAAATGTCGCTCATCGGGCGACACTTTTCGTTTCCGGCTTCGCTACAAGAACCTCACAGGCTGCAACGACAGCCAGCAATCACAACCAAGACGCAGGCACACGTGACGGAGGCTTCACATGAACAGCGAACTGAGCGAAATCATCTTTGTTCTGGACCGCAGTGGCTCCATGGCCGGCCTTGAAGAAGACACCATCGGCGGCTTCAATACTATGGTGAAAAAGTGGAAGGAGATGCAGGTTCCCTTCCTCATCAATACCATTCTCTTTGACGATAAGATTGAGATTCTGCATGACAGGGCAAAGCTTGAGGACATTGCTCCCCTGACAGCAGAGAGCTACTGGCCCAGAGGCAACACAGCGCTCTTTGATGCAGTAGGCAGAAGCATCAATCACATCCGCGACATACACAAATACATCCGCAAGGAGGATGTTCCCGGCAAGGTCATCGTCGTCATCACCACGGACGGCTATGAAAATGCCAGCCATGAGTACTCGCGCGAGGACATCAGAAAGCTCATCAGGAGCCAGCGCGAGAAGGGATGGGAATTTGTGTTCCTTGGCTCTGACATTGACGCTGATGCTGTGGCCGAGGATCTGAACCTGGACCCCGCACTGGCCTTCAGCCTGAAGAAGAGCAGAAAGAGCACAGCCGCAACCTACGCAGGTCTGACCAGAGCCTGCTGCAGTGCTCCGGGATGTGCCAGTGCGGTGCTCAGTGATGCACTCAGTGATGCGCTCAGTGACGCGCTCAGTGATGCACTTGAAGACCACCTCGAGACAAAGAAGGGCAGGCGCAGGTAGCGCGAACCATGCAGCCCCCGGTGTCCCTCTCATGCCTGCAGGGAAGAGGTGCAAAAAGGCCCGGGATGGCGGACACAAAAGCATGATGTCTGCATACCTGCTGTCTGTGTGGCTCAGCAGCATATGCAGATGGTACGGAAGGTGAAGCCGGGATGAAAAAACAAGTGAGGGCTTTGCCTTCCTTTTTTGCGTCCTTTCTCTGAACAAGCCCTGAACGAGCCCTGTACAGGCGCTGCCTGTCTTTCTTCCTGAAGCCGGCATTCCTGAAGCCGGCATTGCTGAAGGCCACAAAAAAGCATTCTCAGCAGGGCGCACATGCTGCCCTTGCAATGAGAATGCAAAATGGTACCGCAGGCCAGGCTTGAACTGGCACAGCCAGAGGCCGGGAGATTTTAAGTCTCCTGTGTCTACCGATTCCACCACTGCGGCATGGAAATTTGTCTGATGGTTTGCTCTTGCCCGCTGCCTGGGGGAAGTCCCTGCAGGCATTTGACAAATCTGCTGTGCTGGCAAAGAATGCCACGCACTGCATAACACAGCCTGTGACAGTCCGCAAAGGCCGCATCAGGCGGGGGAGTACGAGACAATGAGCTTTCTGGACACGCTGACACTGACATTCTGCAGGCTCGGCATTGCGGGCCTTTCCAAATGGGCTCCAGGTACCTGCGGCACCTTTCTGGCCCTGCTGGTTGCTCCCTGGCTGTTTCAGCCCCTGAGCCTGAAGATGCGCCTGGTCCTTTTGGTTCTCGTCTTTTTTGCGGGCGCTGTGGCAGCAACACGGGCCGAGCGCCTTCTTGGCTGCAAGGATCCCGGTTCGGTGGTCATTGACGAGCTTGCCGGAGCCTGGATAGCCATCCTGCCCTTTGCCGGGGGAAGCTGGACCCTGCTGCTCCTGGCTTTTGTCATCTTCAGGATTTTCGATATCGCCAAGCCCTGGCCCATCCATGCCTCGGAAAACTGGCTTCCGGATGGCTACGGCATCATGATTGACGATGTCATCGGGGGCATCATGTCCATGCTTGTCCTCCTGCTCATGCGGGCAGCAGGCCTTGTCAATGTGCCCTTTGCAGCCTGGTAGCTCCTACTTCATGCGGTAGGTAATACGTCCCCTGGTCAGATCGTAGGGGGAAAGCTCCACCTTGACGCGGTCGCCCGGCAGGATACGGATGTAAAACTTGCGCATTTTGCCGGAAATGTGGGCAAGCACCTTGTGTCCGTTGGCCAGTTCGACCAGGAACATGGCATTGGGCAGGGCTTCTTCAACGACGCCGTCAACTTCAATGGAGTCTTCTTTGGACATACAACCTCCGTGCTGAAAAAGAACATCCTCTCACCGCTGTGAGGCTGTACAATCGGCCTCAATTGCGGGAAAATTGCGAAAAGGGGCGTGAGGTACTTGCAACAAAATACGGCCTTTGTCAATCTGTCAGCTGCAGATTTTGCCTGCACTGCAAGGACCTTGGGGCGTACAGCGTCAGTGTGATCAGCGCGAGTCAGGCGCAGGATGCATGTTTCCCGGACACGTGCAGGCTCCTGCCACAGCAGACATGCACTAGCTTTCTGCGTGAAACTCCTGCATTTCAGCCGGACGCAGCATGAGATAGAGACCCAGGAAGACCATGGGCAGGCTCAGGATCTGTCCCATGGTCAGCCAGTTAAAGGCCAGGTAGCCCAGCTGTGCATCAGGCAGGCGTACAAATTCCACCAGAAAGCGGCTGATGCCGTAGCCCACACAGAAAAGGCCGGCTGTCTGGCCGCGTCTGCGCGGTGTACGGGTGTAGAGCCAGAGCAGGATGCAGAGCACAATCCCCTCCAGAAAGCCCTCGTAGAGCTGGGAGGGATGGCGCGGATAGGGGCCTGCATGGGGGAAGATCATACCCCAGGGCAGCGTGGTCACCTTGCCCCACAGTTCGCCGTTGATGAAGTTGCCCATGCGTCCGAAGAAGAGGCCCTGGGGCACCAGGGGCGTGATGAAGTCGGCAATGTCCAGAAAGCGTTTCTTTCTGCTCTTTGCAAACCAGGCAAAGGCAATGGCCAGGCCAATGGCACCGCCATGGAAGGACATGCCGCCATTCCAGAAGCGCAGCATCTCGCCCGGGTCTGCGATGTAGACAGGCAGGTCATAGAAAAGGATGTAGCCTGCCCTGGCGCCCAGGACCAGGCCCAGCATGCAGATGGTGACCAGGTCATCCACATCTCTGGCAGTCCAGCCGTATCTCTGGGCTCTGCGGCGTCCCCAGATCCAGGCCAGCAGAAAGCCAATGACATACATGAGGCCGTACCAGCGCACGGTCAGGCTGCCTATGGAAAAGGCGACAGGGTCAAAGGATGCGTTCATCAGGCAAATACGGCTCGCCAGCAGCTGGCGGCCTTCCTCCGTAAAACTTGGTATCTTCTCTGCCGGCAGACAAAGGACTGCCCTTTGTATGCCCTGCAGCCTGCCTTTTGCAAGCAAAAGACCCGGAAGATCCGGGTCCTGAACTCTGTATGTCGGTTGCGGGTGCTCATCTGCTGGCTTTCATTCGCTGGCTCTCATTCGCCAGCTCTCGGCACGAGGCTCTCACCCAGTGGCTCACGTCCCGTGGCTCTCATCGGGCCGCCACCTGCTGACTGTCCGGCTACTGGCCTCTGGCCGCTGCCGTCCGTCCGCCATACTCAGCTTAAGCCCAGAAGCCAGGAGCCGAAGTTTTGCGGTCCCGGAGGCTCCGGGGACTGCCAGCCTGTGTCCCTGCCGGCATCCCTGAAGATGATGCGTTCAAGGAGCAGATTGTCCTCATCATCCGTGACCACCAGCAGCATGAAGGGCAGGCCGGCATTGGGACGCATGCCCAGCAGCTGTCTGCCAAAGGCAAGGCCTGAGCCGAAGCGCAGATCGTGAATGAGCAGGAAGTTGAGCTTGTCTGCCTTGTCCGGGGAAATGGGGCGCAGATTATGCCCGCTGTTGCCTTTGTTCCCGCTGCCGGGACGTATGTCGTCATGTGGCGGCGGCAGAAAGGAGAGGGCTACCACGGCTGCCTTGCGCCCCCGCTCGGAAAAGGGCCTGTAGACAGGCATGAGCATGAGCTTGAAGAAGTCGCGGCAGTTCTCGGACTGGGCTGACAGATGGGCCTGCAGTGCGGGAGGCACCGGGGTGAAGCTCTGTACCGCGCCCCGGATGGAGCCAAGAGCGCTGATGCTCACCTCCTGTTCCACATAGCCGTCCTCAGTCTGTTCAATGACAAGGGCGCGCCAGAAGAGCGGAGAGAAGAAGTCCGGCAGAACGGACATCTCCACCACCTTCCTGTTCTCGGCATGCAGCGTCTCAGCCAGATTCTTCCCTGCCAGGGCATTCACCCCCATGTTGAAGCAGGGATAGAGAACAAGCCAGGCCAGACCCAGGCCTGCCAGCAGCCTGGCCTTGTGCCGCAGCACAGCCCCTGCAATAAGCAGCCCGATGAGGGGCAGGGTCATGAAGAGATCCACAATGAAGTTGGCATTGAGCCTGACCCTGCAGGACGAGAAGGGCAGGAAGGCCATGGTCCCGTAGGTGGTGAAGCAATCCAGCAGGATATGCAGGTAGAGACAGGCTGCAAAGGCCAGCCACAGGCCCCTGATGCTCATTCTGTCCCTGGTCTGGCGCCTGCGCAAAGGCCAGGCACAGAAGGCCAGAAGCAGAGCCAGAACAGGAGCTGCAAAGACAGAGTGCGAGATGCCTCTGTGCAGGTTGAGAAAGAGGGCCGGTGTGGAGGCAAAGAGAATATCAAAGTCGGGCAGGCAGGCTGCCAGCATGAAGAAAAAGGGCGTCCAGCGGGTGGCAGGCCGCTTTGGCAGGGCTGCTGCCACTACAAGGCCGGAGACTGCATGGGTCACAATGTCCATGGTTTGTCTGGCTTACTGTCGGAAAGGCGAGCGCGGCTTTGGCACGTCATTACTGGCAGGCTTCAGGGGAACAGCACCGTTGAAACCACTGAAGGTCTGGATGCCGTTCACGCTGCTGGTCCCGCCAGTGCCACGGGCGCGGTTGAACTGCTGCATGCGCCAGTTCTGCACGTTCTCCATGACGCCAGGCTGGTTCAGACGGTAGAAGTAATAGTCCTTGCGCGAGGCAGCACCGGCAATGGGGAAGCGGGCATCGGCCATGGGGTCCGGGCCGCCCTTGCCGTAGTATTCTCTGTC
>CASEWR010000138.1 GCA_949291675.1 uncultured Desulfovibrio sp. | reverse complement strand
AGTATCTTCTTCATGATGTTCTCCTTGTCCGACCAGGCAGCAGACATGCTGTCTGTCACGGATATCTTAGCCCCGTCCCATGCAGCACGGGGCGCAGTGGTTAGTGCGACAGAGACTTGGTGGCTGAGAATCTCCAGCCAGGGTTCGAGGTATCGGTGAAGACCGTTCCCTCAAAAAGATTTCTGTTCAGTCTGCCTCTCAGGTGCACGAAGGAGGCGTTGGGTGGGCGCACAAGCCATTCCCTGCCTGTGAGGATCAATTCCCCGGCAGTGCTGTCATACCTGCCTGTGAGCCTGTATTTTCCTGAGTTCGAGGCGTTTTGACGCCCCGGATCCAGGGGGTAGAATTCGAGCTCGGCACTCCAGGCGCCGTTGCGCTCAGAGATCTGCAGAGAGAAGGCAACGGGTTCCTGCGCCGTTTCCCATGCCCCTGAGTATGAGCCGGCAAAGGAGGGGACAGCAGGAGCAGGGGGCTGCTTCTGATGAGGTTCGGTCTTTGACGACCTGTTCTCTGACATCTGTCCGGTATTCCTTCCTGCCTGCCCGACCTCGTCCCTGTGTATCCTTGCATTCTTCGGGGGCTCCACACGCTCCATACGAGCATCCACGCGATCCTTGCGCTCTGCGCGATAGATGTTTTCCGCAACACCAAAGCACTGACGCTCATAGTTGCTGAAGGCTCGTTCATTGTCCCACTGACAGAGGAAGAGGAAGTTTTTACCAGGAATACCGTCATTCCAGGTACCTGCAGGAGAGCGGTGGTAGAACATGGCATAATGTTCCCTGCCGAACTCATTGTTGGGTTCGCCAGGGGCCCAGTTTGTATAGGTTGCCTTGCCCTTGTGGGATCGCCAGCTGCCTTCCGTGTCCTTGTCCGTCAGCCCGAAGAACACATCCTTTGCTCTGATCTTGTTCAACCAGGTGGTGAGGAAGGCATTTTCCTCAGCGGACTCAATGACTGCGAGATTGCCGTACTGTTGCTTGCAAAAGCCCTGAGCATCTTCCCAGTTTTTGACCACGGGGATCTGAGAACTGTCGAAGACCTTGTAATATTTTGAGCCGAAGGCAGCGATATCCTTGAGAGCAGTCTTGCGCCAGGTGCCACCTGCAAAGACAGGTCCGAACCTGTTGCCAGGCCCGAAGCCCTGGAGTTTCTCCATCGGGCTTTTGGGTGCCTTGTCCTCGAAGAGGGAAAAGACAGGCAGGTCCTGCAGTGCCGTATAGTGATCTTTATAGAGGACAAGAAGGACCAGGTTGACGATCAGCAGCAGGGGGAAGAGGATGCGAAAGGCTGTGCGTCCCCATTGCAGCTGGCGGCACAGGCGCACCTTGCGGCCCTGCTGATCGGTTTTGACAAAGGGTGCCTGATTCTCGCACCAGCCCTGTGTCTGCAGGTTCAGGCCTGCGCGCAGAAGGCCTATGCCATGCATGGCATCAAGGGCCTCGTCATAACGCTGCTTTTTCAGCGGATCCTGCAGTATGGCAGCCGCATCCCTGTATTCCGGATGTCCTGCAATGGCAGCGGCAATCTCTGCAGGGGTGGCAGTGCGGTTCAGACCGAGTTGTGCATAATAGTCTTGCATGGTTTCCCCCGCTTATGCCCTGCATGCACTTGCTGCGTACTCGTCGTTCACAACAGGAAGTGGCCTGCCGTACAGCCTCTGATATTCCTCCGCAAAGCCCTCCCAGGTGATGGTGTGACAGTCCAGCAGCAGAAGAATGAACTCTCTGGCCTGGAAGGTCAGTCTGTTTGAGCGCGCAATGAGCTGCATGATGGCATGCAGAAGAAGAAAGGAGACCAGGCCTGTCTTCGGTGACTGAACCTGCCTGCGGAAGATATCCAGGGCCATGGACAGGTCAGGAAGCTCGTCTTTCTG
>CASEWR010000137.1 GCA_949291675.1 uncultured Desulfovibrio sp. | reverse complement strand
ACTGCTTCCCAGTGAGCGTAGCCTTCGTTGAAGGCGCCGCCGGTGGGGGAGATGTACATGTCGATGAATTCGGCCATGCCGACCCACATGCACTCCAGGATTTCCAGGGCCTGATCCTCGGTGATCTTGCCGGCTTCGATGTCAGCCTTGAAGTAGGGGTAGAAGTACTGGTCCATGCGGCCGTTGGAAATGGTCGTACCGGTCTTCTGCTCCAGACGGGAGAACATCTGGGTGAACCACTGGCTCTGGCAGGCTTCCCAGAAGTCGCGGGCGGGCTCGCCGGGAACGCGGTCTGCATTCTGGGCCATGCGCAGAAGTTCGGCCTTGCGCTTCTCGTCGGTGCACTTGGCTGCGGCTTCGCGGGCAGCATCAGCGTAACGATGAGCCCAAAGCACGATGGCGTCGGACACAATCACGATGGCGTCGAGGAAGGGCTTCTTCTCGCACATGTCCTTGCAGGAGAGCGGATCCAGGGCAGCCAGCTTTTCCTGAGCCTCGGCCTTGATGGAATTGAAGCCGCGGTTGATAATCTTGGCGAAATCCGGCACCCACTGGATGGAGGAGCGGAAGGAAGCGGTCTCGTTGACGATGTAGCGGGAGATGAGGCCCTGGGGATCGTCGTAGGTCAGCTTGTGCACTTCCGGAGGAAGGGCGGCGTTGAGGTCTTCATGGAAGGTCTTGCCCTTCCAGAAGGGGGCCACTTCTTCCACAACCTTCTTGGCGTCTTCGGGATCAATGGAAGCAGGAGAGGTCTCGCGGGTGGGCAGATCCTTCACAGCGATGTCAAGGAAGTCGCCGTCGAGTTCGGGATAGAGGATACCATAACGGCCGGGCAGACCACCGGCGCGGCCGAGCAGGAGCTGATCTTCCTCAACGGTCACGGTGATGTTCTTGGCGATATGGGCAAGAGCCTTTGCCCAGCGCAGAACCAGGGGCTGACCCTCGGTTTCCTTCATGGACTGAGTGAAGTACAGGGCGCGCTCGATATCGATCTGGGGTTTCTGGCCCTCAAAACGCTCGAGCATACGGAACACGCGCTCGTGGGTTTTGCGATAGCGGTCTACCTTGCCGTCGATCTGGTCCTGCAGGCGTTCTTCCTGAGGGGAGCGAAGGCAGCATTCTGTAACGGGAGCGGTCATATTGGTTCCTCCAAAGTGAAGATCTGGAAATTTTGGAAGTTGGTTGTGATTTGCTGTATTTTGCGTTCCTGACCCCCGTGGGGTATCGGAAGCGCGTCTTCATGCCCTAATTAAGCATAAAGCATGCCAAAGAGCACACTATTTTCTTAACCAATTAAATATACTGATAAAACAATATTTTGGCCCGCCAGAGCTTTCTCTGCTTGTGCGCTTTTTGCACAAGGCCATGACAATCATGTTGCACTAATGCACCACAAAGCTTTTGGCGCTCGCTTTTGCCGGACCTTGTCCGCTGCAGAACTGCAACATTTCTGCAAGTTATCAGTAACAATACCTAGTTTTTATTATATAAAAACTTGTAATTTTTAGATTTTTTTAATCTTCCCTTTTATCATTAAAGTCGCAAATTCGCACTATTGCCCCTGATAGTTACTTTTTTTCACAAGGGATGGCACAAAAGATGCCGCGCGCTTCCATGAATCTGCTCAGAGCCTTTGGCAAAAGAAAGGGAGCCCGAAGGCTCCCGATTTTGTCAGTTGCGAGATGCGCAACCGTGCTCTTGTCGTCCCGAAGTCCTATTCGCCAAGGCCAAGGACGCGGTAGGCATTCTTGTACATGACCTTTGCCAGGGTCTCTTCATCAAGGCCCATGTTCATATAGGTCTCGATGGCGTCCTTCTGCTCAATGAAGGGATGGGCGCTGGCAAAGATGATTTTGTCGGCAAGAACGCCTGTGGTCAGGGATTCGATGTAGTGTGTTGCCATGGGGGCGCGCTCGTATTCGGAGCAGTCCATGTACACGTTGCGGTTGCGCTGGCAGACAAAGATGGCTTCCTGCACAAATGGATAGCCGCCGTGGCTCATGATGATGGTGAGTTCGGGAAAATCGCGGGCAACCTTGTCCACATCGCGGGGATCCGTGTACTCGATAAGAGCGCCCTGCACCATTGGCGGAGGAGCCATGGTGATGAACACAGGCACGTTCAGCTCGCAGCACTTTGTATAGATGGGATAGAAGCGGGCTTCGCTGGGAGAAATGTGTGCAAGGTACGGATCGGTGGCAATACCGCGCATGCCGTACTCTTTCACAACCTTCTCCACATCGCGCACTGCGTCCATACCGCGATGGGGATCTATGCCCCAAAAGCCGTAGAAAAAGTCCGGATAGGCCTGGCAGAATTCGAGAACACTGCCGTTGTTGTCCGGAAAGCCATAGGTCGTGCGGCAATCACGGCCTGTGATGACATTGCCCACAACGCCACGACCTTTGAGTTCGTCCACGATCTCGGGCAGGGTCTGAGCCACACGTTTGTCGAAACCGCTGGCTTCGCACGAAGCCTTGAACATGGTGCTGTTTGCGATGCCGTCGAGTATCGCCTTGGTATTGGGTCTGAAACGAAAATCGAAAATTTTCATATGTGCTTGGCGCCGACAATCCTGGTCTGGGAACAGGCGCCACCTCCTTGACCATGTGTTGAACGTTTGCAAATGCCCTGCCCTTTGCAGCCGGGCAGGCCCAAGAAAAGCAAGCCTTGTGATTTTTGGAGCCAGACGGCCCAATCAGGGACAGGCACACCGCCTTGTCAAAGCACAGCTACGCCAGAACAGGTGCTCAATCCCCACGCAAGCATACTTGCGTGCTTGCCTATGCATGAAGCTTTCCATTTCCTTCACAAGTGAAAAAAATCCACAAATTTCAGAATATTGAAGATCGTTCCGCTTTGCACACGAAAAAGGAGCAGTCCTAAATTTGCAACATCACATCCCTCCGATCTAGACATGTGATGCTATTTTGCATCATTTGTTCATTCATGCATCAGAAAAGAGGAAAGCACTGAGACCATATTACAAATTTAATTTATATCTATAATCAAATAGTTACGCGATTTTTTTCACATGACGTTCATATTTTTGTTAGTTTGGCAAGATCTGTGCATGCATACACAACTGAATTCGGCAAAAGCTCTCCCAACGAGGCTTTGCAAGGCCGATTGTCTTTTTTCTCACATGTCCTTCTCTCTGTCCGGGGGCCTAAACCACCCAGGCCTTTTTCCTCTCCTGCAAGGCCAGCGATTGGAGATTGAGCCCCAATATCTTCGTGATTCGCATTGTGCGGGCAAACACGCGGACTCCGTTTCCAGGCAACCCCTTGAAGGCATGCAGCACAGCACATGCTTCATGTGCGCACAGGCACAAGTAGCAAAATTGCAACACAAGTTGCCTGGCCCTGCCACACATGAATTCGGCACATTGAAATTCTCTGCTCCAAGGCTCTTGGATGCTTCATTTACATCTTGTTTTTGTGAGGAGTTCCCATGAAAAAGCTTCTTTCCTGCGCCATCCTGCTGATGTTTGCAGTGTCCGCCCTGTGCGCCGGTACTGCCGATGCGCGTCCTCTCAAGCTGCGTCTTGGCCATCCCATGGCTCCGGGCAACAACGTGACCCTGGGCTACGAAAAGTTTGCCGAGCTTGTGAAACAGAAGAGCAAGGGCCAGATCACCATCCAGATCTTCCCCAATGCCCAGATCGGCAACGACCGTGTGACCACCGAGGCCGCCCAGGCCGGTACCCTGGATCTCACCTCTAGCTCCACGCCCAACATGGCCTCCTTCCACCCCTACTACATGGCTCTGGATCTCCCTTACGTTACCAATCCCAAGAACCAGCAGAAGCTGTATGACGCCATCGACAATGGCGAGCTTGGAAAGTTCTACCGCGAGCTTTCCCGCAAGATTGGCCTCGAGACCCTGATGTTCAGCGAATTCGGCTACCGCAACTTTGTCTCCGCTACCCATGACATTGCCAACGTCTCCGACTTCAAGGGCTTCAAGGTGCGCACCACCGACTCCCCCGTGGAAGTTGATGTGGCCAAGGCTCTCGGCATGAACCCCGCCCCCATCGCCTGGGGTGAAACCTACACAGCCCTGCAGCAGGGCACCGTTGACGGCGAAGGCAACACCTACTCCCTGCTCGACGCTGCCAAGCACACCGAAGTGCTCAAGTACGGCACTGACACCCGTCACAACTACTCCATGCATCTTCTCATGATGAACAAGAAGAAGTGGGACAGCCTGACCGACGATCAGCGCCGCATTCTGCGTGAAGCAGCTGACGAAGCTCTGAAGTACGAGCGCGAAATCTCCGGTCCTCTGGAAAAGGCTGCCTACGACAACTTCGTGAAGGCCGGCGTCAAGATGCATCACTTCACAGACGCCCAGTTTGAAGAACTCTACAAGCTGACCCAGCCTGTGCGCGACAAGTTCGGTGCCCAGATTCCCGCCGAACTGACCAAGATGATTGCAGACACCCAGAAGTAGTTCTGCATCTTCAGTCTGACAGCTTCAAAGGGGGCTGCAGTACGCAGCCCCCTCTTCGTTTTTCAACAGTGAGGAATCAATGGCCACAGTCGCCCAAGAAGAACACAAAAGTTTTCTGCACTGGCTTGATGAAAACTTTGAAAAGGTCTTTCTCGTTATCGGCCTTGTCGCCATCATCTGCTTCATCACCCTGCAGACCTTCTACCGCTATATCGTCTCCAACCTGCTTGAAACTGCAGGCGCCATGGTCTGGACTGAAGAAGTTTCACGCTACATCTTCATCTGGATTACCTACTTTGCAGTCTGCGTCGCCATCAAAAAGCGTTCGTCCATCAGGGTGGACATCATCTATGAAAAGCTGCCCCAGCGCTGGAAGGAAATCAGCTGGATTGTGGTGGAAGGCTGCTTCCTTTTGCTCACCCTGGTCATTGCCATCACCGGCTGGGGCCAGATCGAGCGTTTGCAGCAGTATCCGCAGTACACCACTGCCACCCGCATTCCCTATCTGATTCCCTATCTCATCCTGCCCCTGGGCTTCGGCCTCATGTGCCTGCGCCTGCTCCAGAATCTCTGGAAGCAGGTTAAAGTCTGCGGGAGCCGTGACACCATCATCGGCCTGATCGTCCTCTTTGTGCTGGGCATTCCCATGTACCCGGTCATGATCAGCCTCTACGGCACAGGGGACGTCTTCATCTACGACTATATTGCACCGCTGCCCGCCCTCTTCGGCTACTTCATCGCCCTGTGCGTGCTCGGTGTGCCCATTGCCATCAGCCTTGGTCTGTCCACTTTGACCACCATCATCTGCGCTGACACCCTGCCTCTGGAATACATGTCCCAGGTGTGCTTCACTGCCCTGGACAGCTTCCCCATCATGGCCATCCCCTTCTTCATCGCAGCTGGTGAATACATGGGTGAAGGCGGTCTTTCCTCCCGTCTGCTCAAGCTTGCCGACTCCATGCTCGGCAGCATGTACGGCGGCATGGCCATGACCACGGTTGTCACCTGCATGTTCTTCGGCGCCATCTCCGGCTCCGGCCCCGCCACTGTGGCAGCCATCGGCTCCCTGACCATCCCGGCCATGCTTGAGCGCGGCTACAACAAGGCCTTTGCCTGCGCCATCGTGGCCGCAGCCGGCGCTCTGGGCGTCATGATCCCGCCCTCCAATCCCTTCGTGGTCTACGGTATTTCCGCCCAGGTCTCCATTGGCGACCTCTTCATCAGCGGTATTGTGCCTGGTATCCTCTGCGGCCTCGTGCTCATGGGCTATTCCTACTACTACTCAAAGAAGATGGGCTGGAAGGGTGATGCCGAAGAGCGCAGCGCAAAGAAGCTTGCCATGGCCACCTGGGATGCCAAGTGGGCCCTCATGGTGCCTGTCATCGTGCTTGGCGGCATCTACGGCGGCTTCATGACACCTACCGAGGCCGCTGCTGTGGCAGCCTTCTACGGCATCATCGTGGGCGTGTTCATCTACCGCGAAATCAATGTGAAGAAGCTCATCAAGTGCAGCGTCAATGCTGCCGAAACCTCGGCCACCATCATCCTGCTTATGGCCATGGCCACCCTGTTCGGCAACATCATGACCATCGAGGACGTGCCCGGCACCATTGCCCGCTCTATCCTTGAGTTCACCCAGAGCAAGTTCTTCATTCTGCTTATCATCAACATCCTGCTGCTCATCGTCGGCGTCTTCATGGAAGCACTGGCAGCCATCGTCATCCTGACCCCCATCCTGCTGCCTGTGGTCACAGGTGTGGGCGTCTCCCCGCTGCACTTTGGCGTCATCATGGTCGTCAACCTGGCCATCGGCTTCCTGACCCCGCCTGTGGGCGTCAACCTCTTTGTGGCCAGCGGTATCTCCGGTGAGAACATCATCCGCATCGCCAAGGCCTCTCTGCCCATGATAGGCCTTATGATCCTGGTGCTCCTGGTCATCACCTACTTCCCGTCTGTGCCGCTCTGCCTTGTCGGAGGCTAGTCCTCCCGGGCTCCTGAGCTGACATCAGGACCCTTCAGGGGCGGGCGTATGCCCGCCCTTTTCCTTTATCAGCCTGCTGCCGGCCAATGCCCAGCCTGTTGTTGCCGGCTCCTGTCTTCTGTCCCCCCGCCCCCGCGCGGCATGCGCGCTGCCGCCATCTCGCCGGCATTTTACTGCCGCCGCTTCACTGCCATCAGCTCTCTGCCATGTTTGACGATCCCTCCCTCTGGCTCTTTGCACTTGCCTGGTTTGCTGCCGGCTTTGTCAACAGCATTGCCGGCATGGGGGCTGCCATGGTGGCTCTGCCCATTGTGGCAGCCCACATTGCCCCTGCCACCCTTGTTCCTGCCACCTCAGTCTGTGTGGCCATCATCTCCATTGCCACAGGCGCTGTCTTCTGGCGCCACACCAGATGGCGCTCCTTAAAGGCCCTGCTGATCGGTGCCATACCCGGTGCCGCAGCAGGCCTTGCCGTGCTGCTCATCCTGCCAGTGCCTGTGCTGCAGCTCTCGGCAGGCATCATCATGATTCTCTTTGTGGGCTGGCAGTTCTCTCATCCGAAGAGCCAGGCCCATGGCGACACTGTCCCTGCAGGCCTTGTTGCCGGCTTTGCCGCAGGCTTCATCAATACATCCATTTCCTACGGCAATCCGCCAGTGGCCATCTATTCCATGTATGCCGGCTGGGAGAAGCTGGAAGTGCTGGGCACCATGAATGTCTACACCTTCCTGGTCTGCCTCATCACCATGACGGCACATGCCTCTGCAGGCCTCTACACCATGGATGTCTTCTGGCACGCAGTCTGGGGCGGCCCTGCCACAGTGCTGGGCATGCTGGCTGCCCTGCCGCTGGCAAAGCACATCTCCCAGGCAGCCTTTCGCCGCATCCTGCTTCTTGTCATCGGCTCTGCCGGCATCCTCTGCCTTGTCCAGGGCATACACGGCATCTGGTGAGCCCGCGTGCTGCCAGCAGCACAGCAAAAGCGCCCTGCTTTCCTCACTCAAGGGAAAACAGGGCGCTTTTTCAATATGTCTGCAGGACTGACAGCCTACTTCCAGGCAGCTCCCCACACCAGGGCTGCGCCACTGATGAGGTAGCACAGCCTCACCAGGTAGCCGTACCTGTCCAGAGGCAGCCAGTCTCCGTCGCCATGGGCGGCAATGAGGGCCTGGGCCTTCCACCAGAAGGGTACGGACAGCAGGCAGAAGACCACAGGCCAGCCTGCCAGGTCACACAGCCAGAGATTGCCGAGCAATATCCAGATGGCAGGCCACCAGATGCGGAAGACAAAGAGGGCATGATCCTTGCCGAGGATATTGGCCAGGGTGTGCTTGCCGGCAGCAAGGTCGGTCTCAATCTCGGGCAGGCTCTGATAGTAGAGGATACCTGCCACCATGCCTGCCACAGGCAGGGCCAGGGCCAGGGCACGCAGATCAAAGCTGCCTGCCAGGATGGCCGAGGAGGCACCGACAATAATGAAGCCCATGTTGATGCCCACCATGACCTCGCCAAGGCCGCGGTAGCCGTAGCGTATGGGCGGGGCCACATAGAAGATGGCCGAGGCCACGGCAAAGAGGGTGAGCAGGATGAGGATGCCCTGCAGACCGTCAGGCAGGGTCAGAATGAGGGCCAGGCCCAGCACAATGGTGAGCACCACAAAGAGGATGGTGGCATACAGAAGCTCCCTGCAGGAGACCATGCCGCTTTGTATGGCGCCAGTGCCGCCAATGCTCTCCTCTCGGTCATCCGTGCCGAGCACGTAGTCAAAGAGCTCATTTGCCAGGTTGGCAATGGTCAGACCGCAAAAGCAGCCCAGGAGCAGGCCTGCAAAGCGCAGCCAGGCTGCGCCGTCCAGCACGACTCCGCTGCGCATGACAAAGGCCAGGGCCACGCAGACAGGAATGGCTGCCGTGATGAAGAAGGGCGGACGCAGCAGGCGGTACCAGGTTTTTGCCAGCTGCTTTCCCGTACGCGCGGGCGCGCCCTCCGGGCGCCCGGCAAGGGCTTTTTCAAGAATCTCGGAAAAGGACATGACTAGTTCTCGCTGAAGTTTGCCTGCTCCCAGGCAAAGGGGATGGCCTTTGCGGCCTCACTCTGCCAGTCGAGCTTTTCGCCCTCTGCCGGGTCATGGGGAATGTCTGCGGCATTGCAGATGATGGCAGGACCCTCTCCCAGGGCTGTGAAGCCGTACCAGATGCCCTTCGGGATACGCAACAGGGCGTAGGTCTCCTCGCGGCCGAGCACAAGGCGCACGAGGGCGCCGCGGGTCAGGGAGTCGGGACGACCATCATAGAGCACAATGCCCAGGCGCCCGCAGGGCACGCAAAAGTGCTGTGTCTGGCGGCTGTGACGCTTCCAGGCCTTGATGTGGCCTGGCAGCACTTCTGAAAAGTAGATCTCGCCCACCTGCATGGCCGCACTGCCAGGCAGGGAGAGGGGCAGGTCCGGGCGCAGCATGTGCATGACTGCACCGCCAGGAGTCTGGATGACATCCAGGTCCATGTATTCCACGCCGGCAATGGCTGTGGCATGCAAGTGTCCTTCGCGCATAGCCTAGTCCTTCCCTGCCGCAATCCAGGCCTGGTTGCGCATTTCTGCGGCATTGGCATAGGCGCGGATCTGCCCCAGGGTGAAGTCCAGCATGGAGGTCTTCATGCCGTCGCCGCGGTAGTAGCGCTGATACCACTCGGCCGTGTAGCGTATGGTCTCGTCAAAATCCAGGGTGGCCTTCCAGTCCAGGGCTGCCAGGGCCTTGTCGCAGCACAATTTGAGCAGGGTGCACTCCTTGCGGGTCATCTCCTGGTTCATGTCCATGCGGCTCTCAAAGCCCGGCCAGTGCATGGCCAGACCGCGCACCACGTCACTGACAGGATTGTTCACCTCGGCACCGGGGCCGAAGTTGAAGGCTTCACCAGAGAGCTCAAAGGGACGGGAGTGATCCCTTGCAAAGAGCAGTGCTCCCAGCCAGAGGTAGCCGGACAGCGGCTCAAGCACCAGCTGCCAGGGACGGGTGGCGTGGGGCGAGCGGATGAGCACAGGCTCATTCCTTGCCCAGGCTCTGGCGCAGTCAGGCACAATGCGGTCCAGAGCCCAGTCGCCGCCGCCAATGACATTGCCGGCACGCACTGTGGCGCAGGCAGGACCGTCTTTAAAGAAGCTCTTGAAATAGGAGTGGGCCACGATTTCCGCACAACCCTTGGAGGCTGAGTAGGGGTCATAGCCGCCTAAGTGATCGTTTTCGCGATAGCCCCAGACCTGCTCGTCATTGCGGTAGCATTTGTCCGAGGTAATGCAGACGACAGCGCCCACACCCGGGCAGGCGCGCACTGCCTCAAGCACATTGAGGGTGCCGAGGATATTGGCCTCAAAGGTCTCCACAGGCTTGTCATAGGAGAGGCGCACCAGGGCCTGGGCAGCCAGATGGAAGACAATGTCCGGCTTTGCCTCCTGCATGGCGCGGACAAGATGCTCCCTGTCGCGCACATCACCGCGGATGTCGTGGATGTGCTCTGCAAGGTGCATGGCCTCGAAGTGCGAGGGAGTGGTGGGAATATCGAGAGAATAGCCTGTGACCTCGGCCCCGAGGCTCACCAGCCAGGCGCAGAGCCAGGAGCCCTTGAAACCGGTGTGTCCGGTCACAAAGACGCGTCTGCCCTTGTAGACGGAATGAAACATATCCCTCCCCTATTTCCAGAAGGCTTTGCCGCTGTTCCACAGCTCGTTGAGCAAAATGCTGTCGCGCAGGGTGTCCATGCACTGCCACTGCCCGGGATGGGGATACATGGAGAGCTGTCCCTCACTGGCCAGGCGCTGCAAGGGCTCCTTTTCCAGGTCGCAGGATTCATCCTCGCTCAGATAGTCCAGAAATTCGCGCTTGAAGACAAAGAAGCCGCAGTTGATGTACTCATTTAAGATGGGCTTCTCTTCCCAGGAGGTGATTTTGCCTGCTTCGTCCGTGCGCACTGCACCGAAGCGGCAGGGCATGCGCACACCTGTGAAGGTGCCGATGCAGCCGGATTCCTTGTGGAAGCGGATGAGCGCGTCAATGTCGATGTCCGCCACACCGTCGCCGTACGTGACCATGAAGCGGTCTGTATCGATGAACTGGGCAACACGCTTCAGACGGCCGCCCTTGAGCGTCTCCTCGCCTGTATCGCACAAGGTGACGCGCCAGTCCTCGGTCACCCCCTTCTCGGTGGTGATGGCGCCAGTCTTCAGGTCAACGGTGAAGCTTGTATTGCGTCTGTGGTAGTCGGCAAAATACTGCTTGATGACTTCGCCCTTGTAGCCTAAGGGCAGGATGAAGTCCTTGAAGCCATAGCGGCTGTACGTATTCATAATGTGCCACAAAATGGGCCTGCCACCAATTTCGACCATGGGCTTGGGCTTGACTGCTGTCTCTTCGCGCAGCCTGGTGCCCTTGCCACCGCACATGATTATGACCTTCATCAAAAATCGGCGAGGAAACCCCTGCCTGTAAGCAGGGGAGGAATCGCCGCCTCCAGTTGTTTCCAGATGGTGTTGTCCAGCATTTGTCCAGGGAGCTGTCTCCCGGGACCTGCCGAAGGTTGTGCCTGTCAGCGCCTTGACATGCGCCCTGACCGCACTTCCTCTTCCGGCAGACTGACAATAGCCAAGACACAGGGCCATTTCAAGCTGACACAAGGGGGAGCAAATATGCCGCAAATCCCCTGTAATCGCGCATTTGAGGCGCTTTTGCGGCCTGTACTGTCTTGACCGTGAACAGACAGCGTACTACACTGAAAATACATATCTCTTTAACTGTATCCTGGAGGATCGGCTGATGCTGAAAAAAATCCTGCTCCCCCTGATCGCCCTGTGTGTGCTTGGCATGAGTGTGTCTGCCAGTGCAGCTGACAAGTACATCGTGGCAACAGACTGTACCTTCCCCCCGATGGAATATCTTGACGACAACAAACAGCCGGTGGGCCTGGATCCTTCCCTCATCAAAGAGGTTGCAAAGGCCGCAGGCTTTGAGGTTGAAGTCCAGAACATAGCCTGGGACGGCATCTTTGCCGGTGTCGCAGCAGGCAGATACGATATCGTGGCAGCTGGTGTGAGCATCACCCCCGAGCGCGCAAAGGCCTTCACCTTCTCCGATCCCTACCTGGATATCTATCCCACCATCGTGACTCCCGCAGGCTCCATCATTGCCAAACCTGAAGAACTCAAGGGCCTCAATGTGGGCGGCCAGCTCGGCAACAGTGCCCTCCTGGCTCTGGAAAAGATCAATGTGGGCGCCAAAATCCGTGAATACGACGACGTGGGTCTGGCTCTCGAAGACATGGTCAACGGCCGCATTGATGCCGTGGCCGTGGACAGCGTTGTGGCCCTGTACTACCTCAACAAGAAGGCCGACTACGCAGGCAAGCTGCGCATCGCCATGCAGTTCGGCGAGCCCGAACAGTACGGCTTCCTTGTGAAGAAGGGCAATACTGACCTTGTGGAAAAGCTCAACAAGGGCATCAGGCTGGTGAAGGAAAGCGGCGCCTACGACAAGGTGCTTGCCGAACACCTCGGCTCTGCAAAGTAACATCCCGACCTGTTCTGTCCGGCCCCCAGGTTCAGAACCGGGGGCCGGACTTTTCTTTTTACCAAGGCTCTGCTCAGACGAATCCGGGACACAGCAGTTTTTCCGGCTGAGACATATTCCGACCGAGACGTATTCCGACTGATGGACAGCCTGAGACGCTCCGCTGGGCAGGGCATGCAAGGATTGCGATGGCATCTGAAACTGAAAAGAATGTTGACAACGAGAGCACAGGCAACATTGTCGTTGTCACCACACAAGGTCCGCAGATTCCCAGGCCCTGGGGCAAGCGCATCATCTCTGCGTGGTCCATTTCCCTGACGGGCGCTATCATCACCCTCTTTGTCCTGTGCACCATGTGGCCCGAGCCCTACCTCGATGTGCTGACCTTCCTGCCTGACGGCATCCTGGTCACCTTCCAGGTCACTGCCCTGGCCATCTGCTGCGCTGTCCCGCTGGGTCTGATCACCGGCCTTGGCCGCATTTCCCGAAACCCCTTCATTAACCTCGGCGCCTCCACCTATGTGGAAATCATCCGCGGCATCCCGCTGCTGGTGCAGATTTTCTACATCTACTACGCGCTCTCGAAGTTTCTGCAGGTCTCGAGCCTGACCAGTGCCGTGGTCGCCATTTCCTTCTGTTACGGCGCCTACATGGGTGAGGTCTTCAGGGCCGGCATCATGGCCATTCCCAAGGGACAGACAGAAGCAGCCAGATCTCTCGGCTTCAACCGCTTCCAGACCATGTTCTACGTCATTCTGCCCCAGGCCTGGCGCACCATCCTGCCGCCGGTAGGCAACGAGTGCATTGCCATGCTCAAGGACACCTCGCTTGTGTCCGTCATGGCCATGCCCGATCTCATGCAGCGAGGCAGAAGCTTTGCAGCCAAGACCTATCTCTATTTTGAGACCTATACCATTGTTGCCCTGGTCTACCTCATCATTACTCTGCTGCTTTCCAAGTGCGTCGCCATCATGGAAGCAAAGTTGAACTACTATGACAGAAGAAAGTAACATCGCTGAAAAGCCTGCCGAGGGCTCTCCCATCATTGAAATCAACCATGTCTGGAAGTTCTTCGGTCCCCTCACGGCACTGCAGGATGTGAACCTGAACGTGCAGGCCGGCGAGCGCGTGGTCATTATCGGTCCTTCCGGTTCCGGCAAGTCCACCCTGCTGCGCTCCATCAACAGGCTTGAGAGCATCGACAAGGGCTACATCAAGGTGCAGGGACAGGACATCTCCCACTGCGGCTCCCATGAGCTCAACCTCATGCGCCGCAATGTCGGCATGGTCTTCCAGCAGTTCAATCTCTTCCCGCACAAGACTGTGCTGCAGAACGTCACCATGGCGCCCCGCAAGCTGCTCGGCCTGAACAAGGCCGAAGCCGAGGCCAGAGCCCTGCAGCTTCTGCAGAAGGTGGGCATCTCCGACAAGGCCGCAGTCTACCCGGCCATGCTCTCAGGCGGCCAGCAGCAGCGTGTGGCAATTGCCCGCGCTCTGGCCATGCAGCCCGCCATCATGCTCTTTGACGAACCCACCTCAGCCCTGGACCCGGAAATGGTCGGCGAAGTGCTTGACGTTATGGTGGGCCTTGCCGAAGACGGCATGACCATGTGCTGTGTCACCCATGAAATGGGCTTTGCCAGAATGGTGGCAGACAGAGTCATCTTCATGGATCACGGCCAGATCATCGAACAGGGCACGCCTGAGCACATCTTCAACTCCCCGAGGCACCCGCGCCTGCGCCAGTTCCTCGAACAGATTCTCTGAGTTGCTCATGCTCAGCACAGACTTTTGCACACAACTGCCAGAGGGACCTCTGGCAGTTGCTGTTTCCGGGGGTGTGGACAGCCTTGCTGCCCTGCTGCTCTGCCTTGAAAGCGGCAGGCCTGTCCTGGCCATCCATGCCCGCATGTTTCTGGCTGCCCGGGATGCTGCGGCCCTGGAAGCTGCCTCTGCCAGCGAGGAGCGCCTTGCCGACACTGTCACACGGCTTGGGGCGCACTTTCACCTGCTCGACCTGAGGCAACGCTTTGAAGATGCCGTGGTGCGCCCCTTTGTGGAGGCCTGGCACAAGGGGCTGACCCCAAATCCCTGTGCCCTGTGCAATCGCCGCATCAAGTTCGGCGCCCTCTTCGAGGAGGCGGAACGGCTTGGCGCAGCTGCCCTTGTCACAGGCCACTACGCTCGTCTGGACCGGAATCACCCCTATTCTGTTGCCCATCCCCTGCTGGCCAGGGCCTATGATGCGCGCAAGGACCAGTCCTACTTCCTTGGCCTTGTGGAAGGAGAGCGCCTCTCGCGTGTGGCCTTCCCCTTAAGCAGCCTCACCAAGGATGCCGTGCGCTTTCTTGTGGCTGAGAGAGGCCTTACAGTGCCCCAGCCTGCGGAAAGCCAGGAGATCTGCTTTGTGCCCCGGACACCCCAGGGCTATCGCGACTTTCTCGGGCGGTACGGGGCGGACATGTCCGGTGGCGACATTGTCGAAAAGGACAGCGGCAGAGTCATAGGCAGGCATACGGGCCTGTGGCAGTACACGGAAGGCCAGCGCAAGGGCCTTGGCATTGCCTGGTCAGCACCGCTCTATGTACTTGGCAAGGATGCGGCCACCAATACCCTGCTCGTCGGCACAAGGGAGCACACCCTGGTGCGCAGGGCCCGCGTCACTGCCCCGTCCTTCATGGTGCCTGCAGAAGAACTTCCCGCAACCTGCCTGGTGCGCCTGCGCTACAGACAGCGTCCTGTGCAGGCCAGCGTGCATGCTGATGGCGAGGGCATGGACATTGTCTGTGCCGAGCCCCTCAGCCTCTCTGCCCCGGGCCAGGTGGCAGTGTGCTATGACGAGGCCGGGCGCGTGCTGGCCGCAGGCCTGCTGCACAGCCTGGCATAGGCTGGCCGTAGCCCCCATACCCACAGCGCGATCCAGGCATATGCGCACCTCTTTCCGGCACACTCACGACTGTGTCGCTGCACCACAGACCTCTTTGCAGGGGCAGTACGCGATGGGCAGCCTGCTTTTGCGCGATCCAGACAGACGCGAGCCTGACAGACGTGATCCCGGCATACGCGCACCCCTTTCATGGCTGCCCTGCGAGACCGGCGTTGCCACACGAACAGGGGAGAAGCTGTCTTCTGTACATGTGCACATGTGCAAAGAGCGGCCCCTGCACTTGTTCGCCTGGACCGCTCCTTTGCTCTGTATGTCCCGGACGCTGCCGGGCTCAGTGACGCTGTCTGCGCTGCTATTCTGCTGCTACTCGCTTTTGACTGTCATGGAACGAATAACAACAGGCTCCACAGGCATATCCTTATAGAAGCGATGCCTGTCGCTGGTGGTCACAGCTTCAATGGCATCCACCACCTTCTGGCCCTGGATGACCCTGCCGAACACGGCATAGCCAACGCCGTCGCTGGCCTTGTCAGGATCCAGGAAGCGGTTGTTGGCAGTATTGATGAAGAACTGGGCAGTTGCGCTGTCAGGGGCAGAGGTACGGGCCATGGCAATGGTGTACTTGCTGTTGCGCAGCTGGATGGAGGCCTCGTTTTTGATGGGGGCATGGGTGGGCTTCTGCTTCATGTCAGGGGTGAAACCGCCGCCCTGAATCATGAAACCCTTGATGACACGGTGGAAGATGGTGCCGTCATAGAAGCCGGACTTGACATACTTCAGGAAGTTTGCACAGGTGACAGGAGCCTTGCGCTCATCAAGACGCACCAGAATGGTGCCCATGCTGGTGTCAATCTGCACAATGGGAGCCGCTGCCTGAGCCGGAGAACACAGGACAAGCCCTGCTCCGAGAATCAGAACAGCCAGAAAAAGAAGTTTCTTCATAGACTTTCCCCCCGCATGGGGACGTTGTGGGAATGATTGTCCTTTTTTCGTGAGGGCCCTGGCCCTGAACGCAGACCTGAAGGCTAGCACGCAAGGCGAGGTGCAGGCAAGCAGCCCCCTTGCGCTTTGGCAGAGCGGACTTACCTTTAGAAACGAGCCTGCAGCACAGGCACATGCTGACGTTAGAAAGCCCGTACCGGGGCCCTGCGTCAGAAAGCCCTGCTCTCATCTTTTGCCTTTCTGTGCCGTGTATGCTACTACTTTGCGGGACAGCTGCTGTTTTTGTACCGCACAGCTGCAGGCCGTCTGTACTCACACTCTTTTCTTCACGGCCCTGCACAGCCGCACACTGCGGACTGCACAGATACAATCTCTTTGCAATCAAGGCGTCAAAGGAGCTGACGTCATCTCTTTGGAGGAATTCAATGCAGACCTCTCGCACTCTTGAGGCAAGAACACTCAGCGTAGCTTCCGTGTACATGCGCCATGTGTATGCATGGATGACTGCCGGTCTTGGCGTGACGTCCGTTGTGGCTCTCGCCGTTGCCTCCAGCCCGTCCATTCAGCAGATGATCTTTGGCAACATGCTGGTCATGATTGCCCTGATCCTGGCCCAGTTCGGCATTGTGATCGCGCTTTCTGCCGCAGTGCATAAAATGTCTGCCACCACGGCAACAGGCATGTTCCTGCTGTACTCCGTGCTCACAGGCCTGACCCTTTCGTCCATCTTTGTGGTCTACCCCATCGGCTCCATTGCCAATGCCTTCATCACGGCAGCAGGCATGTTCCTGGCCATGTCCATCTACGGCACAGTGACCAAGCGTGACCTCTCCGGCATGGGCAGCTTCCTGCTCATGGGGCTCATCGGCCTGATCATCGCCTCCATCATCAACATCTTCCTTGCCAGCAGCATGATGGACTTCGTCATCAGCGTGGTGGGCGTCATTGTCTTTGCCGGCCTCACTGCCTATGACACCAACAAGCTGCGCCAGTTCGGTGAAGGCGCTCCCCTTGGTGATGGTACAGCCATCCGTCGCGGTGCCATCCTCGGTGCGCTCACCCTGTACCTTGACTTCATCAACCTCTTCCTGATGATGCTGCGCTTCTTCGGAGGAAGCAGCAACGACTAACATTTCGTGCGGCTGATGTTTTCAGTCCGCACTCTCCATCCCAGACCCTGCGCCGCCGGCGCAGGGTCTTTTTGCTTTCTGCTGCAAAACAACAACTTTTCCTGTATGCACTCCCTCAAGAGGAATATCAATGACCCGGACAACCAGACACACGACATCCTGCACTGCAGCACCAGCATCCCAACATACTTGTACGTCAGGCATGGAACAGTGCGAAGGACAGCAGGCCACGGAACTGCAGCATGCACAACACGCACACACACTGCAGCCTGACACAGAAGAATGCTTCGCCGATCTGCTGGATGCCTATCTGCCTGAAGACCAGCACAGGGAAGATGCTGCCGAAAAGCAGGCAGAAACAGTGCACCTTCCTTCAGAAGAGGACATCTGCAAAGCTCTGACCACCTGTGGCGGCATGACGCTTCGCCTGCTGTGCAGGCACTTCCACCTCGAACAACAGAAGAACAGGACAGGCGCAGGACATGACGTACTGGATGCGCTGCACGACATCCTTGAGCAGGCAAAGGACCGCTTTGTTCACTGCCACGGCAGGTACTATCCAAGACAGAGGCTGACAATGCAGAACGTCTTGAACTGCCTCAGGAACCATGACGGCGCAGTCCTGAGCCTCCAGGAGCTTGGCTGCATCTTTGCCCTGTCCTCAGACTCCGAAAAGCAAAGACTTACGGCCATTCTGGCCAAACTCTGTGCGTCTGAGCAGGTCTTCAGCGAAGGAGTCGGGGACACCCGGACCTTCTTCGCCCATGCCCCCCATATCCGCACCATAAGGGATTTTCCAGGGCAGAACGAGTCCTGCAACAGCTCTCACCCCTGTACACCCCCCCTTGGTCCGGCACAAAAAACCGGCTGCGTGGAACGGAAAGGCATGTCCAGAGTCGTCAAGCTTGATGCAAACCCCGATGGCCACGAATACGCTGCACTGCCGCGCTCCATGAAGCATGCGTTCCTGCCCGGAGACAGGGTCGCCTGCCTCACTGTCCGTTGCAGGCAGGGGAATAGTGCAAAAAAAATCCTTGTCAGCAAGTGCCTGCTTCTTGAACGGTCCCAAAGAGTCCTGAGCTACCGGGCCTGCAAACTGGTGAAGGACAGGGATGGGCAGTCATACTGGCTTGCCAGTACGAAGGGCTCTTCCAAGGCAAGGGTCAGGATACTGAACACACCGGAATGCAGGGAAGTCTTCTCCAGGATCTCCAGAGATGACGTTGTGCAGTGCCGTTGCGTCAAGCAGGATGAGGGGACAGGAGCAATCACTGTCGTCCCCGTCAGCGTCAGATCATACACGACTATCAGGACACAGGAGGAGGCAGTAAAAAGCTGTAACAATGTCCCGGGAAAGTTTCCTGAGGACGTTGCGCGTCTGGCAGCAACGTTCCCCGGAGAGCCTGATCCTGCGGACTTTGCCGGTCGAGAGGACCTGCGCAGCGCCTGCTTTGTGACCATTGACGGCGCAGATGCCAGGGATTTTGATGATGCCATCTGCGTCAGCAGGGAAGAAACAGGCTATGTGCTGCAGGTTGCCATTGCTGATGTGAGTCACTATGTGCGCCACGGAAGTCTGCTGGACAAGCAGGCTCTGGAGCGCGGAAATTCCTGGTACTTCCCCACTTCTGTGCAGCCCATGCTGCCCTTTTTCCTCTCCCACGGCCTGTGCTCGCTCATGCCCCACAAGGAGAGGCTTGCCATCTGCGCCACCATGCATCTCGATGGCAGGGGGCGGGTTCTTTCCAGCTCCTTTGCCCCGGCTGTCATCTCCTCCCAGGCCCGTCTCACCTATGATGAGGCCAGAGACCTTGTTGCAGGCAGCCCGGAGGTCTGCGCCCGCTTTGCCGCAGACACATGCAATGGCCATGATGTCCGGGCAATGCTTGGCACAGCCCTTGAGCTTGCCAGGCTCATGAAGGCCAGGCGCCTGAAGCGTGGTGCCCTGGACTTTGATTTTCCCGAAGCAAAGGCCAGCTTTGATGAAGAGGGGCACTTGCTCTCCTATGTCCGGGAGCAGCACCATGAGATGCACAGCCTGATTGAGGAGTTCATGCTCTGTGCCAACGAGGCTGTGGCAGCCTTCCTTGAGAAGAAAGAACTGCCCTTCCTCTACCGTATCCACCCGGAGCCGGATCCTGAGAGGCTGCTGCAGCTTCGCAACGATTTGCGCAATACGGAGCTTGCTGCCCTGCTCGACCCCCGGGAGCTGCCGAAGCTTCGTGTGCTGGTCCCCAGGCTTTCCGGCATGAAGAATGCGGACATCTACGGCAATCTCTGCGTGCGTGCCATGGCTTATGCCCGCTACACCCCGGACAACTGCGGTCACTACGGACTGGCCTCACAGGCCTACTGCCACTTTACCTCTCCCATTCGCCGCTATGCGGATCTTCTGGTGCACAGGGCGCTGAAGTACGCGCTGCACTTTGACACAGATGTCCTTCCCGCAGGCAATCGTCTGTACAACATCGCCTCACACCTGAACGACATGGAGTATGCAGCCCAGAAGGCAGAACGGGAAATGCGCACCCGCCTGACCTGCCTGTGGCTGAACAAGCAACACCAGGCTTTCTTCACAGGTCGTGTGCTCAGTACACACTACCGCGGCTGCCTCGTCTATCTTGATGCTGCACCCGCCACAGTCTTTGCCAACTGCGAGGCCGCCGGGGAGCTCTCTCTGACTCCGGGCATGCGCGTCGAAGTGAAAGCCCACTGCCAGGATTTGCGCATCGCTACCCCCTTCGCCATGGTGACCGCGGTCTTTGTGCGAGACAAAAAAAAGCCAGTCAGCGCTCTCCCCAAAAGGCGGCACAGCTGGTACTGACCTTTGGGAACAGGCAGCGGGCACATCACAGACACATTTCGGAGAGTTCGTCAACTACCCCGCCCTGAAGGGCGAGGCTTGAACAAAGCCTGAGTTGACTAGCCTCAGCTTTCCGAAAGGGAAGCTACGTTGATTGGGAATGCATCATTGGGAATCCCACATTGGGAATGCAAATAGGCACCGCGCCGGATGTTACTTCCAGTCCCGCGCCCTGCGGTCTGTCGTTAAAAGCTCTGCGAGGTAGGAGCGGTGCGGCAGACAAAAAACCCCTTTCAACATTGGCGAGGGAGTACAACTGGCCTTCGGGCCAAGGTAGCA
>CASEWR010000136.1 GCA_949291675.1 uncultured Desulfovibrio sp. | reverse complement strand
CTGTCATAGGGAATGGAGCGGGTAATGGTGTAGCGGGGCCCGCAATTGGTGCAATTGGTGAAGGGATACAGATAGCGGTGATTGGCAGGGTCCTGCATGTCTGCCAGACAGTCGCTGCAAATGCCCACGTCCGGGCTGATGAGCACGCTGTGGCCGTGCCGGCCCTGACTTGCCACAATGCGAAAGCCAGTTTCGTCAGGCACAACGTCCAGCTCTTCTGTGACAAGGCCTGTGAGATGTGCCAGGGGTGGCAGCCTGTCGCGCAAAAGGCCCGGAAAGGCGCGCACCTGCTCCGGCCTTCCCTGCACTTCGATGTTCACGCCGCGGCTGGTATTGCCCACCACACCTGTGAGCTCAAGCTCTGCAGCCAGACGAAAGACAAAGGGACGAAAGCCGACGCCCTGCACCTGGCCTGTGGCAGTGACACGCAGGCGCGACAGCGCACCGGAAGACGTGCAGGCGGACGCACAGGAAGACGCACCGGAAGACGTGCAGGAAGGCGCACAGGACGGTGTACAGGAAGCTGCGCAGGACGGCTGGCAGGGAGAGGAAGAGGCGGGATCCTGGTTCATGGGCACTCAGCGCGAACACGCGCAGCCTCGAAAAAACGTCTGTCCCAGGGGACAGGACTTGGCAAGAAGAGGGTCAGAAACTAGACTGCAGCATCCGGGCACTCTGCCCGTACCACAACATTGCACACAACATACCACACATGTCACGACACAGGACAGCGCGGACACGGCACATGAGGACATACAGATGCAGGACAAGATGACAGCAGACAACAGTCAGGGCAGTCAGGAGATACAGGAGATGCAGGACATGCAGGACAGTCAGAAGACAGGCGGGCAGCAAAAAGAGTCTGCGCCGGACAGTGTGACTATGCCAGCAAAGGACGGTCGTGACAAGGAAGCAGGAGTTTTTCTGCGCAACGTGACTCTGGCCGCAGTGCCGGACGAGGTCTGGAAGAATCTGACCAGGAAGTCCTTCTTCAGACGTCACCCCGCCATCAGCGTGCTGCTGGTGCTGGTCGTGCTGGGCAGTGTCTTTGCCCTGGGCAGGGGTGCTGCAACGTCTGACGGGGAGATTGTTGCGGAAGAGCCCTCCCTGGCTCTGATTACGGTGAAGGGCGCCATCCTTGACGTCACAGAGAAACTTGCCTGGGTGGACAAGATTGCCGCGGAAGACAATATCCTCGGCGTGGTCTTGCGCGTGGACTCCCCCGGAGGTGGTGCCGCAGCCTCGCAGGAACTCTATGCAGCCTTGAAGAGGCTTGCCTCAGTCAAGCCCATGGTGGTCTCCATGGGCAGCACGGCAGCCTCAGGCGGCCTCATGCTGAGCATGGCAGGAGAGCGCATCTTTGCCAATGCGTCCACAGTGACAGGCTCCATAGGCGTGCGCATGGATCTTCCCCAGCTCAAAAAGCTCATGGACACCCTGGGCATAGGCAGCGAGACCCTCACCACAGCTCCCTACAAGGATGCCGGCTCTCCCATGCGTCCCCTCTCGGAGCGTGACAGGGAGTACCTTGGCAGCGTGCTGCAGGACATGCACGATCAGTTTGTGGACATTGTGGCAGAAGGGCGGAAGATGGAGCGTGCACAGGCCGCAGCCCTTGCTGACGGGCGCATCTTCACAGGCCGCGAGGCTCTGGCAAAGGGCCTTGTGGACGAGCTCGGGGGCCTGCGTGAAGCCACAGACTGGCTGGCAGCAAAGACTGGCGTGATCCCCCAAAAGGAGCTTGTCACAGAGCCTGAGAAGGACTCCTGGCTGCCGTTGAAGATGACCTCTCTTGTCCGCTCCCTGCTGGCTGATGCCGTGAGCTCGCTGCAGGAGGAGCATGCCAGACCAGGCTTTCTCTTCATGTGGTAGCCGCGTCAACTACCCCACCCTTCAGCGCTGCTTTATCGTCTCTGGCCCTCTGTGCCTGCTGCCCTGCCCTGTGCCAGGCTCTTTTTGGCTCCTGTCTTCTGCTCATGGCAGGAAGACAGGCGAGAAGGCGTCTGGGCGTCTGTCTGAGCGCGTCAGAAGTCTTTGCTGAGGGAAGCTGCAAAAAGCTGTCAAAGCGCTCAGCGGGGCAGCCAGGGCCTGTGTCGTAATCCTGGCGCGTGGCAGCGCAGGCAGAGTGCTGCAGCCTTGCTGGCAGGCACAGTGCTGCAGCATGTCCCACGGCAGGTTTTTGCTGTTGCTTCAGCAGCATGCAGGACAAAAAAAAGAGGCGAACCCTTTGTGCACACGGAGCACACAAAGGATTCGCCGTATGAAAGTCAGTAAAATATCAGCTCTTAGGCCTTTTCAACAGCTTCCTTGAGCAGGTCGCCCAGGGTCGGGCCGGCATCAGCAGGACCGGAATGGTAT
>CASEWR010000135.1 GCA_949291675.1 uncultured Desulfovibrio sp. | reverse complement strand
TTGAGGCGCTGACAGATGAAGCGGCAGATGCGGGTGGTGACTTCGCTTGTGGTCAGCTCCACAGACTGATTGCACAGCATGCGTATCTTGCTCGCCATGGCCCGCATGGTGGAGATGATGAGCACAGGGTTGTTGGGGAAGATCTTCTCAAAGACTGTCTTGCGGTCAAAGCAGTAGACGCGGCAGTCCGTGCCTGCCACAACGCTGCTCAAGGCCGGGAGAATGTCAAAGAAGGGCACCTCGCAGCAGAGCATGTTCTCATGCAGACGGAAGAGGATCTTTTCCCTGCCGTCAAAAAGCGTGCGCACAATGCGCACCTCGCCCTGATCAATGAAGTAGAGCTTGTCTGTGGGCTCGCCTCCGGCCAGGATGACCGAGCCTTTTGCATAGCTGCGTGCAGTGCCCAGATGGAAGAACTTGCGCCATATCCGGGAGAGCTCTCCCAGGTCATAGGACTCGTAGAGAAGAGAGCGCCACTCGGAGACAGGACCTGTGCCTCCCAGCATTGCGTCTGTGTCAAAGTGCTGTCTGTCCATAAACCAGCTCGTGAGATTCTGATGTTGGATGCAGAGAATGTTTGAATACAGAGGATGTTGAATGCAGAAGATGTTTGATGCAGAGGATGTTTGATACAGAGGATATTTGATACAGAGGGTCTTTGATGCAGAAGGTGTTGGATACAGAGGATGTTTGATGCAGAGAATGTTTGATGCAGAGAATGTTGAATGCTGAAGCTTTGTTTTGAAGCGTTGTATCCCGGGCTTTGGGATGAGGGAGTTGCGGGGCAGGGGGAAGGAATTGCATCGCACAGACAGACTGCGGAAGATGGGGGAAGAGTGCAGAGTTGTGTCTTTGAAAACGAGAGAACACACAGCTCCACAGGGGAGCTGTGTGTTGCCAAAGTCAGTGTCTCAGAACCTGACGCATTTCAGGCTGACAGGTGCCAGGCTGCGCGTTCGTGTGCCATGTTCTGCCTGGTTAGAAGGTATAGGTGAAGCAGCAGGAGACACGGTAGTTGTCCACCTTGTACTTGCCGTCATTGGAGTCGCCCCAGGTGTCCTTGTCGAGATTCATGTGCACATAGGCAGCTTCAAGACTCACCTTGAGGTTCTCGTAGATCTTGTAGCGGTTGATCAGGTTGATTTCGTATGCCGTATCTGTGGTGGTCAGGTAGCCTGCAGGACCGTCAGCACGACTGGGCCAGGTCATATGGGCCTTTTTCGGCATGCTCTTGCTGTTGGTGCCCCAGTAGTAGCCGAAACGGAGGACATGGGTCAGATCCTCGATAAAGGAGATGTCGTCAATCTGCCCCATGACTGCGGCCATGCCGCTGGGATTGTGGCCCAGCACCTTCCAGGTGGCTGCGTCAAAGTCACCGCCGCCAAAGCCCAGGGCGGAGACGCCCCAGGGGGTGTTGAATTGCGGCAGACGCTCAGAGCCATTGTAGGGATTGCCGTCATCACCAGGGCCGTACCAGGCAAGGATACCGGGAGTACCCCAGTCCAGAGCCCAGTCCAGGCGGCCGCCGATATACCAGCCGGCACGTCGTGCCTCGAAGGTGCGGCCATTGGGATCGCCAAAGCCCTTGTAGTTTCTGATTTCGCCCATGTTCACAGAGCCGTAGGCGCCTTCAAAGCCGAGCGTGAGGGAGTCGGTCAGAAGGATTTCGCCGCACAGGCCGGCCCAGATGCCGTCGCCCCAGGCACGGTCCAGATTTCTGGCATAGCCCTCAAAGCCGTTCACATAGTTGCCGCCCATGACAGGCATGAGGCCGCCGCGGGGGGCCACCAGGGCAGGTTCGGTGGTGGTCGTGAGCCCGGAGAGGGCGTACTTGCCAATCATGGCGTACATGACCCAGGGATTGATCTTCACGCGATCCGTGGTGAAGGGAATGCTCAGCGCAAAGACGTCCAGGTTGTCAAGGTGCCGTGTGTCCGTTCTGTCGCTGTAGTAGCGGGAGTCCGTCGAGTTGTCGTTGTAGGGACGGGCCCAGAAGAAGGTGGCATCCACGTTCAGGTCGCCACTTCTGTACACAGGGGAGCTCACGGTAATGCCGGCCATGTCATGCCCGAAGACAGCACCAAAGCCGTAGCGGGAGAGCACGCCGGGCAGCTTCATGAGCTGCAGGCCCATGCGCACCTTGATCTCGGTTTCCGGGACCACCCAGTCGACATAGGCATAGCGCAGCTCCACGACTTTGCCGTCTGTGCCCAGTGCGCCACCCTCACTGGCCTCGCCCCAGTTGTTATTGCCGATTTCAAAGACCACGGAGCCGGACAGGGACTCACTGGCTATGAAATCAAGTGTGGTGCGAAAGCGCTGCAGGGCACCAAAGCTGTCGGCACCCTTGACACCGCGCGGCTGCACGTTGGAGTGCTCAAAGGCAATCTGCCACACACCCCTTGCCCGAAACTCAATGGCCTGGGCTGTGCCGACACCAGGGCCTGTGCTCGCCCCAATGAGCACAAGCACGGCAAGGTACAGGACCATGGTACGCCATTTGCCGGTGCAAAGCCCCCGAAGGGACCGAAAACGCATGATGTTTCCCATTCTGCTTCTCTCCCTGGTATGCCGTATGCCGGCATACAAACTCGTACAATGGCTCGCCAGAGACCGCATGAGTTAGAGATTGGAGAGAGCCTACAGCAGAAAACACGGGGGGATTGTTGCTCAAACTACATTTTTCACAAAAAATACTGCGTATGCTGGCGCACACGAGGGAAAATGAAGGGGAAAGAGGAAGTACAAGATACATAGTAGCTTGAAATTGTGTCTTTTTCTCCCGAAGCTTTCCGTACAATTGTCCGGACACAGAGAGAACGACAGTGCTGCTGCCAGGGCCCGTCCTGTCACTGCGTTTTGCCCTGTCAGACTGCAGCCCGCCTTGTCTGTGAGGAGTTTCACATGAGCCCCTATACCGAGCTCCATGATATCAGTGCCTGCTGGCTCCCGCTGGCGGAGAAGAACCTGCATGTCTGGAGGAAGGGACATGTGCTGGCAGATGAAAGCAGGGAGCTCTATCTTCTGGTTAAAGGGCGCATACGCCTGACAGTCACGTCAGCGGACGGGGAGGAGATGGCGCTCTGGGATCTGTGTGACAAGACCATCTTCAATGAGACCCCTGCCTTTGCCGTACTGCGCAGTGCCCCCAATGGTGCCCCTGATGGCGGCTCGGCCTGTGTCTTGCATGGCGCCCCGGACTGCACAGGAAGGTCTGCCTATTCCTTTTCCCATATCTGTGTGAACGACTGCCTGGTGGGCCACATGGCGCTGGAAGACGTGCTTGCGTACGGCAGGCGCGATCCTGAGCTTTTGCTGAACCTGTGCGGCAGCTTTGCCCTCAAGCTGTCTCTGCTTGCCCACAGGGCTGCCTGCGAGCATTTGGACACACCCCGCAAGCGCGTCTTTCGCTTCCTTGCTGCACGCATCATCCCCGGGGCTGTCCCGCCAGTCATACGCAAGGACTTGTCCATGCAGAACATGGCAAACCTCATCGGCCTGCACCGCGTCTCCCTGTACAAGGAGCTCAACTGGGCCAGGACACAGAAGATACTGTCCTTTGAGCGCAGCGACCCTGTCATCTGCATCCTGGATATGGAGCGCTTTTGTGCCGAGGCAGGCCTTGCAGGACAGCTGGCGCACAGGAGAGGCGGCGAGACCCCGCAGGTCTGAGGCAGGGGACTGAGACGCATGATGCGCCCGGGACGCCCGGGACGCAAAAAAGCCCTCCCGAAGCGGGGAGGGCAGTGTCAGCAGGGTGGACCAGGCTGCGGGGCCTGCTACGGGCCTGGCAGCAGGGAAGAGGGGGCGTGCAGCCTTGTGGTGCTGATGCGTCCGGGGCCGGCGTTCAGGGGCCGGCGTTTCCGGGAGAACGCTCAGCGCTTCCAGTTGAAGACGAATTCCTGCTCTGTCTCCGGGTGCAGGCTCAGGTGCACGGGGCAGGTATGGGCGCAGCGCTCGATGGAAGCCTTCTCTTTGTCTGTATAGTCCCTGTCCGGGAAGTCAAAGATCACCTGAATCTTGCCGATGCGGCGCGGATTGGCACTCATGACCTTGGTAATGCTGATTTCCGTGCCTGTAATATCCACGTCATGCTGTTTGGCATAGATGCCCATGATGGTCATGCAGCAGGCAGCAAGGGCTGTGGAGCACAGATCTGTCGGGGAAAAGGCTTCGCCCTTGCCGCAGTTGTCTACAGGCGCATCAGTAATAATGGTGGTCTTGCTGGCAAGGTGCGTGCATTCGACACGCAGATCGCCCAGATACCTGGCTTTCATGTTTGCCATAACAGTCCTCCGAATCTCGAAAAAAGTGCAGAAACGATGTCTGCCAAGGTATGAAAAGAGTTCAGACTGCCCATCCCCGAACGTCAGGCAGGGGAGGCAGTCACTCTTCCGGGAAATGGGCCCTCTTGCCGGGCTTCTTCTCCTGAAAGGCCGCTCTGGCAGGCTTGCAGAACCTGGCCAGCAGCTCGGCAGATTCTGCGTAGTGTCCCCTGAAGGCCCGGGAAATCGTCTCTCTGTCCCTGCTCTGCAGCGCAAGGTAAAGTTTGTAGTGTCTGTCCAAAAGCTCTTCCGGGGTGTAGATGGTCTGCCATTCCTGGTAGAGCAGGTATTTGGAGATGATCCTGCTGAAGCGCGTGGCAAAGGTGCGCAGCAGTTCATTGCCCGACAGGCTCAAAATGGTCTCATGAAACATGGTGCCCAGTTCCGCGTGCCTTTCATGGGGCGCCTGGGCAGCGAGGGCAGTGCGCATTTCGGCAATGAGCTGGTCAAGGCGCTCCTGCACATGGGGCGGCATGGCAGTGACGGCCTGCAGGGCGGCCTCGCTCTCAAGCAGGCCGCTGAGCTCGTAGTTATTGCGTATGCTCTCGGGGGTGAGAATGGTGACGCACTTGCCGCGCCTCGGGTGGGACATGAGCAGCCCTTCAGACTCAAGCTTGTGCAGTGCCTCGCGCACAGGGGCACGACTGATGCCGCACTCGTCTGCCAGCCGGGCCTCGGCTATGGCCTCGCCAGGCCTGAGTTTCCTGCTGCGGATGCGCTGTTTGATGAGCTGAGCGACCTTGTCGCTGTAGTTTTGTTTGCTGAAGGGTTCCACATGGCCTCCCTGCCAGGGTGCAGCGTCCGGAGCCTGTGTCAGGCATGGCAGCTGTGCATGCAAGCCAGCTTCCCTGAAACTGCAGGCATTTTCGTGGCGTACATAGCGTGTCCTGCCAGTACGTGTCAAGATTGTCGGGATCTTAAGGGGTGTTCCCCTGGCCATGGCTGTGCGGGCGGGACGTACGCAGGACACTGCCGGCACAGGGGCCTGAGCGCACGAGGCCTCTCAGTGCTGACGCTAAGCCCCTGGCTGCAGCGCAGCCTGCGCTGCCCGAACGGCAGTGCGGGCTTTTGACAGAAGGCTGCCTTCCTCGCATACTGAGAGCCCGTGCAGGGCATGCACGTTCTGGAAATGACACTGGAAAGTACCATACTGTCCCGTGTCTTCCGGCACCGTGTGCAGGAAAGCAGGACATGTCCCGAAAACACGACCCCCGGGGCACAGCTTTGGGGGCACAATGTTGTGAGCCTGCTCTGTCTCTCCGGGGCTCTGCACATCCCGAGCGCTGCACTTCCCGGGCTCTGGACACCCTGCGTTCTGGACATTTTCTGCATATTCTCTGCATCTCCTCTGCACATTCAGGTCTCCGCATGCTGCCTTCTCACCGGACATGGCCGCAACGCCCTGCCATCTCTTCTTTTGCTGGTACCATGATGAAACGTTTGTGTGTTCTGCTGTTTCCTGGTCTGTTTCCGGCTCTGCTTCTGGTCTTGCTTCTGCTGCCTGGTCTTGTGTCTGTCCCTGCCAGGGCAGCAGACTATCCTGCAAAGCCAGTCACGCTGATGACCGCATTCAACGCAGGCGGCGGCAGTGATGTCAGTCACAGGCTCCTGGAGAAGTTTGCCAGGGGCATCTTTGCCGAGCCCCTGATTGTCATCTACAAGGCCGGCGCAGGCGGGGAAATGGGCTGGACCTGGCTGGCCTGTGCCAGGGCTGACGGCTACACCATTGGCGGTGTGGACCTGCCCCATATCGTGCTGCAGCCCATGCTGCGCCCCAAAGGACAGCCCGGCTACCAGACAGAACAGCTCAGCCCTCTGTGCGGCCTTGTCTATGATGCTGATATGATCATGGTCCGGGAAGACAGCCCCTGGACAAGCTTTCAGGAGCTTATTGCCGCGGCAGGGAGCAGGCCCGGTGCAGTGACAGTGGCCACAGTGGGCAAGTTCACAGGCGATCACCTCTTCCTCATGCAGGTGGAACGCATCACTGGTGCCAGGTTCACCCAGGTGCCGTACTCAGGCTCAGGCAAGGCCATGCCCGCCCTGATCAGGGGCGAAGTGGATGCCTACTTCGGCTCGGCCTCAAGCTTTCTGCGCATGGAACAGGTCCGCGGCCTCGCTGTGGCCAGCAGACAGCGCTATGCACTGTGCCCTGACATTCCCACCCTGATCGAGCTTGGCTACAACATTGAGTCCGGCAAGTACCGCGGTCTTGCCACACCGCAGCACATCCCTGCCAAGGCCAGAACGTACCTGGAAGAGAAGTTTGCCCTGGTGTGCGCCAACCCCGACTACCAGGAGGCTGTCCGGCGCAGCGGTCTGCTGCCCTGCTTCAAAACCGGTGCGCAGTTTGGTGAACTCATCCGCAGCGAAGGTGAACGCATCACACACATCCTGACTGAGGCCGGCCTTCGCAAATAAGCCCCTTGCACTCGCCATGGCAGCACGGGGTCTTTGCAGCGCAGCGCAGCCGTCCTGCTGCCCTGCTGCCACCGTTGCGCCGCCTTGTCGTCGTCTCTGCCCGGCAGTCCCCCATCTCGCCTGCGTCAGCAGCGCAGCATCAGCATCAGCATCTTCTTCAGCGTCTTCTTCACTTTCTTCCCTTGTCCTTCCCTCCGCAGCGAGCCTGACAGCCATGTTTGATCCCTGGGTAGTTCTTGCCAATCTTGCCGATCCGCTGACCCTGCTGCTCATGGCCCTGAGTGCCTGTTTCGGCATCATCATGGGGGCAATCCCCGGTCTGTCCGGTACCCTTGGCATTGCCCTGCTGATGCCCTTCACCTTCGGCCTTGCACCGGCAACAGCGCTGCTCATGCTCGGTTCTGTCTACTGCGGCTCGGAATACGGGGGCTCCATCTCTGCCATTCTCATCAATACCCCTGGCACGGCAGCGGCATTGTGCACCACCTTTGACGGCTACCCCATGGCCATGGCCGGGCAGGCGCAGAAGGCGCTCTGCACAGCCCTGATCTCCTCTGTCTTCGGAGGGCTCTTCGGCGTGTCTGCCCTCATCTTTCTCTCCGTGCCTCTTGCCCATGTCTCCATGCTCTTCGGAGCCCCGGAGCAGTTCTGGCTGTGCGTCTTTGCCCTGACCATTGTCGCCTCCCTGTCTTCAGGCAATCTGCTCAAGGGCATTCTGGGCGTCCTTCTGGGACTGCTCCTGGCCTGTGTGGGCATGGACCCTGTCACAGGCTACCCCCGCTTCACCTTTCACACCACCGAACTCATGGCAGGCATTGCTGTTGTTCCGGCCCTGACCGGCCTCTTTGCCATCCCCCAGGCCCTGCTGCTCCTGCGTCCTGCAGGCGAAAAGGGCGTCATGGCCCCGTACACGCCTGCTCCAGGCGTGTTTTTGCAGACCCTGAAGGACTTTTTCGCGCGCATGAAAGTCACCCTCATTGGCGGCGTGGTGGGCATTCTTGTGGGCATCATGCCAGGAGCCGGCGGCAGTATCGCCACCTTTGTGGCCTATACCGAGGCCAGACGCTTCTCCCAAAAGCCCGAGAAGTTCGGCACAGGCATCATGGAAGGCATCATGGCGCCTGAAGTCTGCAATAATGCAGTGGTGGGCGGCGCCCAGATTCCCATGCTGACCCTGGGTATCCCGGGCAGTGCTCCGGCAGCTGTCCTGCTCGGTGCGCTGCTGACCCATGGCCTGAAACCAGGCTTTCACCTGTTCACAGAGCAGGGCAACATTGTCTTCACCTATGCCTTCGGCCTGATCCTTGCCAACCTCATGATACTGCTGCTCGGCCTTGGGCTGATTCGCATCTTTGTACAGGCCCTCAATATCCCGCAGCACTTTCTTGTGGTTGCCATTCTTGCCCTGTCTGTTGCCGGCGCCTATTCCATCAACGGCTCGGTCACGGATGTTTTGTCCATGGCAGCCTGCGGTGTGACAGGCTATGTGCTGCTGCGCTGCAACTACGGCGTTGCCCCCATGGCCCTTGGGCTCATCCTCGGCAGCACCATGGAAGAGGGCTTCAAGCTGTCGCTGCATCTCGGGGCTGCAGAAGGCAATACCCTGCTGTTCTTCTTCTCGCGCCCGCCAAGCCTTGTGCTTATCCTGCTGACACTGCTCTCACTGGGCTATGCAGTCTGGAAGGAAGTACGACGACACAGGGCCTGACGGCTGCAGGCCTGCAGCCGGGCGGGCAGGCGTCAGCAGGGGAAGCAGGCAATGAGGGAGAAGAGAATGCACGAGCGAACCATTGATATCCTGACAGCCATCGTACTCGGCACGCTCAGTCTGGTCATGCTGGGCCAGCTGGAGGGTGTGCCCCGTGAGGGTGTGCTCTTTCCCCAATGCATTTTGTATCTGATTCTGGGCTGCAGCGTCCTTCTGGCAGGGAAGGGCATGCTGAAAAAGGGCGGCACCATCTCCTTCTTTGCCGGGATTCCCCCTGTGCGCTGGTGCCTTGTCTGTGCACTCTTTCTGGCACTGGTGCTGGGAGCCATGTACCTTTCCTTCACACTGAGCATGGCCCTCGGTCTCTTCGCCATGCTCTGTGTGCTTGCGCCGCGCAAAACTGCACGCTCCCTGATTGCAAATGCTGCCTTCACACTCGCCCTTATTGCATTTTTCCATATTTTCTTCACAAAGCTCATGCATATCTACTTCCCTGAGACGCTCTTCTGATAAGAGAACAAAGGCTGAGACAGACAGATGCCGCAGACACAGGCAGTGTCAGGATATGAATGTTCTCCTGGCACCCTTGCTGTGCAGAGAGCTGCATGTGTGGCACAGGCTGCAGTTCTTGTGTGCACTGCAGTCCTTTCTGAGCAGTGCCGGCTGTTTCCCGGCCAGTGCAGCCGCGCAGAACCTTGCAGCATCCTTGTGAAAAGGGGTGATTCTGGAACAATGTCTTGACACAAGCTTAGCAGAGAGGCTACAAAAAGAGAGTATTGTTGAGAGGTTGTTTCTTCCCTAGCCCGCTCTCAACAAGTACAAAAGTGAGGAGCTCGCCTGGCTTTTTCGGTATTCCCAGGCGGGCTCCAGTCTTTTTAAGCTCAGGCGCAGCGCTTTGTCTGCACCTGCAGGCATCCTGCCTCTGTGCACGCCGTGCGCAGCAAAAAAGCCTTCAACAGGCACAAAAAACCCCGCCCTGTGCACACAGAGCGGGGGAAGAATGTCTAGTCTTGCGGGAAGCTGATCCGGAAAATCCCTGTCAGCCTCAGCTGCAGGCCTGTTTACTGAGCGTCAGCTGCGGGAGCGGCTTCAGGAGCAGTGGCTTCGGCGGGAGCGGCAGCGTCCTCGGCAGGAGCAGCCTCAGCAGGTGCGGCTTCAGGAGCAGTGGCTTCGGCAGGAGCAGCCTCCTCAGCCGGCGCAGCTTCCTCAGCGGGAGCAGTCTCGGCCGGGGCGGCTTCGGCGGGTGCAGTCTCGGCAGGTGCGGCTTCGGCAGGAGCAGCAGCCTCAACCGGAGCAGCAGTTTCTGCCGGTGCAGTCTCGGCAGGAGCGGCCTCAGCCGGAGCAGTAGCCTCAGCCGGCGCAGGAGCTTCCTCAGCCGGAGCGGCTTCAGCGGGTGCAGCCTCGGTCGGTGCAGCTTCCTCAGCCGGTGCTGCGGGTGCCGGAGCAGGTGCTGTGCCCATCACCGGGGGCAGACCGAAGATTTTGGCCTCAGGCGTGTACACAGAGGCGCTCTGCACAAGCTGCAGGGTGGGATTGGCAGCAAGAGGCGCCAGCACCAGGGTGCAGGGCTGGGCAATGACGGCAAAGGCCACAGCTGTGGTGAGCAGCGGGGCAGCAGCAGTCGTGCTTCTCCAGGCCACATGCAGAATCACCAGGGCAGCCAGCAGGGGCAGCAGGGGCAGCACGATGGTGGCCACAGAGCCCATGGCGCTGACTTCAGCGAGAACGGGCCTGATGGCCTCGGGCACTGTGATGCCAAAGCCTGCGGCAAGGGGAAGCAGGAGGTTGCCCACAGCCGGAACGGTGAGGCTCAGGGCTGCCAGGGTGGTGGCAAGCAGGCAGAGGGAGAGCAGGACAAAGAAGACTCTGATGCCCAGTCTGCCAAGGTGCATGAGGGTACGGGCGCAGAGCACGGCCATGATGCACACGGCCAGCATGAAGTCTGCCTTGTTGGCGGCAAGGATCAGCAGGACCAGGGAAAGCACCAGAGCAATCCAGGCACAGGCTGCGCCGTTTTCCGTGCGGCTTGCCTTGAGCGAGCGCACGCTGCCTGCAAGGACACGGTGCCAGCCGACGCTGAGCACAATGACCAGGAAGGGCAGAAAGCAGACAAAGGCAAGGATCACGGAGCAGAGCAGGCCGGACAGGGTCTGGCTGCCAAGAAGGGCACTCATGACTGTGGCATTGTCAACGTTGCCGGTCAGCAGGATGCCTGTGTACCAGCCGAGCAGAATGACCACAAAGACAACAACGCCGGCCACGGCATCGGTATTGCGCAGGCGCAGCATGTTGCCGCGCCACAGGGCAAAGATGAGGCCGGAGAGCACGGGCACAAGGCCGTAGATAAGGCCGCCTGAGAGCGCTGCGGCACCTGCCAGCACAGAGCCGGCAACCATGCCGACTATGTCAAAGTTCTTCATCCAGCAGCGGCAGAGAATGCCCAGGGCGGCAAGGCTGAGACCACAGGAGAAGGCCACAGGGCCGAAGAAGTTGGCGGCACCCATGAAGATGGGCAGGGAAAGGAGCACAAGGCCGGCAGCCAGGGTCACGTATCTGTCCAGGCGCAGGCCGAAGCAGAAGATGGCAAGGCCTGCCAGGGCAATGAAGGCGCCGAGACAGGAGACCAGGGTGCTGTAGATCTGGCCCATGAAGGGCAGCGGCAGCTGGCCAAGACCCCAGGCAAAGATGCCGTAGACAGGCAGCAGCGCCTTGTCAGCAGCATGCGGCAAAAGCGAGAAGCCGTCCATGCTCTTGATGACAGTCAGGTTTTTCACTTCTGCCGGACAGGCCATGTCGCCCAGCCAGACTGCTGCCCAGGTACAGAGGGCCAGCAGCAGGAGCATGGTGACAGGACCCAGGGATGCCAGGGTGCGGAAGATGGCATTGTGGCCGGAGCTCTGCGTCCTGGCAGGAGCTGCTTCCCCGTCGTCTTCACCCTCTTCACCGGGGGCAACATAGGTGTCCCTCTCAGGGATGCTGCTGTCAAAAAGCCGTGTGGCATTGGCATCGTCCTGCACGGCAGTCCCGTCCTCAGCTGTCTGCCAGGCGGGCTGGCCTGCAAACTGGTCTGCGGCCTGGCCTGCAAACTGGGCGCCAGGCTGACCGGGCTGAGCGGACTGGCCGGACTGCGCGGGGGCTGCAATGCCTGCGGCGCGGGCTGCCTCCTCAAGCTGTTGCAGGCGCTGCGAGGCCTGCAGCAGCTGCACCTGGGCTAAGCGCAGCTGTTCCTGAATGGATGCGGCAGCTTCCGGCTGAATGGCCGGCTGCTGCGGGGCCTGTGCGGCTTGTGCGGCTTGTGCGGCTTGTGTCACAGCCTCCTGCGCGTCAGGTGCTGCAGCAGGCTCTGCTGCTGTTGCGGCGTCTGTCCGCTCCTCTGCGGGCCTTGTGGCAAAGGCTGCCCAGGCATCCCCGGCTGCCCTGGTCTGTTCCTGACTGTCATTGTTCGTTAGCTTGTCCATAAGCTGTTCCTTGAGCGTGTGCAGAAAGGCCTTGCCCCGCAACAAAGTGGGCAGCCTGTCTGGCTTTGAGGGAAAGAGCAAAAGATGTGGGGGAGGAAGATGCCGCAGGTGCAACCTGCGGGGTCAGGCAGGCAGGCGTGCCCGTGACAGACCCTGTGGTAACCTCGACCCGAACCGGCCTGGAAGAAAAGTTGAGCGCAGTGACAAGATAGCCCCCGCGGGGCAGGGAGACAATGGTTGCCAGCACTGACTTGGCAGGTAGTAGTGTTTTTACTAGCCTGCCCGACCCAAGGTCAAGCCTTGACCTGGCCGCAAGCGCAGGGGCCAGCAGCAGGGCAGCCTGAGAAGGCTCGAAAGAAGGCTCGGAAGCTCCTCCCCTTGTCTGCACAAGCAGCCCCATATCAAGAAAGCTCAGACCGGGAAGGCCTGCGGGCAGTGCCAGCAGCAAATGTGCTGTGCGGGCAAAAAGCTCGCGCCTGCCGGCACTGCCGGCACTCTCGGCATCCTGGCTCTCCTGCCTGACTGCCTGTTCCCACTCTTTCGCTGTGAGGACAGGGCTTGCAAAAACACAGGAAGAAAGGGAGAGCCCGGGCTCCTTTGCAAGTGCAGTCAGGGCTGTGTACAGGGCAGTGACGTCTTCTGTGCGCAGGGCGTCGCGCACCAATTCAGCAAAGCCTGGTGCTGCGACAAAGTCACAGCTTTGCTGCGCTGCAGCTGCCATGGCAGGGGAGAGGGGCTGCAGCGCAAGACTCCAGCCGCCGCAGCGGTGCACCAGGGCAGAGAGGTCCGCACAGGCTGTGAGGGCAGGCTCGTACACAGCAGGGGAGGCAATTGTCCGGGACACAGCTGTCCGGGATGAATTTGTCCGGGACGCACTTGCTGAGGACGAAATTTTGGGGGTTGCAGCTGTATCCAGCCCTGCCAGGGCGCTCACAGCCAGGCCTGCCAGGGTCTGACGAAAGACGCCTGTGGTCTGGATGGCTGAGGCAGCCAGCAGACTTCTGGCCTGACCTGCAGGGTGCTGCCAGTCAAGGACAGGCTGCAGGGGAGAACCATGGTAGCGGTAAACATAGCGCCTGGTCTGCCCGTCCAGGCCCAGCACCGAGCCTGTGGCTGCATAGCCGCAGGGGACTGCAGCCTGCGCTGCGGCCAGCTGCGGGGCCTGCAACACATCCTGCAGCAGCGGGCCCGGGATCAGGCCTGCGGCACGCAGGGCTGCCAGGGCTGAGGGGCTTAGGGCATGCACATCCCAGGGGCCTTTGCTGTGCGGCAAAAGCGCCCAGTGCTGCGGGGGTATGTCAAAGAGCACATAGAGGCCTTCCTGTCTGGCAGAGCCTCTGGCCTGCAGCATGAAGTCAGGGCCAAGGCCTGTGGCTGCAGGCACAAGGGACATGCCGCTCTGCAGTCCCTGCAGCTCCATGGCGGACAGAAGGGCCTGCATGGCTTCTGCGCTGCCAAAGCGCTGGTCCGGGGCAAGGGAGGCTGTGCGCTGTCCCGCGGCATCGGGTGCATCAGGGTCTGCCAGCCAGGCAAGGTCTGTCTCGCGAATGTCCCCGAGCCACACACCCTGCACGCCAAGGCTGGCAAGGGCCGGCAGGGCAGCCTGCAGGCCGGCAAAGGTCACGGGCCCGGATGGCGAAGCTGCAGTCCTTGCAGCCCCCGCAGCTCCTGTGGACGCCATGGCCCAGACAGAGGCGTTGCTGCGCACAGGGCCTGCATCCTGTGTATAGGCCGGATGGCGCCAGTACAGGCGCGCAGGCATGCGCTGCACCAGGGCGCGGGCCTGGGAGAGCATGGACTGGCGATAGAGCCACTGCTCATGCACAGGGCTCACCCGGCCCTGCCGGGCAGGCTGGCCCTGGCCCTGCACAGTCATGCTGCCCGGCTCAATGAGCGGCGAGACAGGCTCAGCCCTGTGCTGGCAGGCTGCACACAGAAGAAGTACAGCGCACAGCACGCAGCAGGAGTGCGGCAGCAGGGTGTGCCGGGAACGACGCCGGAAAAGACGCCTGAAGAGGCGCCGGGAAAGACGCCAGGCTGTGCGCAGGGCTGTGTGCCAGACTGTGCACAGTGTGTACAAGGCTGTACGCACTGCAGGCCAGAATGTCCGCAAAGTTGTCCGCAAGGGGGTAGGCAAGGCCGCGTCCCGACCGTGTCGGCCTTAGTCAGCACCCCTGGCAGCGCCGGCTGTGTCCGTGCCAGTGTCAGCTGCCTGGTCGGTCTGGCCAGGCTTGTCGGGCTGGCCGGCCTGGGCCGTCTGTCCAGTCTGCTCGGGCTGGCTCTGCTTTTCCAGTTCCTTGGCCTGCTTCCACAGTTCATCCATGTCAGCAAGGGCAAGGGAGGTCAGCTCTTTGCCGTCCCTGCGGCAGGCGGCCTCCATGTAGCGGAAGCGGGAGAGGAAGCGCTCATTGGCAGCATCCAGCTCTGCATTGGCCTTGAGGTTGTTGCGGCGGCCCAGTTCCACAATGGAGAAGATGAGGTCGCCGAGCTCATGGCGCACACCTTCCTCATCGCCTCTGGCCTGGGCGTCCAGAAATTCCAGCCATTCTTCCTCAACCTGCTGCTCTACGTCTTCCTTAGACTCCCAGGTAAAGCCTGTCCTGGCTGCCTTGGAGTGAATACGATAGGAGCGGGCCAGGGGGTCCAGGCTGCGGGGCAGGCTGTCAAAGACGCCGGTGGGCTTGCCGCCCTCCTGATGCTCTTCCTTCTTCAGCCGCTCCCAGGCCTTGAGCTGTTCGTCCAGGCTGGCAAAGTGCTCGCCGGCAAAGACATGGGGATGCCTGTGTATCATCTTGGCTGCATTCTTTGCAAAGACGTCGCGCAGGGTGAACGAACCCTTCTTCTCGTAGAGATGGGTGATGAAGAGCAGAAGAAAGGCCACGTCGCCGAGCTCTTCACAGACATCGTCGTCAGTTCCTGAGCGAATGGCGCTCACAAGCTCATGGCTTTCCTCAATGACGTACTCGGTCAGGGAAGCAGGCGTCTGCACCTTATCCCAGGGGCAGCCGTCCTCGGCAGTGAGGCGGCGCACCACCTCACGCACGCTGTCAATGGCGCTGTCAGGCAGGGAAGGGGTGTCGGTGTGCAAAGCATTAGCATTGTATGTGTTCTCAGACATGGTCAGTGATCCTTCTATCTGTCTTGTATTTGTATTGAATCTGTCTTGTATCTGTACTGTATCTGGATTGCTGCTGTATGGAAGATGCAAAGACTAGAGGCTGAACTTCTTGACAATTTCCGGGGGCAGGGCAGTGCGCAGCTGGTCGATGACGGTGATCATGTAGGGCCTGACCCTGGAGTTCTGATAAAAGTCTGCTGTGGAGAAGAACTTGCCTAAGATAAGGAAGATGAGCGAGCAGATCACAATGCCCTTGGCAAGGCCGAAGAGGCCGCCGCCAAGGCGGTCGAGCCAGGTGGCAAAGGCCAGGGAGAGCAGACGCTGGAGAAGGCGCGCTGCCAGGGCCACGCCGATCACCACGGCCACGAAGATGATGACGTAGGCTGCGGCAGTGCGCCACATGGGCTCGGTAATGAAGTCAAGGTGCGGAGCAAGCAGGGGATGGAAGTGATGTGCAGCTAAAAAGCCGCCCACCAGGGAGACAATGGCTGCCACTTCACCGACAAGGCCGTTGAAATAGCCCCTGATGGTGAAGAAGAAAAGAATAAGGATGATGGTGATGTCCAGAATGTCCTGCCCCATGAAAACCTCGCTGGCAGCGCTTCCCGACAGCACAAGGGCCTGTGCCGTCCTGCGCGTGACGTTCTTGCGCAGGCAGCACACCCTGGCACCATGTCAGGGCTGTACGTTCGTCGGGAAGGCGTACTTTTCGGGCTGATATAGCAAAAGCGTGTACGGCAAACAAGGCCGCAGGCCGGGTCTGCAAGACTGGCTGACAGCCGGCTGCATGGGGCGGGAAAGGCTGGCGTCAGACCAGCCTGAGACCAGCCTGAGACAGGCAGGGGAGGGGCCTGTGAGGCCTTACAGCAGCCTGCGAGCGGAAAGGGAGCTGGCAGTGCGCAGCCAGTCAGAGCAGCCCGAACAGGGCAGGCGCAGGCAGCGGGCACGGACGTCGAAGCGCCAGCGCAGGACTGCGAGCGCCGGGGCAGGGGGCAGCGTGCCGTCAGCGCGTGTACGGCGTGCCGTCAGTGTACGACCGGCGTGCCTGGGGGCTGTTTGACCACAAGGGGCTTTGAGGATATCACAGGCCTGCCAGTTGCCCGAAGGCCCTGTCCCAAGGCATTTTTTTCTCCTGTTTTCTTCAGCGGGTATGTCGTCATGTCCCAGTCATCACATCAGCAGACCGGCACAGGCCGGCAGACCGGTACAGCCGGCACAGCCAGTTCAGGCTACACGCCGGACATCACTGTCTGTGCTGGCGGAAGATGCTGGCAGCTCTCCAGGGCTGGCAATCTCGACAGCCTGTGGGAGAACATGGTGGCTGAGGGCAGGGCAGATGCCGAGGAGCACATCCCCTACTGGACAGAGCTGTGGCCTGCCAGTCTGGTGCTCTCGGACTGGCTTGTGCAGTGCAGGGAGAGGATAGCCGGCAAATGCTGCCTCGACCTTGGCTGCGGCATAGGCCTTACGGCGCTGGTGGGCGCGCACCTTGGAGCACATGTGCTTGGCATGGACTATGAGGAGCAGGCGCTGCACTATGCAGCCCGGAATGCTGCCCGCAATAGCCCGGCCAGCGCAGCTGCCGGCGCAGCACCCAACGCCTCAGCCAACCCAGCATCCTGGGCCTCAGCCAACGCAGCTCCAAACGCCCTGCAGTCCCCCTTGTGGGTTGCCATGGACTGGTCCAGACCTGCCCTGCAAACAGCCTGCATGGACGTGGTCTGGGGCGGCGACATCATGTACGAGCGCCGCTTTGTGGAGCCTGTGCTTGCCCTGTGCAGACATGTGCTCAAGCCCGGCGGGTGCGTGTGGGTGGCAGAGCCCGGCAGAACGGTCTACGATGCCTTTCTTGCTGCCCTGCCTGCCAGGGGCTGGTCCGGCAGACCTGTGTACACAGGCTCGACCAGGGGCATCTACGAGCAGCCCCAGGCTGTGACGGTCACCATCTGGGAAATCACGGCGCAGGACGAGGGCTCCTGAGACGGCTGAAGGCACGGCGCAGGCTGTGGCGCCAGGCTGTGGCACAAGACGCGCAGCATGCCTGTGCGCAAGGCAAATGCTGCCTGCAGGAGCGGCATGCGCCGGACTGCACCACAGGACAGCACAGCAGGGACAGCACAGCAGGGACAGCATTGCCGGACCCGGTGTCCAGAGGAATGCGTACGGAGGAATGAGCATGGACAGTATTGTACGCCTCGGGGTGTCTCTCCCCAGGGACCTTCTCGGCCCCTTTGACCGTTTGCTGGAGAAAAAGGGCTATCCGTCCCGCTCCGAAGCCATCAGGGACCTGATCCGCAAGTCTCTGGTGGAGGACGAATGGCAGACTGAGCGTGAGCAGGACGGCGAGGCTGCCGGCACCCTGACCATGGTCTATGATCATCATAATCGTGACCTGCCCGTGCGTCTCATGGACATACAGCACGAGCACCATGATCTGGTGGTGACCACGCAGCACGTGCACCTGGACCATCACAACTGCCTGGAAGTGCTGGTCCTGCGCGGTCCTGCCCGGGAAATTGCCACCCTGGCAGACAAGCTCATTGCCTGCCACGGCGTCAAACACGGGGTCTTTGTGCCCTCCACCACGGGCAGGGACATTGCCTGACAGCTGCTGACAACAAGATACAGAAAACAACGACTTTAACCAGGGCATGCCACATGCCGGGAAACAATTATGCTTGATGTTCAGAAGGACATGCCGGCCGTTGCAATGGCCATAGACAGGGTAGGTGTGCGCAAGGTGAAGATGCCGCTGTGGCTCAAGGACAGAACCAATGAGCGGCAGCATACCGTGGCGCTGGCGGATCTCACAGTGGATCTGCCCTCGTCCTTCAAGGGCACACACATGAGCCGCTTTGTGGAGGCTCTGGAAACCTGGGAAGGCAAGATCAGCTATCGGGCTGTGCGCGACCTTCTGACCAGCATTCGCGAGCGCCTTGAGGCCAGCAGTGCCCAGGTGGTCTTTTCCTTTCCCTACTTTGTGCGCAAGAAGGCCCCTGTGTCCGGCGTGGAAGGCACCATGAGCTATGACTGCGTGCTCACAGGCGAGCTTGATGCAAGCCTGAAACCCCGCTTCAGTCTGGAAATTACTGTGCCTGTGATGACAGTCTGCCCCTGCTCCAAGGCCATCAGCGACGAGGGCGCCCACTCCCAGCGCACCCTCATCCACATGTTGCTGCGCACAGACGGCTTTTCCTGGCTTGAGGACTTTATTGACATTGCCGAGGCCTCCGGCTCAAGCCCTGTGTACACAGTGCTCAAGCGCGAAGATGAGAAGTATGTCACAGAACACGCCTTTGCCCAGCCCTGCTTTGTGGAGGATGTGGTGCGCAATGTGGCCAGCAGACTGCTGGAGCATCCCCATGTGTGCGGCTTTCGTGTGCAGGTGGAAAGCATGGAATCCATTCACAATCACAATGCCATTGCCGTCATTGAACACAACTACGAACACAGGTAGCCTCACAGGCAGGCACGCAGGCGCTCACAGGCACGCATACAACGAGACACACAGCAATGCACCTATGCAGAACGTGAGCAGATGTGCGAGCCTGACCAGCAAGAGCAGGACAGTTCTGCGGGCAAGGCATGATGTTGCACGCACGTACTGTCTGCACAGTGCACGCAGCATGGACGCAGCATGGATGCAGTGTGGATGCAGTGTGGATGCAGCATGGGCGCAGTGTGGATGCCGCGCAGATGCACAGTGACTGCACTATGACGCATTGTGTGAAGAACAGACAGGTACAGTGACAGAAGGTACAGTGCACGGGCTGTGCAGGAGACATGGCGCGTAACACGAAAAATACAGACAAAATTTTTGTACCGGACAGAAAAATCCGGGCTCTTTGTTGACGCAAAGAAATTTTGCGTGGTAAAGTTTTGAAAATTTGCGCGCGGGTGCCACAGCCTTCGCGCTCTCAATGCCCTGAAATCCCCCTGTCAGCAGGGGGCTGGATGGTCTTGTTCTTTTTGTGACCGCAACAAGGGAACAGGCAAGGGAATCTGCCTGAAAGCCGGCACGGCATCCGGCAGGGACCCCGGCAGGGCAGTCTCCTGAACGTCTGAGAAGGAGTGCGGCGTTTGCGGAGAACGCCGCAGGTCTTTTCAGGGTCAGCCGCAAGCCTGAAAGGTTCACAAGACTGGAAGGTTCGCAAGGCTGGAAAGTTCGCAAGACTGGAAGGTTCGGAAGACTGATACGCCCTGAATACTGGATTGACGCACTGTCTGACGGAGTTCGGATGAAGAACAGATGCATATTTTTGGCGCTTCTTGTGGTCTGCCTGGTGATGGTAGTCGGCTGCGCTTCCAAGAAGAAAGGGGAAGAACCGCAGATGGACCCGTCCGTGGCCGGATCTGAAAAGGACCCTTCTGTGGTTCAGTACCAGAAGTTTCGCAGAAACTATGACGCTGCACTCAGGCCTGACCTTGATGACGAGCTGGTCTTTGACAACGGTACTCTGGCAAAGGGGGGCAATGGCACGACCAGCGTGGTGCTGCAGCGGGCCCACAAGGCCCTGGGCACACCCTATGTGTTCGGCGGCACCAGGCCAGGCGGCTTTGACTGTTCCGGCCTTGTGCAGTGGGCCTACAAGGGCGCAGGCATCAAGCTGCCGCGCACGGCAGCCGAGCAGTCCCGCTCAGGCTACCGCATCAGAAACAAGGCTGACATGCGCGCAGGCGACATTGTTGCCTTCCGCAGAAGCCGCGGCGGCTACCACACCGGTATCTACCTTGGTGACGGCAAGTTCATCCACGCCCCGCGCACCAATACCCGGGTGCGCATCGAGTCCATGGAAACAGGCTACTTTGCCCGCAACTTCATAGGCGCCCGCCGTGTGGACACCAGCGAGCCCAATACAGCGCTGGCAAAGGCCACCCGCGAGCAGGACAAGAAGTACGAAGCCCGCAGCGCAAAGTCCAAGAAGACCAAACTGGTCGCAGCAAAGAAGTCCTCAAAGAAGAGAACGCAGGCCAGAACCAGGGCCAGATCCTATACCGTACGATCCGGCGATACCCTTTCTGAAGTGGCAGAAAAGAACAGGACCACTGTGAAGGCCCTGCTTGCCGCCAATAAGCTCAAGAACGCCCACGAACTGCGCATAGGCCAGAAGCTGGTCATTCCCGGCAAGACTGTTGTGGCCAAGAAGTCCGGCAAGGCAAAGAAGTCGGCCAGAGCTTCCAGGTCGGCAAAGGGCAGTTCCAAGAAGGCTGGCGTTGCCAGTGCCAGGACAAATGTCAGAAAGGCCACAGCCCAGGCAAAGTCTACCCGCCACATAGAAGTGCGTCCTGCCAGAAAGAGTGCAGCGGACCGGGCGTCCAAAGGCTAAAAAGGGCTGATACGGGCTGGCAGGGGCTGGCTGGTGCTGCTCAGGCGCCCGGACGGTCATCGGTACAAATTTTTGTTCGTCTGCAGGGCGCCCCAGGGTGCCCTTTTTTGCTGAAAGTGCGCCTGAATTGCGATGCCTTTACAGAAGAACATGCCATACAGGCTCCTGGCAGGAAATGACAGCGTTTTCGACATCGGATGTCATGTTCCGGGCAGCCTTTGGCATGCGTGTCAGGTATGCTCCAGATGCGTTCTTTCTGGCGAGCTTTTTCAGAGGGGCTTCTTCGGATGCCGCGTCGTATGCCGGCATTGCTTCGGATGACGTTTCATGCAGACGCAGGGGAGAAATATGACAGTTCGGGGTCGTCTGGCACCAAGTCCCACGGGCATGGCCCATCTTGGCAATGCCTGGGCCTTTCTGCTGGCCTGGCTCTTTGTGCGCTCGCAAAACGGCGAGCTTGTCCTGCGCATGGAGGATCTGGACCTTGAGCGCAGCTCCCCGGTCTACATGCAGATGCTCATGTCGGACATACGCTGGCTGGGGCTGGACTGGGACGAGGGTCCCACCCCTGAGCGCGAGCTGGCCTCATGGCATCAGTCCAACCGCTTTCACCTCTATGAGGACGCCCTGCAGACCCTGCGCGACAAGGGGCTGGCCTATCCCTGCTTCTGTTCCAGAAAGGATCTGCGCATGCTGGCCTCAGCACCGCACTTAGGCGATGCAGGCATTGTGTATCCTGGCACCTGTCGCAACCTGACACCTGCCGAGGTTGCAGAGCGCACCCAAAAAGGCCTGCCAGCCTCCTGGCGCTTTCGTGGCCAGGGCAGGGTCTTTGCCTTTGACGACCTTGTCATGGGCCCGCAGCGCCAGAGCATTGAGGAGAGCGGCGGCGACTTCAACATGAAGCGGGCAGACGGCATCTTCTCCTACCAGCTGGCTGTGAGCGTGGACGACGGGCTCATGGGCATCACCCAGGTGATACGCGGACGCGACATTCTCCCCTCCACAGTGCGTCAGCTGGCCATTCTTGACGCCTTAGGCATGCCTGCACCAGAATACGGCCACATTCCGCTGCTGCTGGATACGGATGGCGAGCGCCTTGCCAAACGGCAGGCCTCCTTAAGCCTTGAGGCATTGCGCACGCGCAACGTCTCCCCATGGCGGGTCACAGGACTTTTAGCCCGGGCAGCAGGACTGATTGACAGAAAGGAAGCTGTACATCCCGGCGATTTGGTGCAAAACTTCAGTCCCGACAGACTGACACGTACCGACTACACTCTGACTCAAGCCGACATGCTCTGGCTGGAAGGAAAAAACAATGGCACAGAAGATACTGGCACAGAAGATAACAGACGACTTTCTTAAGGACCTGTTCCCGCCGCAACGGACAGATGCCTTTTTTGATGCCCTGTTCGGGGGCGCTGAAGAAGGCGCCTACACCATCGTTCTCAAGCCTCGCACAGAGTCCGAGACCGCAGTGGAAGTGGCCATGGAACTGCATCAGCGCCCAGGCAAATGTCTGATGTGCAGCTTAACCTACGGGCTTCCTGCTGTCTTCAAGCGTCACCCCATCATCAATGCAAAGGGCATAGCCTCGGCCATTGCCGAAAAGATGGGCTGGGCTGACTACAGCTGGGATATCGGACAGACTCACGAAGAGGGGCCGCAGCTGCACTGGCTGCCCCTGCGTGTGGTCGCAAAGTAGCCGGGAAGCCGGAAAGGCAGAGGACACTTCTCAGGCAGACATGCCGGATTTCCTCACAACAAAAGCATTGACTGCCCTGCCTGTTTAGGCTAGACATACCTTTCGCAGTGCACTGACAGCACAAGCTGCACTGTCTTCATTCAAGCCAGCTTAGCTCAGTTGGTAGAGCAGCTGATTCGTAATCAGCAGGCCAAGAGTTCAAGTCTCTTAGCTGGCTCCAGTTTATGACTTTCCGGGGTCTTGCAGTCAGAACACTGTAAGACCCTTTTCTTGTTCCAGAAACTGAGAGTGCTGTTGCTGCACACGGCAACGTGCCTGGCTGCATGCCTGCTGCATGCTGCTGCCGGGACGCTCCGCGAGGACGTGTCATACAGACGCTCTGCGGACGCCATACAAACGCCCATGCGAGGAAGCCATGATCGATCAGCTCTTTCTCCACAATGCCGGCTGCTTTGCAGATGTCACTTTCACCATAAAGAAGCTCACTGTCTTCAGCCATGATGGCAGTACAGCAGCTGAACAGGCCTGCAAGGCCATAGAACAGGCCCTGTGCATTCTTGGCAGGAACAAACGCATGCCTCAGCCTTCCCTTGAAGACGTCACTGCACCCGGAGCACAGCACTGTCACATTGGCTGCAAGCGCATCTTTGACCCGGATACAGATGCTGACTTTGGAGAATGGTTCTGGTCCGACTTTGAGAGCGAGTGCCAGCCTGAGTCTGAGAAGGAGTGTGAGCGCCGCTTTGAGAAGCTGTGCCAGGCGTACAGCGGCTGGCGGGAATGGCACTGGGAAGCTGGCAGCGAGCCACGCTTCACAGAAGAGAACGTGCACAATCTCTGGACAAGGATCAGTCTCTTTCCGCACATGTACAGGAAACAACCTGTCCACGTTCTGTGGGATGTCTGCCGCAGACAAACAGTCCCCTGGCAGCTGCAGGCAGTAGCAAGCCGCGGGGATCTTGCCTGCCACAGCGTCCTTGCCTGGATGGAGGCGCTCTGTCCAAAGTTTTCTCTGTCACCCTCCTTTTTGCCCCTCTCCAGGAAGACAAAGGTACAGATCAATCAGGGGCTTAAGAAACTGGAAGGGCTTGGGGAGCTTGCTGTCGCCATGTTCAGGCTCCTCTGTGCTCTGCATAGTGCAGCAGCAACAAAGCCCAGGCGGCAGTGGAAGCAGGTGCTGCTTCTCAACGCACCCGACAAGGGACTGGATCCGAAGCGTCAGCACAGGCTTGGCACTCTGCTGGTCAGGGCTGCAGCAAGTGGTGTGCAGTGTCTTGTCATGACCTCCTCTGAAGCCCTGTGGCAGGGAGTTGAGGAGGGCATTGGTGAAGACTGGGGACTGTACGCAGAAGACGTGCAGCACACCATCCTTACTGCTGCTGAGGACGGCGCTGTGTGCGTGCAGGAGTGCAGGTCCAGGGAAGCAGAGACGCCCAAAGAGGCAGCACCTGAGACGCTGCCGGAGACATCCTCTGCATCTGGCGAGCCCCAGCTGGTGTATCATCCCTACTATGACGCGTTTGTCTGGACAGATGCACCCGACGTGCCAGTGTACCTGGAGGGCTGGGAAGACTGGGACGATGGTGGCGGCAAGCGTTGTTCGTCGAAGAGAGCAAAACGCAGGAAGAAGCTGCCGGATTTGTTTGTGCCAACGACAGAGCCTGTGACTTTTGACGACGACGAGGTGCCCTTCTGAAGCGCTCTGCCAGGCCCCTGTCCCTCTGTGGTCAGGGGTGTTGCGGTCGTGCTCAGCTGCGCGCAAGGAAGAGTATGGGCCAGGCATTGCCCTGTTCGTCCAGGGAGCTTCGACCTGTCACCTGAAAGCCCAGATGCTCATAGAAGCCCCTGGCTGCAGGATTTGCCTCGTTGACCACGACCTGAGTAATGTTGTGGCGCTCGATGCCGCACACAACCAGGGCTTTGCCAAGGCCTTTGCCACGCATGTCGGCATGGAGAAAGAGCATCTCAAGCTTTGTCCCGGCAATGCCCATGAAACCTACAGGTCCCAGCTCCTTGTGCAGGGCAAGATAGAGGTGCGGGACGTCTGCCAGCGCCTGGGGCACCATGGCCCTGATGTGCTCGATATCAGCTTCTGTGAGGAAGTGATGGGTGGCGCGCACAGCGCTCTCCCAGACCTGGGTGAGCTGTCTGATGAGGGCTGCATCCCTGGGCTGTGGGGCGCAGCAGAGCCGGATGTCAGAAGAGAAGGTGGCAACGGGAAGCAGGCAGGAGGGCATGGCTATGGGCATGGGTATGGATGTGTCCTGGATGTGCAGGGAGTGCCGGGCAGGGGGCTCTGTGTCAGGCCGGGGCAGTCAGTGTACGCAGGCGTGCAGCAACACTTCCCTGAAATGTCTGTCTTCAGGCTGGTTTTACGGGGAACTAGCCGGGTTCTCGCAATGTCCTCGCCACCTGACGTCTGCTCTCTTTGCAAAAAGGACAGGGTCTCTTTTGCAGTGCGTAAGAACATGCATGAGCATGTACGTGAGAATGTACACAAGGTACAACGTGCACTGTACTCGCCATACAGGAGCACTACAGCCAGTATCGCGGGGAAAAAGTTCAGAGTATGTCCTGGCAGTTCCTTCGTGTCGTCGCTTAAAATCGTCGCTCAGATTCGTCGCTCAGTCCCCCAGGCCTGAGTAGTATTCAAGGAGAGCGCCGAGGGTACTCTCCTGGTTGCAGCGCTCGCCGGGCTGAGCCTTTGCAGCGGCTCTGGCATCCTTCCAAGGATCTTCGAGATGCGTCAGGGCAACGAGCCATTGCGTGCTCTTTTCGGCATAGCCCTTGAGGACAGTGTCGATTACCTCCTTCTCATCGCTGGTGAGATTCGCGCTGTCGCCACATGTGAGGGTCGCAGCAGAGAGCAGATACATGCCCTGATGGTAGTGGAAGAGGGCTGGCACAACAGGACCATTTGCCCAGGCTTCAATTCTCTCCGCAAAGAGGGGTTTTTCTTCCCAGACCAGAGACCATGCCTGGCAGTAGTAGACAAGTTTCTGCAGCTTGACCGTTGTCATCTCATCCTGAGTTTCGAGGATGTATTTTGCCACATCCAGTGCTGTTGCCATAGAGCTTCTCCTTGATTTGACAGGATATTGGCCCTGATCAGCTCTTTGAGGCATGCATGTTCCCGTCTTTTCAGCAGGAAACATCAGGGACGCCGGGGACATTCGCGTTTTTTTGCTGCGCAGGACAGTCAGTTTGCTGGCACAAAGCAGAGCAGCCAGACAGCCCATGGGGCTGTCTGGCAGGGGCAGGGGATGAAGCTGCAGAAGGCTTTGGCGTACGTCAGAGCCTGCAGCTGCAGGAACAAGGCT
>CASEWR010000134.1 GCA_949291675.1 uncultured Desulfovibrio sp. | reverse complement strand
ATGAAGCATTTGTGGGCGCCCTGGCGCATACACTATATTCTTGGCCCGAAGCCGGACGACTGTGTGTTCTGTCTTCCGGAAAGCACGGATGAGGATGAGGAACGCCTCGTTCTGCACAGGGCAAAGCACTGCTTCGTGATCATGAACAAGTTCCCCTACAATAACGGGCACATCATGGTCTGTCCGTATGAACATGTCATGCAGATCACAGCCCTGTCAGCAGAGACGTCCCATGAAATCATGGACTATCTGCAGTTCTGTTCCTCTGTCCTCAAGCAGCACTTCCACTGCGAGGGCATCAACATTGGTCTCAATCTGGGGCAGGCAGCTGGAGCGGGCATACGCGAACATCTGCATTTCCATCTGGTACCGCGCTGGAATGGCGATTCGTCCTTCATGGCAGTGATGGACGAGGTGCGGACCATGCCGGAACATCTCGCTTCCACCTACAAAGCCCTGAAACCTTATTTTGCGTCCGCGCCAACACACTGCTGAGGAGGGTTGTTTCATGCGGTATATCAAGGCGCTTGTGCTGGTTCTCATCTTCTTTGTGGCCATGATCTTCCTTTTCCAGAACCAGGCCTCGCTCTCTCAGACCCTGTCCTTCAAACTGGACCTCCTGTTCATGCCAGCCATGACAAGCATTGAACTGCCCTTCTACTTTGTGCTGCTGGCAGCCTTCCTGCTTGGCGCAATTCTCTGCCTGCTCACCCTTGTGTGGGACAGAATGCGTCTTTCCACCAGAATCATGCGTGCCAACTTCCGCGTGCAGGCCATGCGGAATGAAGAGCGCAAGCTGGTGACCCAGATGGAAAAGCTGGCTGAACAGCCTAAGGAAAGCCGCCTGAAGCTCTTCTTCGGCAAGGACAAGAAGAAGGAAGAAAAGGCTGAAGAACAGGCCGAGGCAAAGGCGGAAAAGCAGAAGAAGGACGCCGAAGTCAACGAGTTCTTTGCAGAAAAGACTCCTGACGAAATGGATGCAGCCCAGGCAACGGACAACGCTGCCCCAGGCAAGGCATAGGTCCTGCCGGGTGTTGAGCCCGCAATCACAAATTTTCCAGAGGCGGCGGAGATAACTCCGCCGCTTTCTTTGTTTTTTTGCGTGCTGTGCGCACCTGACAGCCCCCCATTGCACAGTGTATACTGCCCTTGTGCAGGGCACCTGCACAGGGTAGAGAAGAGCCCCGGGGCACGCTTGCCGGCAACGATGAAGGCAGGATGCTGCTTTCGGCCGGCCCGGTCTCTGCCCCGATGCAGCCACAGGGCCCTGCCCGGGCGACACAGCCCTGCGTCTTCTCCCATGCCGGGCTCTCCCCAGGCCCCCGTTCAGGGCCATCCGTGATCTCCCCAGGCCCCCGGGCTCCTCCAGAATCATCCAGACCATCCCAAATCATCCAGGACCTTCCAGCACCATTCAGGACCAGCTATGCCAGAACGCATGCACGACAGGACGGACAGTCAGCCTGCAGACAACCAGCTGCAGGACAGCCAGACACACATCTCTCAGGACACGGACAGCGCTGAGAACACTGAGAACGAAGACACATGCGCCTGCGCACAAACTACCACTGCTGCCGCACGGGCAGGAGCCCTTGGCTATCGCATCACGCCCATGTTCGAGCAGTATCTGGCCATCAAGGCGGAATACCCGGATGCCCTGCTCTTCTACCGCATGGGAGACTTCTACGAGCTCTTCTTTGAGGATGCGCCCATAGCTGCCCGCGAGCTGCAGCTTGCCCTCACCTGCCGCAACAAGAATGCCCCCAACGCTGTGCCCATGTGCGGTGTGCCCTGGCATGCCGTGGAAGGCTATACAGGACAGCTGCTGGCCAGGGGCTACAACATTGTCATCTGCGATCAGGTTGAAGACCCAAAGCTCGCAAAGGGACTGGTGCGCCGCGAGGTCACCCGCATTCTCACGCCAGGCACAGTCATTGAGGAAGAACAGCTCACAGCCAAGCTGCACAACTACCTGGGCAGTCTGTGCGTGGACAAGGACAAGGCAGCCTTTGTGTGGGCAGACATCTCCACTGGTCAGTGGAGCGGCATCACCCAGCCTCTGCCTGCCATCTGGCAGTATGTGGCCAAGTATGCGCCCCGTGAGCTTCTTGTGCAGGAAGGCCTGGAGCTGCCTGCAGACGCTGGTCTGGACCTTGTGCATGGCCTGCGCCTGGTGCGCAGAGGCAGGCTGGCCTTTGATCTCAAACAGTGCACACAGCGCATTACCCGGAGCCAGAAGGTCAGTGACATACGCTCCCTGGGCATGCAGGATACTGTCATGCCCAGAGCTGCCGGAGCCCTGCTGGCCTATCTTGAGCAGACTCAGAAGCGCAATCCTGACCATCTTCTGCCCTTCAGGCCCCTGGACATGGGCCGCTATCTCCTTGTGGATGAGGTCACAGAGCGCAACCTTGAGATCTTTTCGACCGTCAGCGGCAATCGCGGCAAGGGCACCCTGCGCTCTGTGATGGATGCAACCATCACTCCCATGGGCGGACGCTTTTTGGAGGACATGCTCCGCAATCCCCTGCGTGACAAAGAGGCCATCACCTGCATTCAGGGCTGTGTCCTTGCCCTCATCAAAGCCCCTGCCGTCTTAAAGGACCTTGCCACAGCCCTGGACGGCGTCTTTGACCTGGAGCGCCTGACGACGCGCATCTGCCTCAATCGTGCAAGCCCGAAGGACTTTGCAGGCCTGAAAAACACCCTGCTCTGCCTGCCTGCAGTGCATGCAGCCCTCACAGAACTTGCCAGGGTCTCTGCGCCGTCAGGCACACCTGTCCTGCTTGCACGGCTTCTGGCTTCCTTTGATGAGATGACAGACTGTGCAGACCTGCTCTCCAAAGCCCTGGCAGACACCATGCCCACCCTCATTACCGAGGGCGGCATCTTTCGCAAGGGCTACAATGCTGAGCTCGACGCCATTCTGGATTTCTGCGAGCACGGCGAGCAGCTTCTGCAGCAGCAACTCGAAGAAGACCAGGCCAGAGTCGGTCAGATTCGCCTCAAGCTCGGCAACAACCGTGTCTTTGGCTACTACTATGAGATTTCCCGCCTGCAGGCACGTGAGGGCCTGCCCGAGGACTTTGAGCGCAGACAGACCCTGGCCAATGCCGAGCGCTTCACCACTGAAAATCTCAAGACCCTGGAGGACAATATTGTCCAGGCAGCAGACAGACGCTGCAGCCTTGAGTACAAACTCTTCCAGGAGCTGCGCGAGCATGTGGCAAGCTTGCGCCCGCGCCTGTGTGCCATCTCTGACACCCTGGCCCGTGTGGACTACTGGCAGAGCCTGGCAGCAAAAGCCCGTGAGTACGGCTGGGTGCGCCCTGAATTGTGTGACGATCCTGTGCTGCGCATCCAGGAAGGACGCCACCCTGTCATTGAGAGCATGCTGGGCCAGGCCAACTTTGTGCCCAACAGCCTGACCCTGGACCAGGGGCGCAGGCTCTGCCTGCTCACAGGCCCCAATATGGGCGGCAAATCCACCATTCTGCGCCAAGTGGCCCTGATCTGCCTCATGGCCCAGATGGGTTCCTTTGTTCCCGCCCAGTCCGCAACCTTGGGGATTGTGGACAGACTCTTCTCCCGCGTGGGTGCCTCGGACAACCTGACCCAGGGCCAGAGCACCTTCATGGTGGAGATGACAGAGACAGCCCGTATTTTGCGCCAGGCAACGCGCCACAGCCTGATCATTCTGGATGAGATAGGCAGGGGCACCAGCACCTTTGACGGTCTGGCCCTGGCCTGGGCAGTGGCTGAAGACCTTGCCCAGCGTTTCGGGGGATCACTGCGCACGCTCTTTGCAACTCATTACCATGAACTCACCAGACTGGAAGGCCAGATCCCCGGTGTCTTCACCATGAATGTGGCCATACGCGAGTTCAACAAGGGCATCATCTTCCTGCACAAGCTGCTGCCAGGCCCTTCGGACAAGAGTTATGGTGTGGAAGTGGCCCGCCTGGCAGGAGTGCCCCATGCCGTGGTAACCAGAGCCCGCGACCTGCTGGAGCGTTTGGAAAGCGTGCGCCAGGCTGGCCAGAAGGCAGTCTCCCAGGCCCTGGGAGCGGGGCTGCAGCCCGGGCGCCTGCCAGGACTTGCGACACAGGACAAGGCTGCAGACAAAGCTGAAACAGGCAAGCCTGACAAGGCAGCCTCTGGCAGAAAGCAGGCAGACCCTGCCGTGCAGGGCTGCAAAAGCTGGCAGCACCCCCTGGTGCCCATCCTCCAGGACCTGGACCCGGAGAGCCTCTCGCCCCTGGCAGCACTCAAACTCTTGTGCGAGTGGAAGAAGATCTGGGGCATGCCAGGTGCTGCAACAGCAGACACTGCCGACGAGGCAGAGGCTCTGGCTGGCAGCGAGGTGTCCCAGGGAGCTGACGCACAGGCTGGCAGCAACGCGGCGACGGATGTTCACCCATCATCATGAACCCCACACCTTCTGGCAGGGGCCTGTGACGTCAGAAGACTGACCCAGCCAGAAGGCAGGAAGCCTGGGAGTGTCCTCCCCGGCTTGCCTGCTTGTATGATGCGTATGATGAGTCTGCTGAGCCTCAGTGCCCCGGGCACATGAAGGTCAGGTGTTCATGCCGCTCTCCAGATGGGTGTCCTGATGGGTGATGTTGCCTGACCACGTTCACTCCCCGGGATGCGCGGTTTTTTGTGACAAGTTCAACATTTTGTCGTCAAAAAGCTGGAAACAGCTCTTTGTTCTCTTTCAATAAGGCCGTGCCCTGCCTGGCAAGACGATATTTTTGTTTGGGACTTTGCCTGGCCAGATCGGGATAGACAGCTTCTACCAGTTCAAGCCTGATAGCGACGTTCAGGTACTTTGCCAAAAAATTACCTTTGTCCTTTAAACCTATTGTTTCCATGAGCTCCCCGGGTGAATGAGCGCCGTCCGACCGTGCTGCGATGAGTTTGCAGACCTGTGGGGTGACTATGGAGTAGCTGTGGGGCAGCTGTGGGGCAGCTGTGAGCTGACTATTGGGTGACTGTGGGGCAG
>CASEWR010000133.1 GCA_949291675.1 uncultured Desulfovibrio sp. | reverse complement strand
TTTTTTTCGTATTCTTTTCATACTGACTGCTGAGACGCTCCGCAAGGGGGCGTCTCGATGATGTTCCCAAGGAGAAGAGACATCATGCTGAACAAGGTAATGCTGATGGGGCGTCTGGGAAAGGACCCTGAACTCAAGTATTTGTCAAACGGGGCGCCCATTGCGACATTCAATATTGTGACGGACGAGAGCTGGACTGACAGAAACGGCCAGCGTGTGGAACATGCCGAGTGGCACCGTATCATCACCTTCCAGAGACTGGCAGAAAACTGCGCCCATCATATCGGCAAGGGCAGCCTGGTCTATGTGGAAGGCAGCCTGCAGACCCGCAAGTGGGTCGATACCAGCGGGCAGAATCGCTATGTGACCGAGATCAAGGCCCAGAAGGTCATCTTCCTGGACAGACGCCGTCCGGAGGGCCAGCAGGGCGAGGGCGACTGGTCGCGCCGTCCTGAGCGCATGGACCGTCCTGGTGGCGATCGCATGGGTGATCGTCAGGACTATGCCGAGGCACAGTACGCCGGCATGGCTGACGGCAGGCTGCAGGGCTCGGAAAACATGGGCCTTGGCGAAGTGGAAGAAGCCTCCTTCTAAGGATTTTGCAGACAGATTCTCTCCCGTCCCGGCATCCCTCAAGGATGTTTGGGGCGGGAGTTTTGTTTTGTGACGGCATTTGCGGCGCAGCAAACACGCAGCAAGCGCCCAGCAAGCGTCCATCAAGCGCGCAGCAAACGCACAGCCGGACGCAGGCGGACGTTGTCCTTCCCGGGACGCTTCAGTGTCCTGCAAATGGGAACAGGCAAGTTTTTGCCAGTTTTGTCAGGCGATTTCTCCGGCCCTGCTGTGCTACAAGGCCAGCGTACACCCCGCCACAATGGAAGAGCAGGACCGGAAGAACCGTGCCAGTGCTGCGGGATGCCCTTTTGCAAGGGGTTGCGAGGAGACGATGAAGAGACGAACCTTTCTCAAGGCCTGTGCCGCAAGTGGTGCAGTTCTTGCCTGTGGAGGAGCCGGAGGTATGGCCTTTTTGCACACAGAAGCCTTTGGAGCCCTGCCCGAGGGGCAGGAGCTTGCGCGCATTCTGCGCTCTGCCCATCAGGTGGATGGCGTCTTTCGCAACCTTGAGCCTGCTCCTGTGCTTGCCCATGACGGCAACTTTGTGACCTCGCTGGTGCGCTGGCTCTTTTTGCAGCGTGAGCGTCCCCGTCCTGCCCAGCCGCTGCCCCATGACAGGGCTGGTGTGCGCAGTCTGCGCAACATCCGTGAAGACGCCCTTGTCTGGCTCGGGCATTCTTCCTTCTTCCTGCGCCTGGCAGGCAGAAATATCCTCATTGACCCGGTCTTCAGTGACTACGGCTCGCCCGTCTTCTTCAGTAACAGGGCCTTTGACGGCACCACCTTCTGTACGGCTGCAGATATGCCTGCCATAGACCTTCTGCTCATCACCCATGATCACTGGGATCACCTGGACTATCCCACCATCATGGCCCTGAAGGACAGGATCGGCCACGTAGTCTGTGCCCTGGGCACAGGTGCCCACTTCAGGCGCTGGGGCTTTGCGCGCAGCAGGCTGGTTGAGCGCGACTGGGATGAGCATGTCAGCTTCGGGGACCTGACCATCCACATCATTACCTCGCGTCACTTCTCCGGACGCTCGCTCACCAATCATGACAGAGCCGAGTGGTGCGGCTTTGTGCTGGAGACCCCGGACTTTCGCATCCTGCACAGCGGCGATGGCGGCTATGGCAGCCACTTTAAACGCCTTGGCGAGCGCTTTGGCAGTGTGGACCTGGCCATCATGGACAGCGGCCAGTACAATGCAAACTGGCCCACTGTGCACATGTTTCCCCATGAGGCAGCACAGGCAGCAAAGGATGTGCATGCCAGGTTCTACATGCCCGCCCATATCGGCCGCTTCTGTCTCTCCCAGCACGCCTGGGATGAGCCCTTCCAGCGTGCCGTGCAGTGCGCAGCAGAACAAAACCTGCCTCTCTTCACCCCCCTCATGGGCAAGGTTATTCCCCTCCGCAAGGACCTGCCCCTGCAGCCGCAGTGGTGGGAAGGGCTGGTCTAGGCTCCAGGCTCCAGGCTCCAGGCACAGGCTGCAGGCCGGCTGTCATAAAGCTCCGGGGCGTTGCAGCGTGCAGCACAGATTCCAAGCTGGCAGCAGACTGGCTGCAGGAGCTACACAGGCACGTCACGGCCCACGGAGCAGGCCTTCCAGCGCCCGTTCTCACGGAGGAAGACCCACACCATGGTCTCGCTGCCCTGGTCCGCATCAGCTGCAGCCTGGCATTCCTTCCAGGTGTAGACAGCCTTCACCCAGCCAACCCTGTCCCCGTCCCCGCCTTTGTCCTCATGCTTGTCTTCGTGCTTGTTCCCGTGCTCAAGCCAGCCGGACTCGGTGATGCACAGGGTCTGCAGCAGCCGCGAGGGCGCTTCCTCACTCTCAGCCATATTGTTGCGCAAAAGTGTGGCAATGGGGCCTGTGACCAGGGGCTCCATGTGCTCCCAGTGCACATAGTCCCAGTTCCAGATGGCCTGCAAGATGTCCAGGGCGCAATCGCGCATGCTGACAAGCGCAGCGTCAGTGTCCGGTGCAATGTCCAGGCCGGCTGCCAGTGCTGCTTCGGCGTTCAGTCCTGCTGCAAGTTCTGCTGTCAGTTCCGCTTCGGCGCTCAGCTCTGTCGCCAGCTCTGCTGCCAGCTCCGTTTCCGGCCCGGCTTCTGCAGCAAGTTGCTTCTCCTGCTCTGTGCTCATGCATTCTCCTCTGTCATCCCTGTGTCTTTCCCGTGTCTTTGCTGTGTCTGTGCTGATGTGCAGGCCGCTGTTCCCCGGGTCCACTCAGTGTCTGCTACTCGCTGGGCGCAAAGTTTGAGATGAGCAGCTCTCGTATCTCGCCCCTGCCGGCAGCCTTGCAGTTGATCATGCGCCTGGCTGCCACGCGGCGTATGGTAAAGCCTGCATAGAGCCTGTCAAAGAAGTCATCCTCGCAGACATTACCTGGGTCCGAGTTGCTGAGCAAAAGGAGTGCGCCCCGCTGGTGCAGCATGGCAAAGAAGGCTGCCAGCGCCTTCTGCTCTTGTTCCGCAAAGCTCTCCTCAGTGTAGGCTGTGAAGGCAGAGCTTGGGGAAATGGGTCTGTAGGGCGGGTCAAAGTAGACAAAGGTGTGCTCGTCCACATGGTCTGCGCAGGCTGTATAGTCTGCACAGGCAATGCTGACCTTCTGTAATCTGGCAGAGACCAGACGCAAATTCTCTGCATTGCAGATGGCAGGAGACGCACTGACCCCTGCAGGCACATTGAACAGGCCTTTGCGATTGACTCTGTACAGACCATTGAAGCAGGTCTTGTTGAGAAAGATCAAGAGTGCTGCCCGCTCAAGCTGTGCTGCAGGCGTCAGTGTTGCGCAGTCTGTACGGCCTGCAGTCTGCTGCACAGTCTGCGTCATGGCCTGCTGCACGGCCTGTTCTGCAGCCTGTAGTTCTGGCTGTTTGCCCTGCTGCAGTTTCATGGCATTGAAACGGTCGCGATGGGCAAGGTAGCAGGCCTTGCGCTCTGCAGCTCCCAGGGGCAGATATTCTTCCTGCAGCGCAGCAAGGCGTGCAATCAGTGCTTCCGGCTGATCGCGCAGACAGCAATAGGCATTGACAAGGTCTGCATTGCGGTCACTGAGATAGACGTGTTCAGGCTCACAGTGATTGAGGATGTCAAAAAGTACAGCGCCGCCGCCGGCAAAGGGCTCCACATAGCGGGTGATATGCGTCTTTGTATGCGGCTTCTTTGTCCGGGTGTGCGCTGTTGCAAAGGGATAGTATTTGCGCAGCTCAGGCAGGAGCTGGCTCTTGCCGCCCACCCACTTGAGAAAGGGACGGGCCTGGGGCAGGTCGCTTGTGTGTGCAGCAGACTTGCGATTCTGCGTGCGACCGGGTTTGCGTCCCTGCGTATGTCTGGCCTTGTGTTCCGGCCGGGCGTCTGTCTGACTGTCTGTGCACTTTGGAACTGACATGGGATCTTCCTGGACGTTCGTGCGCGTTGCAACTTTCCTGAGAAGAGCGGGTGAGATGGGCGGGTGAGAAGGGCAGGTGAGATGGACAGGTGCGAAGGGAAGGTGAGCAGGACAGGGTTTCAGGGCAGGTAGTTTCAGCAGGGCAGAAGAAGCTGCCTTCTCCCTGGCCCTGGCCCTGGATCTGTCAGTTCAGCTCCAGACTCTCAAGATCCTCAGGCACAAAGAGATTGCCTGAGTAGAAGCGCTGCTCTTCTGCCAGATAGAGCTGCTTTCTGTTCTCCATGTGCGTATCTTCCGTGTGATAGAGCACAAGGTTGCGCACTCTGAGCAGCTCGGCAAGCTCGCAGGCATCCTGCACAGTGGAGTGCTGTTTCTCGTGGGGTCTGAAGACAGCTGCCTCAGAGGCCAGGCAGAAGGCCTCGTGCAGGAGCCACTCGCACTGTCCAGCCAGGCGCCACAGATGTTTGCGGCAGGGCTCATCCCCGCAGAAGACCAGGCGTTTGCCCTGCGCGTAGTCCATGGCAAAGCCGTACTGCGTCTCGTTGACAGACTGCATGTCAAAGAAGGTGGTTGGGTGACCAAGCAGGGAGATGGTCTCGCCGTCATGCACTTCCACAAGGTGCAGGGTCTCATCCAGGGGAGCTCTGTATTTTGCAGAGAGGGTGCGCGCTGCCATGTCGCGCAAAAGGTCCAGCACGTCCCTGTGGGAGTAGATCCAGGCCTCGCCTGCGTAGCTTCCCGTACGCATGCCCTGGCAGAAGAGGCGCAGCATCCAGAGGACGCCAAGCACATGGTCCAGGTGGCAGTGCGAGACTACCACATGATGGATGTCCTTCCAGTCGCAGCCAGCAAGCAGCAGCTGGCGCTGTATGGTATTGCCCCCGCCTCCGTCCACAAGCACCATCCTGCCGCCTTCTTCCAGAAGAAAACAGGTATTGTAGCAGCGTGTCACTGTGGCGTGACCAGTACCCAGCATGGTCAGTTTCATGAGAACTCCCCCGGAGCTGAAGGCAGGCTGAAAGAAAGGCTGAACGGGTGGGAAAGAAAGGCTGATGAGCCGGCGAGCCTGCAGCAAGTGCAGGAAGGCAAAAAAAGGGGGAGGCTGCAACACCTCCCCCGGAAGTTCAGGTCAGATTATTCCCACTCGATGGTGCTCGGGGGCTTGGAGGACACGTCGTAGACCACGCGGTTCACGCCATTGACCTCGTTGATGATGCGCCCGGAGATCTTTGCCACCAGGTCATGGGGCAGGCGGGACCAGTCAGCTGTCATGGCATCCACACTGTCCACCACGCGCAGGGCAATGACGTGCTCATAGGTACGTCCGTCGCCCATGACACCCACGGTCTTCAACGGCAGGAGCACGGCAAAGCCCTGCCAGACCTTGCGGTACCAGCCGCTGGCCTTGAGTTCTTCCTGCACAATGCTGTCTGCAGCACGCAGGATCTGCAGGCGATCCTCGGTGACTTCGCCAAGCACGCGGATGGCAAGGCCCGGGCCGGGGAAGGGCTGGCGCCAGACAATGCTGTCAGGCAGACCCAGCTCCTTTGCCACCTTGCGCACTTCGTCCTTGAAGAGCTCGCGCAAGGGCTCGATGAGCTGCAGCTTCATGGTCTCGGGCAGGCCGCCCACGTTGTGATGGCTCTTGATCACAGCGCTCGGGCCCTTGCTGGAGACAGACTCGATGACGTCCGGATAGAGCGTGCCCTGAGCCAGGTAGTCCACCTGGGTGATCTTCTTTGCCTCTTCATCGAAGATGTCAATGAAGGTATGGCCGATGATCTTGCGCTTCTTTTCCGGATCCTCAACGCCTGCCAGCTTGTCCAGGAAGCGGCTGCGGGCATCCACCACGGTGAGGTTGATGCCGATGGTGTCGCCGAGCAGGGATTTGACCTCCTCGACTTCGCCGGCACGCAGAAGGCCGTTGTTCACGAAGATGCAGTGCAGGTTCTGACCAATGGCGCGGTTGAGCAGGACAGCCACCACGGTGGAGTCAATGCCGCCGGAGAGGGCGCAGATGACATGCTTGTCACCCACTTTTTCCTTCATCTCGGCCACAGTGCGCTCCACAAAGGAGGACATGGTCCAGTCGGGCTCAAGGCCTGCCACCCTGAAGAGGAAGTTGGCAAGCATTTTGCTGCCTTCTTCTGTGTGATGCACTTCGGGATGGAACTGCACAGCGTAGATCCTGCGCTCCTCGCAGGCCATGGCAGCAATGTCCAGGGTCTGGGTGCGGGCAGTGACCTTGAAGCCGTGAGGCACCTTAATGACGCGGTCGCCGTGGCTCATCCACACCCTGCTGGTGGCAGGGACAGTGTCCCACAGAGGGGTCTGTTCCAGGATCTCCAGCTCTGCAGGGCCGTATTCCCTGGTGGTGGACTGGGCCAGTTCGCCGCCAAGCGTGGCAGTCAGTACCTGCATGCCGTAGCAGATGCCCAGCACTGGCACACCGAGTTCAAGCAGGCCTGCGTCGAGCTTCGGAGCATCTTCCTCGCCCACAGAGGCAGGACCGCCGGAGAGCACGATGGCCTGGGGGTGCATGGCCCTGACTTCGTCTGCTGTGACGGTACAGGCATGGATTTCCGAATACACACCAGCCTCGCGGATTCTGCGCGCAATCAGCTGGGTGACCTGGGAGCCGTAATCAATGATGATGACCTTGTTGGGCATGTCCCCACTCCTTAGGGTCTGTCTTTGGGTCTGTCTGAGGGTCTGTCTTGAGGGTCTGTCTGGTCTGTCCTGCCAGGCTCTGGCCTAGTTGTTGTCGAGACGGTAGTTCGGTGCTTCCTTGGTGATGACAATGTCATGCACATGGCTCTCGCGCAGGCCTGCAGGGGAAATCTCGCAGATGCTGCCTGTGGCGAAGAGCTGGGGAATGTTGGCAGCACCAAGATAGCCCATGCCGGACTTGAGGCCGCCGATGAGCTGGTAGATGACGTCCTTCACAGAGCCTCTGTAGGGAACGCGGCCCACAATGCCCTCGGGCACGAACTTCTTGCTGCGCTGCTGGAAGTAGCGGTCAGAGCTGCCTTCCTTCATGGCGTCAATGGAGCCCATGCCGCGGTAGACCTTGTAGGTACGGCCCTGGTAGAGCACGGTTTCACCCGGGCTTTCCTCTGTGCCGGCAAAGAGGGAGCCGATCATGATGCTGTGGGCACCCACGGTGAGGGCCTTGACGATGTCGCCGGAGAACTTGATGCCGCCGTCAGCAATGCAGCAGCGCTCCATCTCTCTGGCAGCCTTGCTGGCTTCCACAATGGCAGTGACCTGGGGCACGCCCACGCCGGCCACGATACGGGTGGTGCAGATGGAGCCGGGTCCGATACCGATCTTCACGCAGTCAGCGCCAGCTTCGAGGATGGCCTTGGCACCCTCGTAGGTGGCCACGTTGCCGGCAATGAGCTGGCAGTGCGGGAAGGCGGACTTCACTTCGCGAATGGTGCGCAGAATGTTGGCGGAATGGCCGTGGGCGGAGTCGAGCACCAGGGCATCCACGTCGGCAGCCAGCAGCTGCTCTGTGCGCTCAAGGGTGTCGGCAGTGACACCAATGGCTGCAGCCACGCGCAGGCGGCCGCGATCGTCCTTGCAGGAGTTGGGGTACTTCTGCACATTGTCGATGTCCTTGATGGTGATGAGGCCGCGCAGATGCTTGTTGTCATCAACAACCAGGAGCTTTTCAATGCGATGTTCGTGCAGATGACGCTTGGCTTCCTCAAGAGAGGTGCCCATGGGCACGGTGATGAGGTTTTCACTGGTCATCACTTCGCGCACCAGCACCTTGGTGCCGTCAATCACAAAGCGCACGTCTCTGTTGGTCAGAATGCCCTTCAGGCAGCCGTCGTCCACAACGGGAAGACCGGAGATGCTGAAGTCACGCATGAGATCCAGGGCTTCCTGCACAGTGCTGTCAGAGGAAATGGTCACAGGATCGAGAATCATGCCACTCTCGCTCTTCTTGACCTTTTCCACTTCCAGACGCTGGCGGGCAATGCTCATGTTCTTGTGGATGACGCCAATGCCGCCCATGCGGGCCATGGAAATAGCCATGGCAGACTCAGTCACTGTGTCCATGGCAGCAGAGAGCAGGGGGGACTTCAGCTGGATTTCGGGGGTGAGCCAGGTGGAGACGTCAACCTGGTCAGGCGTCACTTCCGAATAGCTGGGCACGAGTAGAATATCGTCAAATGTCAGGGCTTTACCGCGATTACTAAACATGCTGGCCTCTCGAGAGGTTAGAGGGTGGGGAAAAAATTTGATCGTTCCTTGTAGGATTGGAACGGCCCCTTTGTCAAGCGCTTGGATCGAAATCGAAATCTGGATCGAAATCTGGATCGAAACTTGCAAATCACGCTGAAGGCCCTTCTGCGCGTCTGTACCCGGGGCTTTGACAAGGCTCATTGCAGAGCTTTCTGCCCCATGAACAGCGCGCATCGGTGTCTTGTGCCTGCATATGGACCTCATGCTGCAGGCAGGAAAACGGGCGGTTGACTCTCTCTCACAGAAGGAATGCTGCAGATACGGCTTGTCTTGCAGGCTGTGTTGCGCCTGCACAGAAAAAAAACAGACATGTCTGCGACCACAAAACTTGCGCCCGGAACTTGCGCCCGGAACCTGTGTACAAGACTTGCGCCCGGAACCTGTGTACAGGACTGAGCACAGGACTGGCCCTCTGCCGCACCCTCTGCAAAACGGCTTCTTGCCACACAGGCCCTGCAACCGTTAAGAAAGGGGACTGTTTTTCCTTCAGGACTGCGGACCAGGCAGTTGCAGCAATGTCTGTCAGCGCGCCATGTGCAGTCCGTTCCCTTCTGTAGCAGGTTTTTTTCATGGCACGTCGTCTGCTTCTTGTTCTCTGGCCCCTGGTCCTTGTTTTTCTGCCTGTGTGGGTTGGCAATCTCTTCCTGCTCTCCATGAGCTCCAGAACGGACCTGCTCTGGAACCCTGTGTCCATTGCCCTTGCCTGGCCTGGTTCTTTGAGCGAGCTCTTTGCCTACAGTGCAGCCTTTGGTGCAGGGGCTGTGTTCACTCTGGCTCTGTGCCTGTTCTGGTACGTGCGCTGGCCTTCGCTCTTCTATGCAGTCCTGCTCTTCTTTGCGGCTGCCATGGCCTCTCCGGCCTGGAAGGTCATTGCCACCATGTGGTACGCCATGGGCGCGTAGACTCCTGCTGAGGCTCCCTGCCATGTCCGCATCAAAGAAATCCTCAAGTTTCACTGCAAAACTTGCCTCACGGCTCTTCCAGACGCTGCTCTTTCTCTGCGCTGTGCTGGTGGCGGCCTTTGTGGCAGCAACAGGCATGGTCAATGCCCATGTGCTGGACTGGACCATGCTCGGCATAGGCTCGCTCTGCCTCATGCCTGTGCTCATCATCCTGGACATTGCCGCAGTCATGGCAGCCTGTCTTGGCCGCAGCCATGCGCCTGGTCATGCCCCTGATGACAGCATGCTGCAGGACCAGGACAAGCGCACAGACCTTTTGCTGCGCCTGTCCACCCTCATGCTCCTGCATGTGATCACTGCAGGCCTGGCAGTCTTTCTGCTGGCTGTGCCTGCCAGCAGCATCTGGGTCAATGGCATCACACTGATGCGCTTTCGGGCAGTCTTCCTGGCGCTGTGCTCGTTGAGCGTGCTTTTGAGCCTGCAGCTGCCCTATGTGGTCGTCAACATGCTGCTGCCCCTGGTGCGTGCAAAGAAGCAGGCCGAGGACGAGCAGGACGAGCAGGGCGCTGACAACGTCTGACAAAGAAGCTACCATGTCTGCTCAGGCCTGACCGGAACTGAGCAGGGCCTGCCAGCTGATGCGCCTTGCGCTGCAGCAGCGGCATGCGTCAGGGACACAGGGACACAGGGACACAGGAGGACGCATGGCAAAGGCGAACAAGGACAAAGCAAGACAGGCCAGAAAGGCCAGAAGGGCAAAAAGGAGCGAGGCCAGGGCACAAACCAGACCTGCGGCCAGCAGCAGCCCGGCAAGTCAGGACAGTGACAGCACAGCTGCAGGGACACTGCGTGCTGTGGACCAGATCATTCTGGAATCGTACAGGCAGACGAAGGAGATGTTCGAAACAGGGCACTTCCCCCCGTCACAGCTGAACTTCGAGTTCTTTTCCCTGGGTACTGCCCCGATTCTTGCCGGCACCATGGATCACTTTGCTCTGGACAGGTTCGTGGACACGCTGCTGCCTGCACGAGGGAAGAACGCTGCCAGCTGCGGAACACTGCTGCGGGCACTGCTGCTGCAGCTTGCCGGCGAGCAGCTCGGTTTTGCTGGTGAGGCGGATGTCTTCTTCTCCCACAGACCTCTTGTCCTGGCAGGAGAGGACCTGCATCCGGACATGCTGTGTGACACAGCCATGCACGAGCTGCTTGCACACATCCGTGACTACGGCTGCGAGCGCTTCTTTGCAGCCTGTGCGGCGCACTTGCGCGCAGGCCAGGGCATACAGTCCCAGGCTCTGCATGCCGAGACCATGGTTGCTGAACTGCGTGAGCTCGAGAACAGGTGGCCGTTCTTTCTCTTCGGCGGGACACACAAGGCACGGGCTGCGTCCCAAAAGAAAAATACTTCCTTCTGTCTTGTTGCCCTGTCCGATCATCACCGCGGTGATCCTGCTTTTTTCAGTCTCGCACACTCGGCAGATGCCCCTGCCTGCCAGGACATGCTGGACCGCTTTGCCGGGCCCATCTGGGAACAGTTCCCGCAGCACATTGCGCAGGGTTCGGCTCAGGTTCCGGCTGTGTACCTTGCCGGAGAAGCAGCCTGGTGCACGCCTGAGGCAGTCCGGGCTGCTGATGCTGCCCGTCTGCCCCTTGTGGCCAGGCTCTCGCAGACAGACAAGGTGGGAAAGCGCTGCAGGGCAGAGGCAGACCCGACGGCCTTTGTGGATGTCGGGGACCCGTCCCAGGGCACTGTGCGGGCACAGTGGTGCGAGAACATCAGTCTGGGCGGACGTCCTGTCCGTGCCCTGCTGGTGGAGGAGACAAACGGTCTGGAGAAGGTCAGACAAAGACTCATGTGCAAGGCTGAGAAAGAGCAGGCTGAGCTGCAGGAGAAGCTTGGCACTGTTCTGGCACTGTCCTGGAGCAGTGAGGAAGAAGCCCGCAAGGCCCTCACGGCCCTCATGAAGAAGAAGGGCCTGTGCTGCCTGAACAAGGTACGCTGCAGGAAGACAAAGGCCGGCATCAGGGTGCAGGCTGAAGTTGCCATTGATGCTGAGGCTGTGGAAGCCAGGCTTGTCCAGGACATGCGCTTTGTGCTGGTGACAACGGACCTGGACAGAGCCTGGACCATGGAGGAGCTGCTTGCCCAGTATCGCGGGCAGCCTGTGCTGCAGAGCAGTCTGCGTGTGTTCACACGCAGATCTCTGCTAGTCAGTCCCGGACTTCTGGACGTTCACCTCGGCACCTCTCTCAAAGACGCAGATCAGGGGCTGCTGGATGCCCTGTTCTGCCTGTTCGGTCTGACAGCACTGCTGCTGAGGATCACAGAGCGGCATCTGCACAACGCACTGGCAGAACACAAGCAGACCATGCCGACAGCTGGTGGAGAAGCAACCACGCACCCCAATATCCTGACCGTTCTGGAAAGAGTCAGCTGGAGACACGATGGTGTTGTTCGCGAGAATGGCGTCTGCAGAGTGGAAGCAGAAGCACGTACCAAAAAGCTTGCCGCACTCATGGGGCCTGACTGGTTCAAATACTACACAGACACGTTCTACAACGAGGGCTGGGAGCGCTGAAGCGCAAACCTTCTGTGCTGCTGTTCCAGACCGCACGCATG